>NZ_JBSGCE010000005.1:0-163919 GCF_053601695.1 Nonomuraea sp. NPDC004702
GGCGCCAAGATCCAGATCTACTCCTGCTGGGGCGGCGACAACCAGAAATGGCGCGTCAGGCGCGGCCGCCGCCGACCAGGAGCCCCCGGGGCGGGCGGCGCGCGGGCGGCACCCGTTCACGCCGACGAGCCGCGCCCGGCCCTTCCGCGGCGGCTCCCCGGGCGACAAGCTCGTCTACGACAACCGGGCCGAAGGCGGCCTCAGCGGCACCGTGATCAACGGGCCGGGCGGCAGCCCGGTGAACAGCCCCGTGACCGGTCCGTTGAGCGCGCCGGTCGGCGGCGGTGAGGCCGGTGGTGGTGACGGCGCCGCCGCCCCGCCCGGCGCGATGATCATCCGGTACGGCGGCATCGGCTGGAACGGCGAGCCCGGCGGTCTCGACCGGTTCGACGGCGAGGCCCCCTGGCAGGAGTTCTGGCGGGAGCAGCCGGCGGAGCCCGAGGAGGAGACCGAGGCCCCGATCCGCACGGTGGCCAGGCTGGGCCTGCTGCTGGGCGTCGGGCTGCTGGTGGTGGGCCTGGTGTGGGCCGTGCTCAACGCGCGCGCGCATCCCGCGGTGGTCACCAGGGCGGCGGTGCAGGCGGCCGTCCCGGCCGAGACGCCCACACGCTGGACGGCCGCGATCGGCCCGGCCGCCGGGTCCGCCCTGTCGTCCCTGGACCGGCAGGCCGACCTGCCGAGACCGGCGGCGCCCACGGCCCGGGTGTCGCCCCGGTCGGCGTGGCTGGGGTCCGGGCGGGCCGGGGCGTTCTCGCTGGCGTGCACCGGGACGTGCCGGGTCGTCTCGGCCACCGGCACGCGCGGCATCGTCGTCGACGGCACGACGTTCCGCGTCCTGGACCCGCGTTCGCGGCCCGGCTGCCCGGGCGGGCCCGACGTGCGGCGCGGCCGGATCACCATCGTCTGGACGGGCCGCGCCACCGGCGACGGCCTGCGCACCGGCGGCACGGCGACCGCCGGCGGCACGCTCACCCTGAAGGTGGGCTGGACCGTCGCCAGGGACAAGGGCGTGCGGCGGCTCGACGCCGGCGGCGTCCGCTGGAGCAACTGCCGATGAGGCCCCGGACCGGCCGGGGCCCCACGCGCGGCTAGAAGAACCGGAACCCGGGCTCGGGCTCGGGCAGGTCCAGCTGTCGCGGCCCCCTGAACGTCGCGCTGTCCTTGGGCACGTCGGCCAGCGGCGTCCCGAGCACGAGCGGCACGGCCACGCTGCTGCGGGTCAGGTCGACGGTGACGGTCGCGCCGGTGCCCTCCTCACTGGTGTAGGTGGTGTCGGTCCCGGCGAGCACCAGGCCGATCCGGTGGCCCTTCCTGAAGGTGTAGTCCTGCGGCAGCGTCTGCCACCTGACCGTCCCGTACGTGCCGACGGGCAGCGGCTGGGCCTGGCTGAGCGAGTCGCGGTTCTGGACGTCGATCCAGCCGCGGGCGACGATCTCCAGCGGCCGGGTGGCCACGTTCGTGGTGACCTTCTTGTAGCAGGCGTCGTCGGCCGCGGTGCTCTCGCCGTGGCAGTCCTCCTCGGTGAGCGTGGTGACGCCCTGGCCGCGCCGCCAGTCGACGCGGGTGTCCTCGCCGAAGTCGACGAGCAGGGCGGTCAGGTTGGCGGTGGGCTTGTCGAGCTTGACCCGCAGGTCGGCGGTGGGCGTGCCGGACAGGCGCAGGTCCAGCGGGAGCGCGCCGGTGGTGAAGGCGGCGCGGCCCGGCTTGGCCGTGCCGACGTCGGCCACCATCTCGGTCTCGCTCAGCGCGAGGTCGGTGAAGGTGGCGGTGCTGTCGCCGCGGGCCTTGAGCAGGCCGAGCGAGCCGTCGGCGGCGGGCCGCAGCACGGCCTTGAGCGCGTACGGGGCCGGCCAGTCGCGCTGGGTGGTCCACTGCGCCGGGCCGAGCTGCACGTCGGCGCGGGGCTCGTTGGTGATCCCGTTGCGGACGCCGTGCAGCCAGTGGTCGAACCAGCGGTGCAGGGTGTCCACCCACAGGTCCCTGCGGCCCTCGAAGTCGAACGGGTCCACGTGCTGGTACTGGCCGACCCAGATCTTGCGCGGCACGTTCCGCTGGGCCAGGGCCTGCCACCAGGCGGAGAAGTTGTCCGGCCGGACGTTGAGGTCGTTGACCGTGTGCACGACGAAGACGCTGGCCTTGACCTTCGAGGCGTCGCCGAGCAGGCCCTTGAGGTAGTCGCGTTCGTTCCAGAAGGCGTTGTAGTTCCCGGTGTCGTCGCCGTCCTCGGCGTCCATGCGGTCGCGGACGGCCTGGCACTTGGCCTCGGGGTCGGTGTCGACGTAGTTGGTCAGCCAGGAGGCGTAGTCGTAGTTGTAGACCACGCCGTTCGAGCGCTGGTACTTGTACCAGGAGCTGATGGCCGAGATGGGGACGATCGTCTTCAGGCCCTCGACGCCGGTGGCGGCCACGGCGTTGGCCAGCGTGCCGTCGTAGGACTTGCCGATCATGGCGGCGTTGCCGGTGGTCCAGTCGGCCACCGCGGGGGTGCCGTCGGCCCTGACCGCCTTGGCACGGCCGTTCAGCCAGTCGATGACCGCCTTGCCGCCCAGCACGTCGGCCTTGCCGCCCATGTCGGGGCAGCCGTCGGACCTGGTGGTGCCGAGCATGTCCACGTTGAGCACGGCGTAGCCGCGCGGGACGAAGTAGTTGTCGTAGAACAGGGGGAATTTCGTGACATTGCCGGAGGCGTCGTACGCCTTGCGCTCCCCCTCGTTCCCGCGCCCGGAGTTGTCGTAGTACGGACTCTCGTCGATGATCACGGGCACCTTCAGGCCCGGACCGGACTCCTTGGGACGGATGATGTCCACCCTGACCCGGTCGAGCGCGCCGTCGAGGTCGCTGTCCACGGTGGACTCGACGTACACGTGCTCGCGGACGGCGTCGGCGTAGGAGAAGACCGGCTGCGTCCGGCCGTCCTTGACGGTGATCGTGGGTCCGGCAGCGGCTTGTGCCGGGGTCGCGATCGCCAAGGTGAGGGCGACCGCGAAGAGGGCCGGGCGTAATTGTGGCACGCGTGACCTCCGTGACAAGTGTCGTAATTTCCCCCGCAATGTCTCACCCGCCCAGAAAGCTGACAAGATCCCACCTATGGAGGCACAGGACCGGATCCGGGGCTGCCTGCTCGGCGGCGCGATCGGCGACGCCCTCGGGGCGCCCGTCGAGTTCGAGTCGTTGCGGGAGATCCGCCGGCAGCACGGCCAGGACGGCGTCACCGGCTATGTCACGACCTGGCGGGGCAGGCGCGCGCTCGTCACCGACGACACCCAGATGACCCTGTTCACCGTCGAGGCGCTGACCCGCGACCGCACGCCCGGCGAGGTGCGGCAGGCGTACCTGCGCTGGCTCGACACCCAGGAGCACCAGGCCCCGCCGCCCGCCGACCGGCCGCACCGGACCGGCGCGCTGCGCGAGGAGGGCTGGCTGTACTCCCGGCGGGCCCCGGGCAACGCCTGCCTGTCCGGACTGCGGCAACCCTTCCCCGGCCCGTCGCCGTCCGGCGTGCCCGGCCCGGTGAACCCGGACTCCAAGGGCTGCGGCACCGTCATGCGCTCGGCGCCGTTCGGGCTCGTCGCGCCGTACGACGCCGGTGCCGCGTTCGAGCTGGCGGCGGTCTGCGCGCAGATCACCCACGGCCATCCGACCGGCTACCTGGCCGCGGGCGCGTTCGCCGCGATCGTCGCCCGCCTGATGGCCGGCGAGCCGCTGGAGGCCGCCGTCGGCCACGCCCTCGGCCTGCTCGCCGGTCGTCCGGGGCACGAGGAGACGTCCGGCGCCCTGCGCGCGGCGCTCGACCTGGCCGCGTCCGGCCCGCACTCCCCCGAGCGGGTCGAGACGCTGGGCGGGGCGTGGGTGGCCGAGGAGGCGCTGGCCATCGGCGTCTACTGCGCCCTGGCCGAGCCCTCGCCCGAGCGGGCGCTGCTGCTGTCGGTCAACCATTCCGGCGACAGCGACTCGACCGGCTCGGTCTGCGGCAACCTGGTGGGCGCGCTGCGCGGCGCGGACGCGCTGCCGGCCGCCTGGGTGACACCGCTGGAGGGCCGCGAGACGATCGAGCGCCTGGCCGCCGCGCTCCTCTAGGCTGGAGGCTCACCGGGACGGAAGAGATCGCATGCGAAACGTCGCGCGGACCTCGCTCGTCGATGCCGCCATCGAGGAGCTCCGCGGGGAGATCACCAGTGGGGCGTGGCCGGTCGGGACGAAGATCCCGTCCGAGAGCCGGCTCGCCGAGAGCCTCGGCATGAGCCGGTTGTCGGTGCGCGAGGCGGTGCGGGTGCTGGCCCACGCCGGTCTGCTGCAGACCAGGCAGGGCGACGGCACGTACGTCACCGCCACCGACGAGTCGCAGGTGGCGCTGCGCCGGCGGCTCGACCGGGCGGCCGCGATGGACATCATCGACGTGCGCCGCGGGCTCGACCTGGTGGCCGCCCGGCTGGCGGCGGTCAAGCGCACCGGCGACGACGTCGCCGCGATGCGCGAGGCGCTGGCCCGCCGCGGGTCGGCCGCGGGCGCGGGCGACCTCGACGGGTTCGCCGACGCCGACGCCGACTTCCACCTGCTGGTGGCCGACGCCGCGCACAACCCGCTGCTGGCCGACCTCTACCGCAGCATGCGCGACGCGCTGCGCGACAGCGTCAGGGACCAGGAGCAGGCGGCGCTGGCGCCCGACCCGTCGCACGACGACCTGCTGGCCGCGATCGAGGCGGGCGACGCGGCCAGGGCGGTCGAGGTCTCGGTCGCCATCCTCGACGCCCAGGAACGCGACCTGTGACCCGCGCGCCGGGTCAGCGGGCGATCAGCACGGCGAGCCCGGCGGCCGGGCCGAGCAGGATCGAGGCGGCGGCGCACACCTGCGCGACCGGGCTCGACGCGGCGGGCCGTGCCGGGCCTTCCTGGGCGAAGACCGGGCGGATCCAGCGCAGGTAGTAGAACAGGCTCGCGACGGTGTTGGCGGCGGCGACCACCGCGAGCCAGGCGTAGCCGCCGTCCCAGGCGGCCGCGAACATCAGCAGCTTCCCGGCGAAGACCGCGGTCGGCGGCGTCCCGACCAGGCCGAGCAGGCACACCACCAGGGCGAACGCCGTCCAGGGCGAGCGGCGGCCGAGCCCGGCGTAGTCCGCCGGCCGCTCGGCCCCGGTGGCGACCACGACGGCGAACGCGCCCAGGTTCGTGACCGCGTAGGCGGCCAGGTAGACCAGCAGGGCGGGCGCGGCCAGGGCGGTGCGTCCGGCCACCGCGACCGGGACCAGCAGGTAACCGGCCTGGCTGATCGTCGAGTACGCCAGCAACCGCCGTACGTTCTCCTGCTGGAAGGCGGCCAGGTTGCCGAGCGTCATCGTGCCGGCGGCCAGCACCGCGAGCAGCGCGGGCTCGTCCAGCACCGTCGTCGCCAGCCGGTACAGCGCCACCAGCGCGCCGATCTTGGGCACCGTGGTCACGAACGCGGCCACCGGCGCCGACGTGCCCTCGGTGACGTCGGGCACCCAGAAGTGCGCGGGCGCTCCCCCGGCCTTGAACAGCGGCCCGGCCAGCAGCAGCACCGCGCCCACCGCCGGGGCGCGCGCGGCGGGGTAGGCGGTGGCGCCGGACCAGCCGTACACGACGGTGGCCCCGGCCAGCATGAGCACGCCGAGGAAGGCGCCCATCAGGTAGTACTTGAGCGCCGCCTCGGTGCCGGACGCGTCCTTGGCGAACCCCGCCAGCGCGTACGCCGGGACGCTCGCCAGCAGGTACGCCGCCACCAGCACGAGCAGGTCGTCCGCCCCCGCCATGAGCACGGACCCCAGCGCCGCCAGCACCATCAGCGTGTACAGCTCGGCCTCCCGGCCGTCCCCCCTGACCCGGCCGGTCGCCAGCCACACGGCCAGCAGGGTGGCCAGGCAGACGGTCAGCCGGGCGGCTCCGGTCGGCGGATCGACGGCGTAGGCGTCGAAGGCCAGGACGGCGGGGCGCGGCAGGGCGGCGGCGCTCGCCGCGGCGGCCCCGGCGAGCGCCGCCATGCACACCCAGGCGGCGACGCGCTGCCGCCCGCGGGCCACGAACAGCCCCGCGAGCAGCGCCGTCACCGCGCCCAGCACCATCAGGACCTCGGGCAGCATCGCGGTCACCGCCGCGCCGCCGTGGGGTGCGCTCACCGGCCCGCCAGGGCGACGACGGCACGGGCGGCGGGCTCGATCAGGTCCAGCAGCGGGCGCGGCGCCAGGCCGATGAGCAGGGACAGGACGAGCAGCGGGGCGATCGCGCCCAGCTCGCGCGGACGCAGGTCGGTGACCCGCGGCGTCAGCTCGCCCGGCTCGCCGAGGAACGCGCGTTGCAGCGCCCGCAGGAACAGCGCCGCGGTGATCAGGATGCCGGTCACGGAGAGCGCGCCCGCGACCACGGCCCCCGAGCCGATCACCCCGGTGAAGATCTGGAACTCGGCGATGAACCCGGACAGTCCGGGCAGCCCGAGCGAGGCGAACGCCGCCACCGCCGTGAGCCAGGCCAGCACGGGCGCGCGTCCCGCGATGCCGCCGTAGCGGCCGAGGGCGTAGCCGCCCGCGCGGTCCCACAGCACGCCGGTGATCAGGAACAGCGCGCCGGTGACCAGACCGTGGCTGACCATCTGGGTGACCGCGCCGCTGACCGCCAGCTCCTTGGCCCGCGCCGGGCCCCCGGCCAGCCCGGCGGCCCCCAGGGCGAGCACGACGTAGCCCATGTGGTTGACCGAGGTGTAGGCGACGAGCCGTTTGAGGTTCTCCTGGGCGAGCGCCACCAGGGCGCCGTACAGGACGCTGACCAGGCCGATCACGATGACCAGCCAGGCGTAGGCGCGCCACGGGCCGGGCAGCAGCGGCACGGCGATGCGGGCCAGCCCGTACGCGCCCATCTTGAGCAGCACCCCGGCGAGGATGGCCGATCCGGCGGCCGGGGCGTCGGTGTGCGCGGGCGGCAGCCAGGTGTGCACGGGCACGACCGGCGTCTTGACCCCCAGGCCGATCCCGATGGCGAGCAGCACGGCCGCGCCCGCGTCCGGCGGGCGGCGGGTGAGGTCGGCCAGGTCGAAGGTGTGCGGGTCGGCGGCCAGGTAGAGGCCGACGAAGCCGAGCAGCAGCGCCAGCGAGCCCAGGAAGGTGTAGAGGAAGAACGTCAGCGCGGACCTGGCCCGGTCGCCGTGCCCCCAGCCGACGATCATGAAGTACATGCCGACGATGGACAGGTCGAAGAAGACGAAGAACAGCAGCAGGTCGAGCGCCGCGAACAGGCCGGTGGAGACGGTCTGCAGGAACAGGAACAGCGCCGCGTGCGCCTTGGGCCTGGCGGGCTCGCCCAGCGAGTGGACGGCGCAGAGCAGGAACAGCACCGCGGTCATGGCGATCAGCGGCAGCGACAGGCCGTCCACGCCGACGTGGTAGCCGGCCCCCGCCGTCGGGATCCAGCGAAGCCTGGTCTCGTACGCCAGGCCGCCTCCGTACCCGGTCCACAGGGCGATGACCAGGGCGAGATCGGCGGCGGACGCGGCCACCCAGATCAGGCCGGCCGCGCGTGCCGTGACGCCGGGCAGGACGAACAGGGCGGCGGCGGCCAGCGGCAGGAACACGACGACGTCGAGCACGCCTCACCTCACGATCGCGAACACGACGGCCAGCACGACGAGGGCGACGGCGGCCTGGGCGAAGTAGGTGTGGATCTGTCCGGTCTGGGGGCGTCTGGCCAACCCGCCAAGGCGTCGTACCGCGCCGCCGATCCGTCGTACGAGCCCGTCGAGCCCCGACTCCAGCGGGCTTCCGGCCAGCCGCGCGGCCCGCAGTCCCGCCCGCGCGACCGCCTCGACCGCGCCGTGCACGACCCGCTCGTCGAACCAGGCCGCCCACCGCGCCGCCCGCAGCAGCGGCCGCCACACCACGGCCCGCGCCGCCCGCTCCAACCCCAGCCAGCGCCCGAACACCCCGCCCACGCGCGAAGGCCCGACCGTCCCGGGCCACACCGCGCTCGCGGCCGTCCCGGGCCGCCCCCCGATCACGGCGGTCCCCCGCCGCACCCCGATCGCGGCCGTCCCTGGTCGCACCGCGATCGCGGCGGTCACCAGGGCGAGCGCCGGGATCCCGGACAGGGCCAGCTCGCCCGCCGTGAGGCCGGGCGCGCCCGGGTCGCCCACCAGCCGGGACCACCAGCCGTGCAGCGCGGGCAGCCCGACGATCCCGAACCCGACCGCCACCAGGGCGAGCACCGGCAGCGGCAGCAGCTCGGGCCAGGCCACCCGGCCCGTGGCCCGCCGCTCGCTCCCGGTGCCGGTCGCCGCGTCGGCGGGCCGCCAGACCGCGGCCAGCGCCTTCCCCGCGTACAGGGCGGCCACCAACCCGGCGGCGAAGGCCACCACGCGCGGTCCAGGCTGCGCGACCCCGCCCAGGACGGCGTCCTTGGTCACCCACAACGACAGCGGCGGCAACCCGGCCAGCGCCGCGGCCCCCACCCCGAACGCCACCCCCACCAGCGGGAACCGCCGGGCCGCGCCGTGCAGCCCAGCCAGGTCCTTGGTGCCGAGCGCCGCCAGCCAGGCCCCCGCCGCGAGGAACAGCAGGCTCTTGACGGCGGCGTGCGCGACCAGGTGGGCCGTCCCGCCGGAGACCGCAGACGCCCCCGCCGCCAGCACCATGAACCCGACCTGCGCGCAGGTCGAGGCGGCCAGGAGCTGTTTGAGGTCCCGCTGCGCCAGCGCGACCAGGCCGAGCAGCAGCGCGGTCAGCGCGCCCGTCCAGGCCGCCACCGCCGCCGCCCAGCCGGTGGCCGCGAGCAGGGCGTGCAACCGCAGCAGCAGGTACGCCCCCGCGACCACCATGGTCGCCGCGTGCAGGAACGCCGACACCGGGCTCGGGCCCGCCATCGCCCGCGACAGCCAGAACGCGAACGGCCCCTGTGCCGACTTGCCCAGCGCGGCCAGCACGATCCCGCCCGCCGCCACGTCCCGCCACGGCGGCGGCAGCCCCGGCAGCCCGGCGAGCGCCAGGCCGCCGCCCGCGGCCAGGGCCGCGCCGCAGGCGACGTACAGGCCCAGGTCGCCGGCCCGGGTGGTGACGAAGGCGACGGCTCCGGACCGTACGCGCTCGCGGTCGCGCCACCGGTAGCCGATCAGCGCGTACGACATCGCGCCCATGACCTCCCAGCCCATCAGCAGCAGGACGAGGTCCGTCGCGGTCACCGTGGCCAGCATCGCGCCGAGGAAGATCAGCATCAGCCCGTGGAAGCGCCCCGACCGCTGCTCAGCCGCCGCGAACACCAGCACGGCCAGCCCGACCGCCGCCACGGTGACCACCATGACCGCCGAGAGCCCGTCCACGGCCAGCCCTTCGCCGAGGATCAGCCGGGCGGTCGCCGAGGGCCTGGTCGCCGCGGCATGCCCGGCCAGCCCGAGGGTGAGCGCGGCCGTGGCGACGGACAGGGCGGGGGCGGCGCGGCGCACGGGGATCAGCAGCGCGCCGGCGGCGGCGGGCAGCGCGGGCAGCAGCCACAGGGGCGGGCTCATCCCTTGAGGTCTCCGGCGGCGTCGGTCGTGTCCACGTCGCGGGCGCGGAAGACGGCCGTGGTGACGGCGAAGCCCATCGCCATCTCCAGCGCCATCACGGTGACCGCGACCAGCACGAGGACCTGGCCGTCCGCGGCGGCCGGGGCGACGTGGTACCAGAAGGCGCCGGCGGCCGCGAGCACGCCGTTGATCATGAGTTCCAGGCCCATCATCAGCATGACGATCGACTGCTGGGACAGCACGCCGTACAGGCCGACGGCGAACAGGGCGGCGGCCAGCAGCAGGAAGGCCTGGAGCGTCACCGGTCGTACCGTCCCCGGTGGGTGGCCAGCAGCACGGCCGAGATCATCGTCGCCAGGATCGCCACCCCGGCGACCATCATGACCAGCATCTTCGGTCCCATCAGGGACAGGCCGAGCGCGTGCGTGGGGTCCGCCGGCGGCCGTCCGCGCCGGCTCGGCGGGCGGACGAGCAGCGCCCCGGCGGCCAGCAGGACGAACACCGTTCCGGCGACGGCCGCCGCGCCCCGCTGGTTGTGCACCATCTTCATCGGCATCAGCCCGGCCGGGTTCATCATGTACATGATCATGAAGACGGCCATGACCAGCATCTCCATGACCATCATGAGGACGACCAGCACCCCCAGGTACTCCAGGTCGATCAGCAGCAGCGTCCCGCCCACGGCCAGCAGCGAGACCAGCAGCGCGAACGTCGCCCGCGCCATCGAGTCCACCACGAACACCGCCACCCCGCCCGCCACCGCGACGACCGCCAGCGCCCAGAACGCCACGTTCACGGCAGCACCGCCACCGCGACGACCAGCAGTTGCACGAGCGTCGCCGGGATCAGCACCACCCACGCGAACTGCACGAACCGGTCCATCCGCACGACCGGCATACGATGCCCGGCCAGCACCAGCACGGCCAGCACCGCCGCCGTCTTGACCGGCCCCCACACCCAGCCGGGCAGCACGGGCCCCGCCGCGCCCCCGAGGAACAGCGGCACCGCCCCGGCCGCCGCCACGACCAGCAGCGCGTGGCGTCCGGCCAGGAAGACCAGCCGGTCGGGGCCGCCCAGTTCGCCCGGCACGCCGCCGCACACGTCCCGCCCGACCGGCTGTCCCATCGGCCCCCAGAACGCCATCGCCACCGCCGAGACGAGATAGACCACGAACGCGACCGGCATCCACACCACGAACCACAGCTCGCGCTGCGCCGCCACGAGGTCCGCGAACCGCAACGACCCCGCCCCCACCCCCGCGGTGATCAGCACGAACATGTGCGGCAGCTCGTACGCCAGGCCCTGGACCAGGAACCGGTAGCCGCCGACCAGCGGCCACACGGCGTTGACCCCCCACCCGACCAGCCACAGGGCCCCCCAGACGCACACCTCCATGGCGTTGAACCACACCACCCCCGCCCCCAGGTCCAGCACCGGCGCGCCCCCCACCGGCAGGACGACGGCGGCCAGCAGCGCGGCCGCCGGCAACGCCACGACCCCGGCCCGGGTGAGCAGGACGTCGGCCCGGTCCGTCCGCCGCCGCTGCTGCACCACCAGCCGCGCCCCCTCCCTGAACGGCGCCACCGCCGCCGCCCGCCACGAGCTCCGGCCCGCGCCGAGCGCCGCGTCGAAGGCCGCCGCCCCCCACGTCAGCCCCGCCATCCCCAGGGCCATCCCCAGGGCCGTCCCCAATGCCGTCCCCGCAGCCACCGGTTCACCCGTCCCTGGCTGCCGACGGCAGCCGGTCGAGGTCCGGATCGAGACCGGCCACGATCAGCCGTGCCACGGCGAGCTCGGCCCCGGCCAGCAGGCCCGGCAACAACGCCAGCACCCGGTCCACCGGGACGTCATCGCCGTCCCCGGGTCCGGAGCGCTCTTCGGTCAGGGCCTCCACGTCCTCTTCGGTCAGGGCGTCCACGTCCTCTTCGGTCAGGGCGTCCACGTCCTCTTCGGTCAGGGCCTCCACCTCGTCGAGCCACCGGCGCGCACGATCCAGGGTGTCCCCACGCAGCCGCTGTGGAGCGTCGGGGCCGAGCTCACCCGCGCCGCGCAACATCCACCGCAGAACCCATGACCGGCGCACCCGCCGCGTGAACCGGACGCATCGGCGTCTTCCCCGCTCGTCCATGGCGTCCGCGAGCAGGCGGTCGCGCAGGCGCCGGGCGTCCGCCGCGGCGGCGGGCCATCCGGCCACGCCGAGCAGCCTGCCGAGGCCGTCCAGCCGGGCCGCCGCCGTCCGCCGCCGCGCCTCCGCCGGGCTCGCGCCCGGCTGCGGCGTCCAGAACGCGTCCCCCGTGCCGTCGGGCGGCAGGGTTCGCACCCGCGCCTCCTGGATGACGTCCCCTTGCAGGACGGTCTCCACCACCAGCCCCGCGGGCCAGTCCGCGAGCACGGGTCCCAGCGGCACGTGCAGCCGGTCCAGCTTCAGCCCGTCCCGGTCGGCCCCTCGGTCGGCCATGGGGGGGTCGTCCGCGGACGTCCCCGTGGCCAGGACGCCGGCCTGCCGCCACTGACCGGGTTCGTCCCCCAGCGTGCGGACGGCGTCGTCCAGCGCGGCCACGACCCGGTCGGCCGGGACGTCCGGCGGCAGTTCCACCAGCGCCCTCGGCACCGGGACCGCCCTCCAGACCTCCCGTACGGCCGCCGCCAGCTCCGCCCCGGGACGCCCGCACACCACCATCACGCTCGCCTCCGCCGCCGACGCCGCCACCGGCCAGCCACGGCGGTCCGCCTCCGCCTCGGCCAGCAGCCGCGCGCCCGTCCCGTACGGGCAGGCGACGAGGAGCACCCGGGGCCGCAGCGCCGCCTGCCGCAGCAGCCACCCCCTCAGGCCCACCGGAACGCCCCTTCCCGCCACGCGTACAGGACGCCGACCAGCAGCAGCCCCAGGAAGGCGAACATCTCCACGACCGCCGGCAGCCCCACCTCGGCCACCACGAGGGCCCACGGGTACATGAAGACCATCTCCATGTCGAAGGCGAGGAAGACCAGCGTCACGGCGTACCACCGGACGTGGAAGCGGGACACCGCGTGCTCCCGCGGCCGCGCCCCGGACAGGAACGGCCCCACCCGCGCGACTCCGCCGGGCGACAGGGCCAGGGAGGCCAGGTACACCGCGGCGACCCCGGCGGCGAGCAGCGCCACGAGCCCCAGCACAGCGCCCACCGCTCTCACCTGCCGCAGAGCCCGAAGATCAGATCACCTGCCCCTCACGGTAGCAACCGGAATCCGACTTCCCCGCGACCGACATCCCCCCTTACCAGCACGAACGCGGCCGGGTCGGCGACCGGAGGATCAGTGCTTGAGGCCGAGGGAGGTGACCAGGTCGCGCATCTCGTCGTCGTAGACGGCGGCCGGATCGTGGACGAGGGCGCGCAGGTGACCGTAGATCTCCAGGGCGACGAGCCCGTGCATGCGGCCCCACACCCGCAGCGTCACCGCGATGGCCGCCGGCGGCAGGTCCGGGAAGTCCTCCCGGACGTGGGCGACCAGGGCGGGGTCGAAGTCGTCCCAGGTGTAGGCGCCGCCCCCGGACGCGCACTCCCGGGCCGCCGGCCAGGCCGCGGCGACCAGCCCGACGATGCCGGCGCAGGCACGCGCTTCGGCCTCCTTGCCCGGACCTTCTCCGGGCGGACGGTAGCCCGGCACGGGGTCACCGTAGACCAGCCGGAAGCCCTCGGGGTTGGCCAGCGCCCACGCGCGCATGGCCCGGGCCCAGGCCAGGATCCGCCCGCCCGGATCGTTCTCCGGCACCGCGTCGCGGGCGGCCTCGGCCGCGTCGACGGCCGAGGTGTAGACGTCGCCGATGAGGGTCGTGACCAGGTCGTCGCGGGTGGGGAAGTAGCTGTAGATCGCACCGGCCGTCATGCCCATCTCGCGGGCGATCGCGCGCAGCGAGATGGCGTCGGGGCCGCCGTCGGCCATGAGCTGCAGGGCGATCGTCTTGATCTCGGCGCTGGTCTGGGCGCGTAGCCGGTCCCGGCGGCTCGTCCTGGGGTCGCTCACGGTCGACAGCTTACACGGCATGCTGTTTACTGAACGGCGTGTAGTAATCGAACGCTGTGTTGGGAGTCAGCAGGTGAGCACCACCGATGTGATCCACGCCTACCTCGACGTCTGGAACGAGCCGGACGCCGCCGCCCGGTCGGCCCTGATGAGGTCCGTCCTCACCGAGGACTCGCTCTACGTCGATCCCGAGAACGCGGGCCTGCGCGGGCACGCCGAGCTGTCCGAGGTGATCGGCCGCGTCCGGAGCGGGCTCGGCGACCTCCGGTTCAGCCTCGACGCCGTGGTCGGCGTCCACCATGACCGCGCGTTGTTCCGCTGGCGGCTCGGCCCGGCCGTCACCGGCTACGACGTCGTGGAGTTCGACGGGGGCCGCATCCGCAGCATCGTCGGGTTCTTCGCCTGAACCGCCCCCCGCCGGACCGCAGCCCCGCCATCCATCGCGGCACAAGCCGCGCGAACCACACAGGAGCCCACATGTCCCTCTCGTCCGCCTCCCGCGCGCCGGTCACCGTCGTCGGCCTCGGGCTGATGGGCCAGGCGCTGGCCACGGCCTTCCTGGCGAACGGTCACCCGACCACCGTCTGGAACCGCTCGGCGGCCAAGGCCGGCGACCTCGTCGCCAAGGGAGCCACCCTGGCCGGCTCCGTCGCAAGCGCGGTCGAGGCGAGCCCGCTCGTCGTCGTCTGCGTCTCGGACCACGACGCCGTGCACGGGGTGCTGGACCCGGTCGCCTCCTCGCTGGCCGGCCGCACCCTCGTCAACCTGACCACGGCGACCTCCGCTCAGGCCCGCGACACCGCGAGGTGGGCGGCGGCGATCGGGAGCGCTTATCTCGACGGGGCGATCCTCGCCCTCCCCCAGGCGATCGGCACCGCCGACGCCACGGTGCTGTACTCCGGCCCGGAGGCCGCCTTCGAGGAGCACCTGCCCACCTTGCGGGCGCTCTCCGGAGACGGGACCGTCCATCTCGGCGAGGACCACGCCCTGTCCGCCCTGTACGACATGTCGGTCCTGAGCGTCATGTGGGGCGTGCTGAACGGCTTCCTCCAGGGCGCCGCCCTGCTGGGCGCCGCGAACGTCAAGGCGACGACCTTCGCGTCCCTGGCCACCACCGCCATCGGCGTGACGACCGGCTACGTCTCCGCCTACGCCCGGCAGATCGACGAGGGCCGGTACCCGGCCGCCGACGCCACCCTCGCCGTCCACCTGGGCGGGATGGAGCACCTGGCGCAGGAGAGCCGGGCGCTCGGCGTCAACACCGAGCTGCCGGACCTCTTCCTGGACCTGGCGCGGCGCGCGGCGGCCGGCGGCCGTGCCGGCGACGGGTACGCGGCGATGATCGAACAGTTCCGCGAGCCCTCCGTCTGACCTTTCCTGGCGGCGCTAACCGCCGATGACGAGGGTCTCCGTGGAGCCGTCCTCGTCGGGAGGGTCGTCGGCGGCGGCGTTCCGGCGCGCGCCGGACGATCGTCCCGGTCGTCCCGCTCGCCCCGCTTGTCGCGGCGTCCCGCGAAGGCGCGGCAGGCGGGACGCCACGAGCGCCACCAGCGCGCCGGCCGCCGCCGCGGGCACCAGCAGGTACGCCGGAACCCCGCCGCCCGGCGCCTCCCCGGCCGGAACCCGCGCAGCCGCACTCCCAGCGGCCCCGCCCCCGCCTCCGACCTGCGTCCCGGCCTGCGTCCCGGTCGGTGCCCCGGCCTCCGTCCCCGCCTGCGTCCCGGTCGGCTCACCGCTCGGCTCACCGGTCGGCACCGGTGTGCTCTTGCCCGGGGAGAAGCCCGGCGGCCGGATCGCGCCCCAAGGGTCCTTCCCGTCGCCGCCGAACGTCGCCACCTTGTCCGGCGGCACCGGGTCTGCCAGCAGCCGCCCGGGAACCGTGAGCGTCCCCACGGCGTACGGCTCGAACCAGCCCTGGAGGCCCTCCACCCGCCACACCCCGTCCGGCACGGCCACCGACGTGGCGTAGTGTCCGGCCTCCGGCAGCGGGGTGCCGGCGAAGGTGACGGTCCTGCCGTCGCCCCGGGTGAGGCGCAGGCCGACGGGGTCCAGCTCGCCCGCGTAGGGATGCGTGCCGTGCTGCAGCACCCAGAACCCCACCGTGTACGTCCTCCCGCCCGCGAACGCCGCCGGCGGCGGATCGAGGTAGGTCACCGCCCACCCCCCGCGCGAGGACGCGGACGCCGCCCCTGCCCACCATCCGGACGCCACCAGGACGACCAGCACGGCGGCCGCCAGAGCAGCCGGTACGGCCACGTTTCTCTTCATCACGCACCTCCGACCTCCCTACACCGCCCGGCCCCGCCGGGTTCCGCCCGCGACCCGGCGGGGCAGCCGGCCGTTTTCCGCCGAACGGGTGCGACAATTCCCGGTGCGGCGCGCACAATGGAGTCAGCACGAAGAAATCAGGGCGAGAATTCGGCGAGGAGGCTTACGCCGTGTCCGCCACCGGAGGCGAATATCTGACCGCGATGCTCGACGTTCTGGTTTACGAGAACGTATTGGTCGCCTGGCGCCGCGCGCCGGGTGGTTATCTGATCGTCACGCACGAGGGCGAGGAGATCCGGCTGACCGCGCAGCAGGCAGGGATGTGGGCGCAGGGGGCGTTCGCGGTTTATCTGGCGTTGGTGGATCAGCGCCGTATCACTCCGCGTATTCCGGGTGACACCACAGCGCAATAACACGCATCAGAACAAAAACCCATTTTTCCAGATTTGTCGCCACAGCGGCCGAGAAGAACCGTCCGGGCAGCAGGTCAAACCGGTTTCCTGGCGCGTCCGAGAATGTGCGGCAACCTCGGCGACAACGGCAGCGGCCGGAACGCGAACCGTTCGCGCTCCTCGACCACCAGCCCGCTGTCGATCAGGGCGCGCTCGGTGTCGCGGTTGAGGCGGCACCCGCCGGCCATCCGCCGCCACAGCGGCGTCACGAGGTCCTGCACCAGCGCGCCGGCGGCGCGCGAGGAGCGCACGTGCTCGTAGAACCGCACCTCGCCGCCGGGCCTGAGCACCCGGGACACCTCGCCGAGCACCGCGCGCAGGTCGGGCACCGAGCACAACACCAGCGAGAGCACCACGGCGTCGAAGGAGGCGTCGGCGAACCGCAGGTCCGCGGCGTGCCCGGCGACCACGCTCACGGGCACCGGCGCGCCGGCCGCGGCCCGGCCGGCCAGCCGCCGCAGCCGGTCCTCCGGCTCGACGGCGACCACCTCGCGCACCCCCGCCGGGTAGTGCGCGAAGTTCAGCCCGTTGCCCGCGCCGACCTCCAGCACCCGCCCGGCCAGCCCGGCCAGCAGGCGCCGCCGGTGTTCGGCCGCGCCCCGCCGCTCCGACTCGGCGCTCATCCGCTCGTACGCCTGGGCGAAGCGGGGGTTCTGGAACCGCGTCAGGTCCTGCACGTCCTCCACGCTAACCCGCCCGCGCGCGCCCCGCGTGGATCCGTCACGACCGGACGAGGCGGGCGATGGCGTCGGCCGCCTCCTTGACCTTGGCCTCCGCCTCGGCCCCGCCCTTGTGCGCCGCCTCGACCACACAGTGCGCCATGTGCTCCTCCAGCAGCGACAACGCGAACGACTGCAACGCGCTCGTCGTCGCCGAGACCTGCGTCAGGATGTCGATGCAGTACTTGTCGTCCTCGACCATGCGCTGGATGCCCCGCGCCTGGCCCTCGATCCGGCGCAGCCGCCGGAGGTGGTCCTGCTTGCCGTCGGTGTACCCGGCCATCTCCCGGTCCTCTCGCTCGCTACACCGACCGCAACACGGTACCCCCCTACCGTATTCCGGAGCGGGGCCGGTCAGCCGCCCTGGTTGTTCATGAAGCGCGAGATCAGCCACTGGCCGCCCTGGTGCGAGAGCATGAAGAGCTCGCGGTAGGTGGTGTCGCCCTGCTTGCTGGTCGAGCGCGCGAAGGCGTCCTGGGTGCCCGCGTTCCGCGTCTCGTCGATGGTGTGCGTGGCCGCCTTCAGGTCGGCGCCGTCCTTGAGCAGCTTCTCGTAGAGGCTGCGGACGGCCTGCGAGCCCGTGGCCGTGGCCTGCCCGTCGAAGGCCACCACGGCATCGCTGGTGAACGTCTTCACGACCGCGTCCACGTTGCCGGACTTCAGGGCGTCGAAGTAGTTCTGGACGGCGGCGCGCGGCTGGGTGGCCGCCGTCATGGTGCCGGTCGGCGTGGCGGTCTCGGTCATGGTCTCGGTCGTGGTCGGCGACTCCATGCCGGTCTCGGTGGGCGTCATCATGGTCTCGGTCGGCGTGGCCGGGCTGGCCTCCCCCTTCATCGCCTGCGTGTTGCTCCCCGCGGAGCAGCCCGCGACCAGGACGACGGGAACGATCGCGGCCAGCAGGAGTGCCCTGCGCTCAGAAATCTTGCTCATGGCCGGGTTGATGCCCTCGCCGGTCGTCCCCGAATGCCCGGTTTAGGCACTCCGCACGACCCCTTTACCTCATGTCGGCATTACTCACGGTAACGCTTCACTGTCATTGGTGAGACCGGTCAGAGCTGTGATCGTTGCCGCCCCGAGACCGGGCGGGTAGGGGCCGCCTATAGCGTCCCTCCAGTGCGGCCAAAACAGGCGAATCCGGAACCACTGCCCCAGCGTGAGGACGCCGAGCGCTGTGCCAGCGTCCGGTCCGGGCGGCGGTGCGTCCTTCCCGCGGCCCACCCCACCCCGCACGTCTACCCGCCCGTGGAGACTCTCTAGCGACGTCCTCGCAGGTGAGAGGGCCGGCCGGCGGGGCAGGTGACGACGATGGACGAGCCGACGACCACCGTCACGCCCTGCGAGGACGGCCCGCTGCTGATCAGAGGCCCCTTCGAGCTGCTCACTCAGGACGGCGAGCCGATCGACCCGGGACGGGCCACGGTCGCGCTGTGCCGGTGCGGCCGATCGTCGACCAAGCCGTTCTGCGACGGCTCCCACAAGTCCGTCGGCTTCCGGGCGTCGAGCGAGCCCGACCCGCCGGCCGACTCCTGAGCCCGCGCGCGCAGCCACCGCGCCGAGTGGGCGGCCCGCGCGAGCCGTCCCCCCGCGTACGGCACGCCGCCCGCGCAGGCCGCCCCCACCGCCAGCCAGGAGCACACCGCCCGCTCCAGCACCCACACCGGCGCGAACAGCGAGGCGCCGGCCGGGAAGACCCGCCGCCCGCCGGCCCGCCGCCGCCCGGCCTCGGCCAGCGCCACGGCCGCCCCGGCGGCGGCCAGCAGCGGCAGCGGACGGCGCACCAGCGCGAGCGCGGGCAGCACCGCCAGGAAGGACGCCAGCCGCACCGGCTGGGCGAGGTCGTCGTAGGCCTGCCGGACCCGCTGCGACCAGAAACGCCGCGCGTCGCACGGCAGCCTCCGGACGTACAGGCCGGGCGGGCGCAGCTCGCGCCCGCCGTGGGCGCGCACGGTGCGGACGAGCTCCAGGTTCTCGAACAGCACGTCGCCGTCGTAGCCGCCCATGGCCAGGAAGAACGACCGCCGGACGCCGAACGTGCCCGGGTAGTCGGCGCCGAACGCGCGGTTGAGCAGGGTGCGGGCGGTGTCCCAGCGGGCGTGCCAGGGGGCGGGGTCGAAGTAGTTCTGCGGCCTGACCAGCTCGGCGCGGGCGAGCAGGGCGTGCATCTCGGCCAGCGCGGGCAGGTCGTAGCGCACGTCGTCGTCGGCGATCACGACCCGGTCGCCCTCGGCCAGCCGCAGCCCGGTCGTCACGCCGTTGACCTTGCCGTTGGCGAAGGACAGGCCGGCCGCCGGGCTGACGTGCCGGACCAGGCAGCGCCAGCGGCGGGCGTGGCGGGCGTACAGCTCGGGCCGGCTGCCGTCGACCACGGTCACGCGTACGTGCGGCGCGAGGGCCCGCAGGTACTCGGTCAGCTCGTCGAGGCCGGAGTCGTCCTGCCAGCGCAGCGGGATCACGTAGTCCAGGTCGATCACGCGGACACCTCCTGGCCGAGCAGCGAGGACGCGCCGCGCTCCCAGCGGCCCATGACGTGCTCGGCCCAGCGGCGTTCGAGGGCCAGGGCGCAGGCGGCGCCGTACAGGACGTCGCCGGTCAGGGCGGGGAAGGCGGCCGCGAACCCGCCGCACAGGTCGGCCGCGGCGATCTGCTCGTGCACGGCGTCGGCCTGCACGTGCTCCTCGTAGAACCGGGCCGCCGCCGCGTCGCCGCCGAGCCGGCGCAGGCCCGCGGCGTAGCGGCGGTTGGGCAGCGACGAGGTCATCTCGATCGCGGCCAGGTGGCCGACCAGCGCGCCGCGCAGCCGCCGGTGCAGCCCGAACAGCGACATGGCGTTGGTGACGGCCAGGGTGACCGCGGGGACCCGCGGCAGGTACGCGCCGTAGGAGTCGTCGAGGCCGAGGCCGCGCATGGTGTGGCCGAACAGCTCGCAGTGCATGCGCTCGGGCCGACCGCCGCCGTACTCGTCGGCCTGGATCTCCACCAGGGCCGCCTTGGGCCGGCCGCGCAGGCGCGGGATCGCCCAGGTGTGCGGGTCGGCCTCCTTCAGGTGGTAGATCGAGCGGTGGATGACGAACTCGCGGAAGGTGTCGATGCCGGCCTCGCGCTGGAGGTGCAGCGAGACCGACGGGCCGTCGTCGTCCTCGGCGGTCAGCGCGGTGAGCGCGCGCCGCACCTCGCCGGGCGGCACCGGCGCGGGACGCGGCACGGCCCCGGCCAGCTCCCGCTCGAACCGGTCCTCCAGCAGGCCGCGCAGGCGCAGCAGCGACGGCTCCCACTCCCAGCGGTCGTCCACCTCGTCGAAGCCCTGGTAGTGCAGCTCGTAGCAGGCGAACAGGGCGAGCTGGAGATCCTCCTCGCCGTCGGGGCCGGGGGCGTCGGGCAGCGTCGCGGGCGGCCGGGCGAGCCGGTCGAAGAGCAGGTCGGTGAGCGGGCCACGCGCGGGCGGCAGGCGCATCAGGCGGCCTTGCGGTAGACGGAGACGTGCGCGCGGCTCTCGTCGGTGAACGGGGTGCCGATCCAGTCGGCCCAGCGGTGTTCCAGGGCCATCCCGGCCAGCCTGGCCATCAGGTCGAGCTCGGCGGGCCAGGCGTAGCGGTGGTTGGCGGGCAGCAGCCGCACGCCCTCGCCGGTCAGCCGTACGCGGGTGGTGCGCATGTGCTGGGTGGCCGGGGCGAGCCTGGCCGCCTCGATGACGACGGCGTCCTCGGCCAACGACAGCAGCCGCAGCGCCGAGCCGTCGCGGAAGGCGGCCGGGTCGGGCACCCACGCCTCGACCACGAACCGCCCGCCGCCGCGCAGGTGCCGGGCCGCGTTGGCGAAGCAGTTGACCTGAGCCTCCTGGGTGGGCAGGGCGAAGATCGTGTTGATCGCGAGCACCACCAGCGCGTACGAGCCCTCGACCCGCATGGTGGAGAAGTCGCCCACCGTCACGGGGACGGCCGCGCCGCCGGGTTTGGCGCGCAGCTCGCGGGTCATCTCCGGCGAGGCGTCGATCCCGGCGACGGACAGGCCGCGGGCGGCGAGCGGGAGCGCCAGCCGCCCGGTGCCGATGCCGAACTCCAGCACGGGGCCGCCCTCGGCCAGCGTCGCCAGCCGCTCGACGGCCGCGCCGGTCGGCAGCTCCGTCACCGTGGCGTCGTAGATGTCGGCGATCCCGCGCCCGTAGGCGGAGGCGTCGTAGGCCACGGCGCACCTCCTGTCCCCCGTGTTTCAGCAGGTCAATGCCCCTGCTCTGATCGGCTAAACGCTCACCTCCACCCGCCCGGCCGCCACCCGCACGGCGTAGACGGGCACCTGGACGGCCTCCTCGTCCAGGCACGCCCCCGACACCAGCGAGAAGACCTGCTTGTGCAGCGGCGAGGCCACGGTGGGCTCGCCCCGCCTGGTGCCGACGATGCCGCGGGAGAGCACGTACGCGCCGCTGAACGGGTCGAGGTTGTCCAGGGCGTGCACGTGCCCCTCGTAGGTGCGGAACAGCGCCACCTGCCGGTCGCCGACCAGCGCGCAGACGCCGCGCTCCGGCGGCAGGGCCGCGTACTCGCAGACCGGGGTCCAGCTCATCGGGCCATCACCGGCCTGATCTGGCCGCGCTCGGAGGCGAACACGATCGACGGGTCGGGCACGCCGGGGGCGTTGACGAAGCTGACGAACCTGCCCAGCTTCTCCGGGTCGTCCAGGGTCGCCGCCCACTCGTCGGCGTAGGTGGCGACGTGCTGTTCCATCTGGGCGTCGAGGTCGGCGCAGATGCCGAGCGAGTCTTCCATGATCACCTTCCGGAGATGGTCGAGGCCGCCGTCCAGCGACTCCAGCCAGGCGGCGGTGCGCTGCAGCCGGTCGGCGGTGCGGACGTAGAACATCAGGAACCGGTCGACGGTCCTGATCAGGTCGCCGGTGCTCAGGTCGGTGGCCAGCAGGTCGGCGTGGCGGGGCCGGAAGCCGCCGTTGCCGCCGACGTACAGGTTCCAGCCCTGCTCGGTGGCGATGACGCCGAAGTCCTTCGACCTGGCCTCGGCGCACTCGCGGGCGCAGCCGGACACGGCCGACTTGAGCTTGTGCGGCGAGCGCAGGCCGCGGTAGCGCAGCTCCAGGGCGATGGCCAGGCCGACGGAGTCCTGGACTCCGTAGCGGCACCAGGTGGAGCCCACGCACGACTTCACCGTGCGCAGCGCCTTGCCGTAGGCGTGGCCGGACTCGAAGCCGGCGTCCACCAGCCGTCGCCAGATCTCCGGGAGTTGCTCGACCCGGGCGCCGAACAGGTCGATGCGCTGGCCGCCGGTGATCTTGGTGTAGAGCCCGAAGTCGCGGGCGACCTCGCCGATCACGATGAGCTTGTCCGGCGTGATCTCGCCGCCCGGGATGCGCGGGACGACCGAGTACGTGCCGTTCTTCTGGATGTTGGCGAGGAAGGCGTCGTTGGTGTCCTGCAACGCGGCCCGCTCGCCGTCGAGCACGTGCCCGTTGTGCAGCGAGGCCAGGATCGAGGCCACCGCGGGCTTGCAGACGTCGCAGCCGCGCCCCTGCCCGTGCTCGGCGATGAGCCGGGAGAACGTCGTGATCTTCCGCACCCGGACGATGTCGAACAGCTCGGCCCGCGAGTACGCGAAGTGCTCGCACAGCGACCTGCCGACCTCGACCCCCGACTCCTCTAGGAGCTGCCGGAGCATCGGCACGCAGCTCCCGCACGTGGTGCCGGCCCGCGTGCACGCCTTGAGGCCGGGCACGTCGGTCACGCCCAGCTCGGCGACGGCGTGCCGGACGTCCCCCGCGCACACGTTGTTGCAGGAGCAGACCTGCGCGTCGCCGGGCAGGTCGAGCGGCGCCCCGGAGCCGCTGAACAGCAGGTCGGAGGGCGGCGCGGGCAACGGCTTGCCGACGAACGGCCGCAGCGCCGCGTACGGCCCGGCGTCCCCCACGCAGATGCCGCCGAGCAGCGTGCGGGCGTCGTCGCTGATGAACAGCTTCTTGTAGACCCCGGCGACCGGGTCCATGTAGGTGACGTCGAGGGCGCCGTCCATCGCGCCGAACTGGGCGACCTCGACGCCGAGCAGCTTCAGCTTCGTGGAGGTGTCCCCGCCCGCGAACGACGACGTCCCGCCCATGATCCGGTCGGCGGCCACCTCGGCCATCGTGTTGCACGGCCCGACCAGGCCGTGAACCGTGCCGCCGGCCAGCGCGCACTCGCCGATCGCGTAGACCGACGGGTCGGCGGTGCGCATGCCGTCGTCGACCACGACGCCGCCCCGCTCCCCCACCTCCAGCCCGCACGCCCTGGCCAGCTCGTCGCGCGGCCTGACGCCCGCCGAGAACACCACGACCTGGCCCTCGATCAGCGTGCCGGACGGCGTGCGCACCCCGGCGACCCGGCCGTCCGGCCCGGTGACGACCTCCTGGACGCCCGACCCGGCGTGCACGCCGAGCCCGAGGGCCTCGATGTGGCCCTTGAGCACCGCGCCGCCGCCCTCGTCCACCTGGCGGGGCATCAGCCAGGGGCTCATCTCGACGATGTGCGCCCTCAGGCCGAGCGCCCGCAGCGCGTCGGCCGCCTCCAGGCCGAGCAGGCCGCCGCCGACCACGACGCCCTCGGCCGCGTCCCGGGCGGCCGCCCGGATGGCGTCCAGGTCGTCGATCGTGCGGTAGACGTGGGCGTGCTCGCGTCCTGGCACCGGCGGCACGAACGGCGCCGACCCGGTGGCCAGCACGAGCACGTCGTACGGCTCGGCGGCCCCGCCCTCGACGGTCACCGTCCGCGCCGCCCGGTCGACGGCGACGGCCCGGCTGCCCAGCCGTGTCACGGTCCCGGCGGGCACCGGGTAGGTGAGGTCGGCCAGGGTGGCCCCCGACAGGTACGAGGTCAGCGCCACCCGGTCGTAGGCCGGGCGCGGCTCCTCCCCGATGACGGTGATCCGCCCGTCGAAGCCCCGGCTCGCCAGGGTCTCCACGAAGCGGTGCGCGGCCGGGCCGTACCCGACGACGACGATCCTCCTCATACCGGCACTCCTTCCTGATCGCACAACCAGCCGACGATGCCCTCCACGGCGTCGCGGCAGGTGCCGCAGCCGGTGGTGGCCCTGGTGGCGGCGGCCACCCCGGCCACGTCGCGGGCGCCGGCCTCCCAGCACGCCCGGATCTGTCCCTTGGTCACGTTGTTGCACCGGCAGACCTCGGCCGCGTCCGGCATCAGCACCGGGCTGCCCGCGACCGGCGCCGGCGACAGGCCCGGGAACAGCAGGCCGGCGCGGTCGCCCGGCACCGGGCCGCCGCGGTCGAAGAGCTGGGTGAGGGTGCCGACGGCGTCGCTCTCGCCCAGCAGGATCGCGCCCACCAGCCGCCCGTCGCGGATGACGAGCTTGCGGTAGGTGCCACGGGCGCGGTGGCTGAAGCGCACCACCTCGGCGTGCTCCTCGCCGAGCTGCGTCTCGCCCATGGCGGCCAGCTCGACGCTCCTGGCCTTGAGCCTGGTGACGAGCCGGGAGCCGCGGTAGCGGGCCTTGCCGCCGGTGATCACCTCGGCCGCCACGGCGGCCTGCTCCCAGGCGGGGGCGACCAGGCCGTACACCGTGCCGTCGTGCTCGGCGCACTCGCCGACGGCGAAGATCGACGGGTCGCCGGTGCGCAGCTCGTCGTCCACGACGACGCCGCGCCGCACCTCCAGCCCCGCCGCGGCGGCGAGCCCGGTGACCGGGCGCACCCCGCAGGCCAGGACGACCAGGTCGGCCTCGACCAGCTCGCCGCCGGCCAGGCGGACGCCGTCCGGCTCGACCGCGGCCGCGCTGACGCCGGTGCGGGCCGCCACGCCGAGCCCGGCCAGGGTCTCGCCGAGCACCTGGCCCGCCTCGGCGTCGAGCTGGCGTTCCATCAGGTGCCCGGCCAGGTGCAGCAGCGTGACCGGCAGGCCGCGCCCGGCCAGGCCGCGGGCGGCCTCGATGCCGAGCAGCCCGCCGCCGACGACGGCCGCGCGGCGCGCCCGTCCGGCGGCCCGCATGATCCGCTCGCAGTCCGCCAGCGTGCGGAACGGCACGGCCCGCCCGACGCCGGGCAGCGGCGGCACGACCGCCTGGCTGCCGGTGGCCAGGACCAGCAGGTCGTACGGCTCGCGCCGCCCGTCCGCGGTCACCACGTGCCTGGCGTCCCGGTCGATGCGGGCGACCTCGGCGCCGGGCACGGCCTCCACGCCGTGCGCGGCGTACCAGGAGGGGTCCACCAGGCGCACCTGGTCGGGACGCGCGCTCCCGGCCAGCACGTCCGACAGCAGCACCCGGTTGTACGGCGGGCCCGCCTCGGCCCCGAACACGGTCACCCGCATCCGCGGGTCGCGCGCCCGCACCTCGCTGACCAGGCGTGACCCGGCCATCCCGTTCCCCACGACGACGAGCCTCATGAGTCCCTCTCCACCCTGACCGCGCAGACCTTGAACTCCGGCATGCCGGAGACCGGGTCGAGCGCCGGGTTGGTGAGCCGGTTGGCGCCCTCCCAGTGGAAGGGCATGAACACGGTGTCGCGCCTGATGGCGTCGCTGATCCTGGCCACCGCCCTGCTCCGGCCCCTGCGGCTGCTGACCCGCACCAGGTCGCCCGCGGCGACGCCGAGCTGCGCGGCCAGGTCGGGATGCAGCTCCACGAACGGCTCGGGGGCGGCCCGCACCAGCGACGCGATCCGGCGGGTCTGGGCGCCGCTCTGGTAGTGGGCCAGGACGCGGCCGGTGCTCAGGTACACCGGGTAGTCCGCGTCGGGCTCCTCGGCCGCGGGCCGGTGCTCGACCGGGACGAACCGGGCGCGGCCGTCCGGGTGGGCGAAGCGGTCCAGGAACGGCCGGGGCGTGCCGGGGTGGTCCTGCGACGGGCAGGGCCAGAAGACGCCGGTCTCGGCGGCGATGCGCTCGTAGCTGATGCCGGAGTAGTCCGCGACGCCGCCCGCCGCGGCCCGGCGCAGCTCGTCGAAGACGGCGGCCGGCTCGGTGTCGAAGCGGTGGCCGAGCCGGGCGGCCAGCCCGGCTATGACGTCCAGGTCGCTCCGGACGCCCTCCGGCGGCGCGACGGCCCGGCGGCGGAGCAGGACGCGGCCCTCCAGGTTGGTCATCGTGCCGCTCTCCTCGGCCCACTGGGTGACCGGGAGCACCACGTCGGCCATGGCCGCGGTCTCCGAGCGCACCACGTCGGCCACGACCAGCAGGTCCAGCCCGGCGATCCGGCCGCCGACGTGCCCGGACGCGGGCGCGGACACCACCGGGTTGGACCCGAACAGCAGCAGCGCCCGCGGCCCCCGCGGGGTGCCGAGCGCGTCCAGCAGCTCGTACGCCGTCCGCCCCGGCCCCGGCAGGTCCTCGGCCCGCACGCCCCACACCCCTGCCACGTGCGCGCGGGCCGCCGGGTCGTCGATCCTGCGGTAGCCGGGGAGCTGGTCGGCCTTCTGGCCGTGCTCCCTGCCGCCCTGGCCGTTGCCCTGGCCGGTCAGGCAGCCGTAGCCGGAGCCGTACCGGCCGGGCAGGCCGAGCGCCAGGGCCAGGTTGATGAACGCGGTGACGGTGTCGGTGCCCTTGGCGTGCTGCTCGGCGCCACGCCCGGTCAGCACGTACGCGTTCCCTGCGGCGGCCAGCGCGCGGACGGCCTGCCGCATCCGGTGCACCGGCACCCCGGTGACGCGCTCGACGCGTTCGGGCCACCAGGCGGCCAGCGAGGTGCGCACGTCGTCGAAGCCGGTGGTCCTGGCGGCCACGTAATCCGCGTCCACGAGGTCGTCGGCGATCGCCAGGTGCAGCAGCCCGAGGGCGAGCGCCAAGTCGGTGCCGGGCGTGGGCTGCAGGTGCAGCCAGGCGAGCCGGGCCGTCGGGGTGCGGCGCGGATCGACGACGATCAGCCGCGGCCCCGACAGGTGCCGGACGAACGGCGGCATGGTCTCGGCCACGTTCGCGCCGGCCAGCAGCACGACGTCGGCGCCGGCCAGGTCGGTGACCGGGAACGGCAGGCCCCGGTCCATGCCGAAGGCCCGGAGGGAGGCGGCGGCGGCCGAGGACATGCAGAAGCGGCCGTTGTAGTCGATCTGGCTGGTGCCGAGCGCGACCCTGGCGAACTTGCCGAGCTGGTAGGCCTTCTCGTTGGTCAGCCCGCCGCCGCCGAACACGGCCACGGCGTCGGGGCCGTGCTCGGCGCGGATCGCGCGCAGCCGGGCGGCGACGTGGTCGAGGGCGGTCTCCCACTCCACCGGCTCGCCGTGCAGGAGCGGCGTGGTCAGGCGTTCGCCGTTGGTGAGCAGCTCGGCCGCCGTCCAGCCCTTCTGGCACAGCGCGCCGGGGGCGTTGGCGGGGACGTCGGTCCTGGGGGTGATCTCCAGTGCCGGGCCGATCTCCATGCCGCACTGGAGGGCGCAGTAGGGGCAGTGTGTCTTCGTCATGTCAGACCCGCGCGTGGGCGAGGCTGGCGACGACCGTGACGCCGACGGTGCGCGTGTAGCACCACCAGGTCAGCGCCAGGCAGCCGGCGTAGAAGACGGCGAAGGCCAGGAACGCAGGCGCCGGGGTGCCGGCCGCGGCGAACGCCATGCCGAAGGCCCGGTTGACGAGGAACCCGCCGAGCGCGCCGACCGCCGAGATGACGCCGATCGCCGCCGCGGCCTGGCGCCGGCCGTGCAGCAGGGCCTCCGCGCCCGCGCCGCGCTCGGCGACCGCCTTGGCGTGGAAGATCGCCGGGATCATCCGGTACGTCGAGCCGTTGCCGATGCCCGCGGTGAGGAACAGCAGCTGGAAGGCCAGGAAGAACAGCCAGAAGCCGCCCGCGACGCCGGCCGCCCAGGCCAGCAGCACCCCGGCGCCCATGGCCGCGAAGTTCCACTGCGTCACCCGCGCGCCGCCCAGCCGGTCGGCCAGCCAGCCGCCCACCGGCCTGACCAGCGAGCCGAGCAGCGGCCCGGCGAAGGCGACCGCCGCGTACGGCGCCTCGGGGAACAGGCTCTTGCTCAGCAGCGGGAACGCCGTCGAATAGCCGATGAACGACCCGAACGTGCCGACGTACAGGACCGACATGATCCACGTCTGCGCCCGTCCGGCCACCGCGAGCTGCTCGCGCGGCTCGGCCCTGGCGCCGGCCAGGTTGTCCATGAAGAACCACGCGCAGGCCGCGGCCGCCACGATGAACGGGATCCAGAACCAGCCGGCGGCGGCCGTCCCGAGCGAGCCGATCACCAGCGGCACGACGAGCTGCACCGAGCTGACCCCGACGTTGCCGCCCGCCGCGTTCAGCCCGAGCGCCAGCCCCTGCCTGCCGCGCGGGTAGAAGTAGGTGATGTTGGCCATGCTGGAGGCGAAGTTCCCGCCGCCCACCCCGGCCAGCGCCGCGATCACCAGGAACAGCCAGTACGGCGTGCCGGGATCGTTCACCGCCACCCCGAGCAGCACGGCCGGGACCAGCAGCAGCGCCGCGCTGGCCACGGTGAAGTCGCGCCCGCCGAACCGGCCCGGCCCGAACGTGTAGGGCACCCGCAGCACGGCCCCGACCAGGTTCGGCAGCGCGACGAGCCAGAAGAGCTGGTCGGTGGAGAAGTCGTAGGCCCCCATCCTGGTGGCCACGACGCTCCACAGGGTCCAGACGGTGAACCCCAGATGCTCGGCCACGATGGAGAAGACCAGGTTGCGCCGGGCGACGTGCCTGCCGGTCCGCTGCCAGAAGGCCGGGTCGTCGGGGTGCCACTCGGTGATCCAGCGCGCCATCGATCTCTCCTCCGCTCGGCGTCGGGAGCACCACGGTAGGAGGGCCGCGTTACGCGTTCCGGCAGCCGGCGGGGGTACGGCGGTTACGGGTGATTCACCGCGGTAACAAGGCGCGCACAACCGTCACCGGCGAAACACGCCGGTAATGATCGGAGTTCTGGCTGGTTACGTGGTCTCCCCCGGGGTAACAGCACTCATGGCAAGGGGGGAATAATGATCAAAAAGCTGCACCAGATGGGCATCAAGTCAGGCCACATGTACGCCGCGGGGCTGGCGTCCATCGGCCTGTCCTTCTGTTCCTGGATGATCTCCAAGAACAAGGAGGGCGCGGGCCTCGACCGGGCCGACCGGTGGGGGATCTTCATCGGCGAGTGGGCGCCCACGTTCTTCGCGATCGGCGTCGCGCTGCGGATCGAGGAGACCCATAAGGACCTCGAAGAGCGCGGCACCGAGATGTTCGACAGCACGCAGGGCCAGCGGTCCCGCTCGCACGTCGGAGTGTGACCAGGAGGCCGCGCAGGCCACGCCGGGGGGCCGGCCTGCGCGGCACACCACTTCGCCGGCGTCCTCAGCTTCGCCGGCGTCCTCAGCTTCGCCGGCGTCCTCAGCGGGACAGCCGCTCCAGCGGCTCGTCGGTCAGCCGGTACTTCAGCCACTCGTCCTGCCGCACGGCGCCGAGCTTGTCGTAGAAGGCGATGGACGGCTCGTTCCAGTCCAGCACCGACCACTCCAGGCGCTGGTAGCCGCGTTCGGCGCAGATCCTCGCCAGTTCCGCCATCAGCGCGCGGCCGTGGCCGCCGCCCCGGTGCTCGGGGCGCACGTACAGGTCCTCCATGTAGATGCCGTGCACGCCGCGCCAGGTGGAGTAGGTCAGGAACCAGATCGTGAAGCCGACGGGCTCGCCGTCCTGCTCGGCGACGTGCGCGAACACGGCGGGCCGCTCGCCGAAGAGCGAGGTGCGCAGCATCTCCTCGGTCACGCGCACCTCGTGCGCGGCGTTCTCGTACGTGGCCAGCTCAAGGATCATGCGCACGATGGCGGGGACGTCTGCTGGGGTGGCGGGGCGAATCATGCGCACAGGGTAGCCAGCGCATTTGGTTGAACCGTCCACCGCCCCCGTACGTCGTTACGGCAGAACGGTATTCGGGGGACCGTCTGGAAGCTCAGCCCGGATGACCGAATGGGGACGGAAACCGTGGGCGTTTTAGAGGAGCTGGGGGTTCGCCTGCCCCCGTATCCGGACATCAGGCTCGCGCTCGTGCTCGGTGAGCGCGCTTTGTACGTGAACGGGGATCTGCAGACCGCCAGACGCTGGTTCGACTCGGCCTACCGGCAGGCCGAGGCGTGCGGCGACGTGCCCGCCCTGGCCAGGGCGGCGCTCGGCCTGGGCGGGGTGTGGGTGCAGGAGCACCGCACGTGCGCGGAGTCGGAGATGGTGCGCGCGCGTCAGCGGCACGCGTTGTCGCTGATCGATCCGCACTCGTCGCTGGCGCTGCGACTGCGGATCAGGATGACCGGGGAGGAGGACTACAGTGCGGGCGGCCACGAGGAGATCCTCCGGCTCGTCGCGCGGGCCAGGAGCGCGGGCGATCCGGCGGCGCTGGCCGAGGCGCTGAGCCTGGCCCACCACTGCCTGCTCGGGCCGGAGCACGGGCCGGCCCGCCTGGAGCTGGCCAGGGAGCTGATCGGCCAGGCGGCGGTCACCCGGCGCAGGGGCGACCTGCTGATGGGCCTGCTGTGGCGGACGGTCGACCTCTACCTGGCGGCCGACCCGCACGCCGGACGCTGCCTGGAGGAGCTGCGGGGCCTGCTGGCCGAGCACGACCACCTGGCCGTCGGGTTCGTGACCGACGTGATCAGGGTGATGCTGGCCATCCGGGCGGGCCGGTTCGAGCAGGCGGAGAAGATGGCCGGCGACTGCTTCGAGCGCGGCGTCCAGGCCGGCGACATGGACGCCACCGGCTGGTACGGCGGCCAGATCGCCGCCATCCGCTGGTACCAGGGCCGCACGGCCGAGCTGCTGCCGGTGCTGGCCGACCTGGTCAGCTCGCCCACGCTCAGCCCGGTCGACAACTCCTACCTGGCGGGCCTCGCGCTGTCCGCGGCCACCTCGGGCGACCGCAGGGCGGCGGCCGGCCACCTGGCCCGGCTGCGCGGCCGGGACCTGGCCGACCTGCCGAGGTCGAGCACGTGGCTGTTCTCGATGTACTGCGTCGTCGAGACCGCCCACCTGCTCCAGGACGCCGGCGCCGCCGCCGAGGCGTACGCGCTGCTGCTGCCGTTCGCGGCTCTGCCGGTGGTGGCCAGCCTGGGCGTGCTCTGCCTGGGCTCGGTGCAGCACAGCCTGGGCATGGCCGCGCTCACGACCGGCGACGTGGACCGCGCCGCCGGGCACCTGGCGGAGGCCGTCCGGGCCAGCCTCGCGCTCGGCCACTGGCCCGCCGCGACGCTGTCGCGCTGGCGGCTCGGCCAGACGCTCGCGCTGCGCGACGGGCCGCACGACAAGGCGGCGCGGGCCGCCCAGAACGCCGCCGCGCAGGAGGCCAGGGAGCTCGGCATGGTGCTGCCCGCCGTGGTCGGCAGGGCGGGCGCGGCGCACGGGGCGTTCCGGCTGCGCAGGCACGGACGGCACTGGCAGGTCGAGCACGGCGGGCGGCTGGTGGTCGTCGAGCACAGCGTCGGCATGCAGCACCTGGCGACCCTGATCGCCAACCCGGGGCGCGAGATCCTGGCCGCCGACCTGGCCGCGGGCGCGCCGGCGCAGGACAGCGAGCCGGCCTCGGCGCAGCCGGTGCTGGACGACCTGGCCAGGGAGACCTACCGGCAGCGGCTGACCCAGTTGCAGGCCGACATCGACGAACTGGAGGCGATGAACGACCTCGAACGGGCCGCCGCGCTGCGGCTGGAGCGCGAGTGGCTGGTGGCCGAGCTGTCGGCGGCGACCGGGATCGGCGGGCGGGCGCGGCCGTTCACTGGCACGGAGGAACGCGCGCGGATCGCGGTGGGCAAGGCGATCCGGCGGGCGATCTCCCGCGTCTCGTCGGCCGACCAGGCACTGGGGGACGAGCTGCGGGCCACCGTGCACACGGGCGTGCGGTGCAGCTACCGGCCCCGTTGACGGCCGTACGGGCGTGCGGTGCAGCTCCCGGCCCCGATGATGGCAGCACGGGCGTGCCCCCGCGGCGCGCCCGTACCTTTCGTCCGGGACACTGGTCGCAGGAACCAGACGAACGGACAAACAGCATGGAACACCGCACACTCGGACGTACGGGACGCCAGGTCGGCGTCGTGGGCCTCGGCGCCTGGCAGCTCGGCGCCGACTGGGGCGAGGTGAGCGAGGACGAGGCGTTCGCCACCCTGGAGGCGGCCGTGGCGGCGGGCGTCACGTTCGTCGACACCGCCGACGTCTACGGCGACGGCCGCAGCGAGCAGATCGTCGGCCGCTTCGCCAAGGCGCATCCCGGGCTCACCGTGGCCACCAAGATGGGCCGCCGGATGGCGCAGGTGCCGGCCAACTACGTGATGGACAACTTCCGCGCCTGGAACGAGCGCTCCCGGCGCAACCTCGGCATGGACACCCTCGACCTGGTCCAGCTCCACTGCCCGCCCACCCCGGTGTACTCCTCCGACGCGGTCTTCGACGCCCTGGACACGCTGGTCGCCGAGCAGAAGATCGCGGCGTACGGCGTCAGCGTCGAGACCTGTGAGGAGGCGCTGACCGCCATCGCCCGGCCCGGCGTGGCGACCGTGCAGATCATCCTCAACGCGTTCCGGCTCAAGCCGCTGGAGCGGGTCCTGCCCGCCGCCCGCGCGGCCGGGGTGGGCGTCATCGCCCGCGTCCCGCTGGCCAGCGGCCTGCTGTCGGGCCGCTACGACGAGCACACCGTGTTCGCCCCCGACGACCATCGCACCTACAACCGGCACGGCGAGTCGTTCGACGTCGGCGAGACCTTCTCCGGCGTGGACTTCGCCACCGGCCTGGAGGCGGTGCGGCGGCTGGCCGGGCTGGTGCCCGAGGGGGCGTCCATGGCCCAGTTCGCGCTGCGCTGGATCCTCGACCAGCCCGGCGTCTCGGTCGTCATCCCCGGCGCGCGCAACCCCGGCCAGGCGCGGTCCAACGCGACCGCGGCCGACCTGGAGCCGCTTCCGGAGAAGACGCTGGAGGCCGTGCGGGCCGTCTACGACGAGCTGATCCGGCCGCAGGTTCACGACAGGTGGTGACCCGTTGACGGTGCGGCTTCCCGGGCTCTAATGTTTAGGAAACTTTCCTAAGCAATTCTCGCCGCGCGCACACCTTCGAGGAGCCCCGCATGAACGCGAGAAGACGGACCGCCGGCTGCGCCGCCCTCGCCACGGCCCTGGTCCTGCTGGGCGCCCCGGCCGCCTCCGCCGCGCCCACCGGCTGCACGTACCAGCTCAACCAGGCCGAACGCTGGGCCACCAGCTACTGCCCGAGCGGCACCAGCGAGCACCGCATCCACGTGATCCAGCGCCACTTCCTGCCCGAGGTCGGCCTGATCCCGATCGAGGGCCCGTGGGTGCCGGCCGGGCAGATCTCCTACACCGGGATCACGCCGCACACCACGGTGAGCGTCTGGGTGGACACCCGCGGATGAACACCAACGGCTACGGCGGCTTCTGTCCGCACGCGACCATGACCCCCAACGGCTACGGCGGCTTCACCGCCCGCTGACGCGCGGCCTCCCTCCCTTGCTGACGTGTGGCTTCCCCCGCTTACGCGCGGCTTCACCGCCCGGCGGCACGGGAGCTTCGACGCCCGCGTCAGGGGTGGCTCGCATCAGGGGTGGCTCGCGCCAGGGATGGCTCGCGTCAGCGCCCGCGGCCCCTTCGCCTGCCGTACGCCAGGTAGGCGATCGGCCCGAACGGCTGCACGAAGATGCCCAGCCACCAGACGCCCTTCCAGCCGTGGATCTCCCGCTGCGGCCGGCGCCACAGATCCACGGCGGCGGCCCCGGTGAGCACCAGCTCCGCCGAACCGAGCCCGAGCAGCACCGCCCGCCGCCGGCCCGACATGTCACTCCATCGCACGGCCGAACACCCCGATCGACCTCTCTGACGCATGGTCGAGCACCCCGATCGACCTCTCTGTCGCATGGCCGAACACTCGGATCGACCTCTCTGACGCATGGTCGAGCACCCCGATCGACCTCTCCATCGCATGGCCGAACACTCGGATCGACCTCTCTGTCGCATGACGCTGAGCGCTCCGAGCGACCTCTCTGAGGACAATCCCGTCCTTCCGTCGTCTACCCCACCCGTCGCCTCCCGGCAAGCCCCCTTCGCCCCCGGCCGGCCGTCACCGCCGGATCGCGATCTCGTAGGAGTAGCGGTCGCCACGGTAGATCGACTTGGCCGCCTCGACCGCCCTTCCCCGCTGGTCGTAGGCCACCCGTTCGACCAGCAGCGCCGGCGCCAGGGGCGCCGCCTCCAGCAGCTCCGCCTCCTCCGGCTCCAGCACCGTCGCCCTGATCGACTGCTCGGCCCGCTCCAGCCTGATCCGGTACGCCCCCGCCAGCACCTCGTACAGCGACCCGCCGAGCGGCCGGTCGAGCAGACCGGGCACGAACGCGGCCGGCACGTGGGCACGCTCCAGGCACATCGGCGAACCGTTGGCCGTACGCACCCGGCACAGCCGCACGACCGCGTCCGCCGGGCTGATGCCGAGCGCCTGCCCCACCCGCGCCCCGGCGGGCACCTCGGCCGCCTCCAGCAGCCGCGACCCCGGCTCCAGCCCCCGCCCCCGCATGTCCTCGCTGAACGACGTCAGCTCGATCGTCTTGGCGATGCTCCGGTGCGCGACGAACGTCCCCGCCCCCTGGACGCGGTAGACCCTCTGGTCCGTCTCCAGTCGGTCGACCGCCCGCCGCACGGTCAGCCTGCTCACCCCGAACTCCTCGGCGAGATCGCGCTCGGCGGGCAGCCGTTCGCCCGGCTTCAGCTCGGTCTCGATGAGCGTGAGCAGATGGTCTGTGAGCCGGCCGATCTTCGTCACGGGTGGTCGTCCTCGGTCAGGGGGTGCTCTTGACGCTCCGATCGTAATTGGGCTATACCAATCGGGCAAGTGAGGCTGATTTCTGTCTCTATGCCGGAAGATTGGGCTGTACCAAATGGATGTGGTGACCGCGATCGAAGGCGGCCTGGTCGTGAGCTGCCAGGCCCCCGAGGGCCACCCCCTCCGCGACCCGCGCACCATCGCGCTCCTCGCCCGCTGCGCCGAACTCGGTGGCGCGGCCGGACTGCGCGTGAACGGCCCCGAGGACGTCCGCGCGGTCAAGGCCGCCACCGGCCTGCCCCTGATCGGCCTGGCCAAGGTCCCCCGCCCCCACGCCCGCCCCCTGATCACCCCCACCTTCGCGCTGTGCGAAGCCCTGGTGCGAGCCGGCGCCGACATGGTGGCCCTGGAGGTGACGGCTGAGGCCGAACCGGAAGCGGGCGATCTGCCGTCCCTGGTCGAGCGGGTATGGAAGGAGCTGGGCGTGCCCGTCATGGCCGACGTCTCGACAGCTGAGGAAGGACTGCTGGCCTGGAACCGAGGCGCAGCCCTGATCTCCACCACCCTCTCCGGCTACACCCCCTACACCGCCCCCGCCCCCACCCTCGACAGCACCCCCGCCTTTGTGGGCAACCCCGCCGCCACCCCAACCCCCACCGCCCGAGATACCGTCCCGGCTCCGAGTTCCACCACCACCGACCCCGCCGTCACCCGGAGCTCCCCCACTAACCCCTCCGTCACCCGGAGTTCCACCACCACTGATCCCGCCGCGCCTCTGAGGGCCGCCGCCGCTGACTCCACCTCCCGTCCTGGGACCGGGGCCGCTCCACGGCCGGGGCTCCCCCATGAGCCCGACCTCGATCTGGTCGGAGAACTCGCCGCCCTCGGGGTCCGTACGGTCGCCGAGGGCCGGCTCCGCACCGACGCCCACGTGGCGGAGGCGTTCGCCCGAGGCGCCTGGTCGGTCGTGATCGGCGCCGCCATCACCGACCCCCTCGCCCTCACCCGCCACCTCAACGCAGCCACCCCCAGGGCAAGCCGGTGACCCCCACCCCATCCCGCGTCCACCCTCATCACACCGACGCCCCCATGCCCCCCTCACAACGCCGCCCAGCCGCCACCCGCACCGCCTCGCCGAACAGCACCACGCAAGTCCGTCCAACCGAACACCCCCACCCGAACAGCACCGCACCACTCCCCTCAGCTGAACGCCCGCCCCAGAACAACACCGCGCAGTTCCCCACAGACGTACACCCGCACCCGAACAGCACCGCGCAGCTCCCCACAGACAGCACCCCAGCCGAACACCCCCGCCCGAACAGCGCCGTGAGACCCCTCCCAGACAGCACCCCGGCGGTACACACCCAGCTGAACAGCGCCCCCACCGTGCGGCGCCCCGCCACCAGCAACCCCACCGTGCGACACCGCACGAACGGCATCCCCGTCGTGCTCGGCATCGACATCGGCGGGACCAAGACCGCCGCCGCCCTGATCCCAGCCTCGGCCACCGGGGGCGAGACGGAGATCCACCTCCCCGCCCGCGTCCCCACCCCCGCCGAAGGTGGCGCCGCAGCAGTGCTGGCCGCCGCGCTGGAACTGGCCGAAGACCGGCTCACCCAGGCACGTGCCGCCGGAATGGACGTCATCGCCTGCGGAGTCGGCAGCGCCGGGACGATCGGCGACAACGGCGTGGTCACGCACGCCACCGACGCCCTGCCCGGCTGGCGAGGCACCGACCTGGCCACCGCCTTCACCCAGCGGCTCGGCCTGCCCGTCACCGTGCTCAACGACGTCCACGCCTGGGCGCTCGGCGAGGCCCGGCACGGCGCGGCCCGGGGCAGCCGCCTGGCCCTGGTCCTCACGATCGGCACCGGCGTCGGCGGCGCACTCGTACGGGACGGCGAACTCCTGCGTGGCCGCAACGGCATGGCGGGCTCCCTCGGCCACACCCCGGCCGTCCTGCCCCCGAACGCCGACGCCGACCGCCCGTGCCCCTGCGGCGCGACGGGCCACCTGGAGGCGTACGCGTCAGGCCCGGCGATCCTGTCGGCCTACCACGCCCGCGGCGGCACCGCTCCCGACCTCAAGTCCCTCTCCACGGCCCGACACAACACCGGCTCCCCCGACCTCGGACTCCTCCCCACAACCCCACACAACACCGGCTCCCCCGACCTCGGATCACTCTCCCCAGCCCGGCACAACACCGAGCCCCCCGCCCTGCGACACCCGGCCGAAACCCCCGGCCCGCGGAACCCCCTAGGGGCCACCGGACAGCAGGCTGGGCCGGAAACCGCCGACCTCCTGGCCCACGAGGTGATCCACGAGGCCGCCGTCATCCTCGGCCGTTCGATCGCCTCCGCTGCCACCCTCCTGGATCCGGACGTGATCGTCCTGGGCGGCGGCGTCACCGGCCTCGGCGAGCTCCTGACCGTCCCCCTGTTCGAGACGATCCGCCGGTACGCGCCCCGCGGCCTCGACTCCGTCCCCGTCCGGCTCTCGACCCTCGGCGCACACGGGGCCGTGCTGGGCGCGGCCTCGGCCGCCATGCCCTGAGTCCGAAGCAGCACGTACCGGCCGACCGGCGTCAGCCGCGAGGCGGAAGGTGCAGCCAGATGTCGGGCGGCCCCAGGACGGGCCGGGCGTCGGTGAGCCGCAACCCCGTGTACGCGCAGCAGTACGCCACCCCCTCCCCCTGGTAGAGGAAGGCGTTCAGCACCTCGTCCGCCGAGCTGTCCGGCGACACCCAGCCGCCGCCCGGACACGCGTCCCACTCCTCGACGACACCGTCCCGCGAGCTGTAGCCCTGGTTGCCGCCCTTCGGATCGGCGTACATCGCGTAACAGACGGTCCCGGCCGACAGGCGGTTGATGACGTCGGCGCTGGTCACCTCGGAACCCCGGCGCCGGCTGATCACGCATCCGCCCGGCACGTCGGTGGCTCCCACCAGGCCGTTCCGCTCGCCCGGGTACGGCTCGTCGAGGACCCCGTCGATCCCGGCTCCCTCGGCCACCGTCGCCCCGAGCCGCCGCGCGGCCTCCGCCGCGGTGACGCCCGCGACGCACACCAGCCCCAGCCCGTCGTACTCGAAGTCGCCCAGGGCCTCGATCAGCCGCTCGGCCTCCACGACGGCGGCGTTCTCCGCCTCCGAGAGCGTGGGTTTGTCGCGTGGGAAGGGGAAGAACAGGCCCGGGTTGGGACCGGCCAGGCTGAGCCGCCCGGGCGACCAGCCGCCCGTCATCGGCCGCCACGGATCGGCCCCGGCGGCGACCAGGGCGAGCGCGTTGTCCCTCTGGTGGGCGAACACGGCCCGCCAGAGCGCGCTGTGCCCCTCGTACGCGGCGTCGACGTCGCCGACCCGGCGGGCCAGCTCGGCGACCACCTCGGGCGAGCCGTACTCGGCCGCGAGGTGGAGGGGCGGCCCCTCGTGCCACAGGTCGGCATGCGGATCGGCGCCGGAGTCGAGGCGGGCGCGGATCTCGCTCAGATCGGACCAGTCATCCCAGCTCAAGCCCACCCATCCGGCTTCCTTGGTGACAACCACGACACTCCCTCAGAGGCAGGCAGCTTATCGAACACCAGTACGAGCATATCGCGGCTCCGGCGCCGGACCGTCCCTGACGACCCGCCCGGCCCCGCACGCGCAACCGTCCGCACGAGGCAGGCCGAGGGGGGCCGCACAAGCCTCTGACCTTGGATGTCGGCCACCCCGAGGGGGCCGGCGATCAGTCAAACCCTAAGCGCAGCGTCGCCGCACCTCGACCAGGAGTGACATAACCGTGCCCTTCCGGCGGTACACCCCTGTCTCCGTCGGCGCGTCTCCTCACGTCCGGACCATCCGTCCCTGGAGTCACGCCATGCCAACGAACGCGAGCACGGCCAGGATCGTCACCGCCACGGCCGCCCTGCTGCCCCTCACCCTCGCCCTGAGCACGCCGGCCGACGCGGCCGCCGTCCCCAAGGGCACGGTCGCGGCACGGGTCGTCAAGATCGTGGACGGCGACACCATCGACGTCGTGCGCGGCACCACGAAGATCCGCGTGCAGCTGCTCGGCGTGGACACCCCCGAGCGCGGGCGGTGCTGGTCCAGGGCCGCCACCGCCCGTACGGCGGCGCTCCTGCCACCCGGGACGACGGCCCACCTGCTCACCGCCAGGACGCCGGGCGTCCCGCCCTCGCACGTGTGGAACGCCAAGGGCGTGCACGTCAACCGCAACCTGATCCGCTACGGCTACGGCAAGGCCGTCCCGTTCAAGCCGGACGACGGGTACAAGAGCCTCTTCCGCACGGAGCAGGCGAAGGCCAAGGCGGAGAAGTTGCGGATCTGGTCCGGCAGGTGCGACACGTCCACCTCCACGCCGACCCCGTCCCCGACTCCGACCCCGTCCCCCACGCCGCCCCCGCCCGCCGGCACCGACCCGCGCTTCCGCACCTGCGCCGAGGCGAACGCCGCCGGCTACGGCCCGTACCGCCGCGGCATCGACCCCGAGTACGCCTGGTACCAGGACCGCGACGGCGACGGCGTCGTCTGCGAACGCTGACCCGCACGAGCCCGCCGACCGTCCCGTCTGAACGTCCCGGCCGACCGGCCGGGACACAAGCCGGTTGGTCGGGGCGCCGGGTCAGCGAGCGGAACGCGCCAGGATCGCCGCCTCGACGCGCAGGCCGACCCCGACCAGCGCGACGACGAGCAGGAACGCCAGCCAGGGCAGCGGCGGGCTCGACCACTGCAGCAGCATGAACGCAGCCGAGGCCAGCCCCGCCGCGATGCCGGTCGTCCCGAGCACCCGAAGGATCACGACGGTCTCGCGCTCATCGGCGGCGGGGCGGCCCCGCGGCCCGGGTGCACTCACGAAGGCGAGCCTCCTAGATCCCTACCCCGTCCCGAAAGACCCGGCAGAGGTCCGACGAACACTTCCGGACAGACACCGGAGGGCGAGAGACCGACCTCCAGGCGGATACCACCACCCTCGCCATAGATGCCGAATCCGGGCTAACATCGCCACATGGCGATTGATTCCGAAGGTGGCCGTTGTGTCAGTGCGGACATCGCCGCCGGCATCTCCCCCGCGGCCGCGCTGTTCCACTCCCTGGCCGACGAGACCCGGCTGCGCATCGTCCAGCGCCTGGCCCGCGGCGAGGCCCGCGTGGTCGACCTGACCACCCAGCTCGGCCTGGCCCAGTCCACGGTGTCCAAGCATCTGGCCTGCCTGCGCGACTGCGGCCTGATCGACTACCGCGCCGAGGGCCGCCAGTCGTTCTACTCCCTGACCCGGCCCGAGCTGATGGACCTGCTCGCCTCCGCCGAACAGCTGCTGGCCGCCACCGGCCACGCCGTGACGCTGCGTCCCGGCCCCGTCGAGGTCACGCAGGAGCCGGTGTCGTGACCGCCGCGCACCTCACCACCCCGGCGCGCCGGACGGCCCTGCGGCGCCGCATCCGCCTGCTGGTCGCGGCCACCATCACCTACAACGTGATCGAGGCGGTGGCGGCCATCACCGCCGGCACCCTGGCCTCCTCCGCCGCGCTGGTCGGATTCGGGCTGGACTCGGTGGTGGAGGTCGCCTCGGCCGCCGCGGTGGCCTGGCAGTTCTCCGCGGCCGACCATGAAAGGCGGGAGAGGACGGCACTGCGCGTCATCGCGATCTCCTTCTTCACGCTGGCGGCCTACGTCACTTTCGACGCCGTCCGTACGCTGCTGGGGGTGGGCGAGGCCGAGCATTCGACGCCCGGCCTGATCCTGGCCGCGTTGTCGCTGGTGGTCATGCCGTTCCTGTCCCACGCGCAGCGCCGCGCCGGACGCGAGCTCGGCTCCGCCTCCGCGGTTGCCGACTCCAAGCAGACCCTGCTGTGCACCTACCTGTCCGGCGTGCTGCTGGTGGGACTGGCGCTCAACAGCCTGTTCGGCTGGTCCTGGGCGGACCCGGTCGCCGCGCTGGTGATCGCGGCGGTCGCGGTCAAGGAAGGCCGCGAAGCCTGGCGCGGTGACGCCTGCTGCGCCGTCCCGGCCGGTCTTGAGGAGCGGGCGGACGGATGCGCCACCTGCGCCCCCGGCTGCTCCTGCTGCTCCGCGTCCGGAGAATGACAGGCCGCGCCCTCCAGGGGAGGTGAGAAGCGTGAACACCGTCCTGGTCGTGGTCGTCATGGTGGTGGCGACGTTCGCCACCGCGACGCTGTCGGCGGTGGCCGGGTTCGGCGGCGGGGTGCTGCTGCTGCCGGTGTTCGTCACGGTCCTGGGCGCCCGGGACGCCGTCGCGGTGCTGACCGTCGCGCAGCTCGCCGGCAACGGCAGCCGGGTGTGGTTCAACCGGGACGAGGTCGACCGCCGTCTGGTGGGCGTCTTCGCGGCCGGGGCGGTTCCCGCCGCCGCGGCCGGCGCGCTGGTGTTCGCCGCCGCCCCGATGGCCGCGCTGACCCGGGTCATCGGGGTGTTCCTGCTGGTCATGGTGGTCTGGCGACGCAGGCGGCCGCATGGCGTCCGGCTGGACGACGCGGCGTTCGCGGCCGTCGGAGCCGTGTCCGGGTTCGGCTCGGCGCTGGTGGGCTCCATGGGGCCGATGGTCGCGCCGTTCTTCCTGGCCCGCGGCCTGCTGCGCGGCGCCTACATCGGCACGGAGGCCGCGGCGGCGGTGGTGATGCACCTGACCAAGCTGGTCGTCTTCGGCGCGGCCGCCGTGCTCACCACGTCCGGCGTCGCCACCGGGCTGGCCCTGGCGCCGGCGAGCGCGGCCGGGGCCTGGGCGGGCAAGAAGATCGTCGACCGGCTGCCCGCCGGCGCGTTCGTGGTGGTGGTCGAGGTGGGGCTGGTGGCGTCCGGGCTGGTACTCGTCGTCACCGGAGGCTGATGATCCGGCCGCCCGAAGCCGGACGACGTCAGGCCCGGACCTTCACGCCCCGCCCAGCCGGACGACGTCAGCCCTAGCCCCTCACGCCCCGCCCAGCCGGGCCGCCTGGCGGGTGAGGTGGTCGCGTTCGGGGAGGGTGGGGGCTGACCGGGCGGCCTCGGCGTAGAGGCGGGCCGCGGTGGCCGGGTCGCCGGCGCGTTCGTGCAGGTAGGCCGCGACGGCGGCGTGGCGGGGCAGGGCCGGGTCGAGCTCGGCCAGGGCGACCAGACCGGCCCGCGGGCCGTCGGCCTCGCCGACGGCGACGGCCCGGTTGAGGCGGGCCACCGGGCTGCCGGTGAGGCGCACCAGCTCGTCGTACCACTCGACGATCTGCGGCCAGTCGGTCTCCCCGGCCGTCGGGGCGTCGGCGTGCAGCGCGGCGATGGCGGCCTGGGCCTGGAACTCGCCCAGCCGGTCGCGGGCGAGGGCCGCCTGGAGCACGTCGACGCCCTCGGCGATCAGGCGGGTGTCCCACAGGCCGCGGTCCTGCTCGGCAAGGGGCACGAGGCTCCCGTCGGGAGCGGTGCGTGCCGGTCGCCGGGCGTGGTGCAGCAGCATGAGCGCGAGCAGGCCGGCGACCTCCTCGTGCTTGATCTTCGCCGCGAGCAGCCGGGTGAGCCGGATCGCCTCGGCGGCGAGGTCGACGTCGCCGGAGTAGCCCTCGTTGAAGACCAGGTAGAGCACGCGCAGCACGGTGGCGACGTCGCCGGGCTGGTTGAACCGCACGCCGGAGACGGTGCGCTTGGCCCGGCTGATCCGCTGGGCCATGGTCGCCTCCGGCACCAGGTACGCCTGCGCGATCTGGCGCGTGGTCAGCCCGCCGACCGCGCGCAGCGTGAGCGCGACGGCCGAGGCCGGCGTCAGCGACGGGTGCGCGCACAGGAAGTACAGCTGGAGCGTGTCGTCCACCGCCTCCCCGGGGGCCGGCGGGGGCTCGCTGTCGACGCGGGTCTCGCGGTGCCGCCGGGAGGCGTCGGCGCGGGCGGCGTCGAGGAACTTGCGCCAGGCCACGGTGACCAGCCAGCCCTTGGGGTCGCGGGGCGGGTCGTCCGGCCATACGCGCACGGCCTCGGTCAGGGCGTCCTGGACGGCGTCCTCGGCCGCCGCGAAGTCCGCGCCGCGGCGGACGACGACGCCGATCACGGCGGGCACCAGCTCCCGCAGCAGCGACTCGTTCACCCGGCCACCGGGTGCGGCCTGGTCAGAAAACGACTCGTTCACTTGTCCACCAGGTGCGTCCCGGTCAGAGAACGACTCGTTCACTCCGCCACCAGGTGCGTCCCGGTCAGGAAGGGCCGCACCTCCAGCCACTCGTGGATCGGCTCGCCGCCCGCGCCGGGGGCCGCGGACAGCTCGCCGGCCAGCTGCAGCGCCCGTTCGTAGCTCGCGACGTCGATCACCATCCAGCCGGCGATCAGGTCCTTGGTCTCGGCGAACGGGCCGTCGGTGACCGGCGGCCGCCCCTCGCCGTCATAGCGGACGAACGTGCCCTCGGGCGAGAGCCCCTGACTGTCGACGAACTCACCGCTCTCCTGCAACCGGGCGGCGAAGTCCCGCATGTACTGGACGTGGGCCGCGACCTCCTCCGGCGTCCACTGGCCCATCGGCACGTCGTTGACCGCCGCCGGCGCGCCCCGGTAGTGCTTGAGCAGCAGGTATTTGGCCATCAGGTTCTCCTTCGAACTGTCCGGCCCAGTCTGGCCGGATTCTGCCACGCGGCAAAACTCGGTTTGACGTTGACGTTGCGGCAGGGAAAAGGGGCCGACATGGTCTGAAGGAGTCGAACGGGGGAGCCTTCTCCCTACCTCATCGCCACTGCCGGTCTCGTGATGTCGGTCTTGGTCGGCGGGCGTTGGCTCCCTTCTCTGGCTCCCGGGCCCTCCTCCTGCTCCTGGTGGGTCTGGAGCGAGGGGAAGGCGCGCATCAGGTACGCCTCCAGCGGGGGACGGATGTCGTGCGCATCATGTCGAGGAAGTCGGCGCGGGTGCCTGGCTTGAGGCGATAGGTGGGAATCTCCACGATCATGGCGGCAGGCCATCGCCGTACCCTGACATCCTGTGTCAGTGAGGCGAGGGAAATCGGCGGGGGCGCTCGCCCCCCGCCGAGGGGTGCACTCAGCCGGAGCTCTCCCTGATGGCATAGCGGGTGTGCGTGCCGCCGAGCCACGCGTCGTCGATCTCCCTGCCGGTGATCCGGCCGATGAGGCGCAGAGCCGAGGTGACCTCCGCGTACGCGGTGTCGCCGAAGAAGGACAGGCCGTCGAGGTAGTCGTCGAGCGCGTCGGGATCGCTACCGTCCCGCTCCTCGGGATCGCCGACGACCAGGGAGGTGACTAGTTCCCCGCCGACAAGATACTGGAGGTCTTCCACACCATCGAGGTCGTGCAGTGGCCAGCCGAGGCTGAGCAGTCTGCCCTTCTCGCCGGAGAGCCGTACCCAGGCGTCCCACTCCCAGAGCCGGTTCCCGTCGAGCTGGATCGCCAGGATCCAGCCGGGGGCGTAATCGCCGATCCAGACGACTCCGCCCTCTTGCCCGCGATACTCGCCCGTGACGATCTCCCGGATGACGCCGGGCCGGGCGGCGTCCGGGTCGGCGCCCAGCCGGTGCGCCGCCTGCTCGACGGTGAGCCCCTCGCACCAGACGCCGCGGAAGGGGGTCTCGAAGTCGATGCCGTGCGCGGCGAGCCGATTCCACAGATCGGTGTCGTGATCCATGCGTTCCTCCTTCGAGGTGGAGGCCGGGGGCGCGACGACGTCGCCTCCGCGGCCCCCGACCGGCGTCACTTGGCGATTCTGGCCATGATGCAAGCGCCTCAGAACGTTCCCTTGCCTGCCCCCGCGCCTCGCGACCATCCCCGCGCGTGCGGCGGCGATTTCGTCGCGGTCGTGATGGACAAGATCTTCAAGCCGCAGGCCAGGTAGAGCCAGTGGCTCCCCGTTTGGCTCCCAAGGATCAGCAGTAACGCCCGACTCCCCTTCTGATGAGTCGCGAAAGCCGGATCGCGCTGGTTTGACGTTGACGTTGCGTCAACTTCTAGCATCGGGGCCATGTCGATCACCGTTCTTGACACCTGCTCCGCCATGCGGCGGATCCTGCTGGCCCCGGTGGCGGACCGCGCCGGCCTGCTGCGTTCGATGCTGGAGCCCAACGCCGGGATGTACCGCTACTACCCGGGCGAGGTCGATCTGGTGTCCGTGCATCTCCAGACGTCCGGGTTCCCCATCGACCGGGACGAGGAGCGTTGCCTCGACGCGCTGGACACCCTGGAGGCGGCCGGAGCCTGGGAGCGGATGCGGCGCGCGCTCGACGACGCTCTCGCCGTGCTGACGGAGGCGACGCCGGGGCTGGCGGTTCCGGACATCACCGTGCTGTTCGTGCTCGGCGACCCGGCTGACGAGCATTTCATGGGGCCCTGCAAGGGGCTGACCGGGTTCGGCGGCATCTCGGGCAACATCGCCATCACGTTGTGGCCCTTCCCCGAGAACGTGGAGCGGCTGGAGGCCACCGCCGTGCACGAGCTCCACCACAACCTGCGATGGAGCCCGGGCGGAGTGGTGTGGGACCCGATGACCGTCACGGTCGGCGAGCACATCGTCGGCGAGGGCCTGGCCGACGCCTTCGCCCGCCAGCTCTACGGCGACGAGCTCGGCTACGCCCGCATCGGCGTGCCGCACCTGCACGACGACGCGATCTTCGACAAGGTGCTCACCGGCCTCGACGTGACGGGCATGGAGAACTTCACCGCCTGGGTGCACGGCGACCCCGGCGCCGAGCACCTCGGCGTCACCCCGGTGGGCCTGCCGATGGGCGCCGGGTACGCCGCGGGCAACCGGCTGGTCGACGCCTACCTGGCCGCGACCGGCCGGACGGCGGCGCAGGCCCTGCACGCCGACAGCGCGGAGATCATCGCGACCACGCTCCGCCGCGGGTGACACTGGACCGATGGAGTGGACGATCCAGGAGCTGGCGGCCAGGGCCGGCGTCAGCAGCCGCACCCTGCGGCACTACGACAGCGTCGGGCTCCTGATCCCGTCCCGGGTGGGCGCGAACGGCCACCGCCATTACGACTCCGCCGCGGTCCTGCGGCTGCAGCGGATCCTGCTGCTGCGCCGGCTCGGCATGGGCCTGCCGGCCATCGCCGAGGTCCTGGCCGACGAGGTGGACGCGTGCGACGGGCTGCGGGCCCACATCGCCGCGCTGGAGGACGAGCGCGACCGCATCGACCGGCAGATCAGCTCCGTGCGTCACACGCTGGACGCCCTGCTGGCGGGGGCGGAACCGCGGATGGACGTCATGCTGGCCGGCTTCAACGACCACTACAAGGACGACGTGATCGCACGCTGGGGCGAGCGCGCGTTCCAGGTGAGCAACGACTGGTGGCACGGCAAGACGCTCGACCAGCAGCGGGCCTGGAAGCGGGCGGCCGAGGACCTGGTCGCCGCGTGGGTCGCCGCGGTGCAGGCCGGGGTGTCGCCGACGTCCGACCGCGCCCAGTCGCTGGCCGCCCGGCACGTGCGGTGGCTGAGCCAGATCCCGGGCACGCCCACGGCCGAGGGCGACCGCGACCGCTCGATCGAGATGGTGAGCTGCCTCGGCGACATGTACGTCGACGACCCCCGCTTCACCGCCATGTACGGCGACGCCGCCGGGGCGAGGTTCGTCCGCGACGCGCTTCAGGCGTACGCGCGTACCCGGATGTGAGCGCGCGTACCCGGATGTGAATGCGCGTACCCGGATGTAGCGGTCATCCCTCGCGTCCCGGGACGGACGGAGGGATGATCGAGGGCATGCGGGTCTTGTCCCTGTGGCTGTTCGCGGCGTTCCTCATGGTCACGGCGTGCGGTGACGACGCCCCCAGGAACCCCGCGCTGCGGGCCGAACTGTTGAAGATGCTCAAGACGGACCAGGAGCAGCGCACCCTGGAGGCCAGCCAGGAGGACTGGGACCGGACCGAGAAGGCCAACACCGAGCGCATGCGGCAGATCCTCGACACCTACGGCTGGCCGGGGTACGAACTGGTCGGCAAGGACGGCGCGCAGGCGGCCTGGGCCCTCGTCCAGCACGCCGACCGCGACCTGGCCTTCCAGCGCCGGGGCCTGGAGATGATGCGGCGGGCGGTGGACGACGGCGACGCCGACCCGTCCGACCTGGCCTACCTGGTGGACCGGGTGCGCGTGGCGGAGAAGAAGCCCCAGGTGTACGGGACGCAGTGGGAGACCACCCCCGAGGGCGAATGGCGGCCCCGCACCCCGATCGAGGACGAGGCGCGGGTCGACGAACGACGCGCGGAGGTGGGTCTCAAGCCGCTGAAGGACTACCTCAAGGAGCTCCAGTCACTGAAATGAGCACCTGAAGCTCGCGATGTGCTCAGAAGTAGTGATTTCCGGCCCTCGCGGCGCCGTCAGAAGTAGCGGGACGTCAGGTCCGTCGTGGGCCAGGAGGAGACGGTGACCTTGTTCATGTCGTCGTCGAGCGTGTCGAAGTCGAGCGACCCGGTCTCCTCCCTGCGGTTGAACACGACCGCGTAGCTGAAGCCGTTCTGCAGCCGGGCCAGGTAGGAGTACGTGCCGGGCATCGAGCCGTCGTGCCAGGTGTTGAGGTGGCCGGTGACCTGGCGCACCCACCAGCCGCCGCCGTACCAGGATCCGTACTGGTTGACGCCGATCTCCGGCTTGGCGACCAGCTTGGCGATGGAGGCCGAGCTCAGCACCGTGCCGGGCTTGTCGAAGGCGAGCGTCCAGCGGACCAGGTCGACGGCGGAGGCGAGCCAGCCGCCGTTGGCGTCCTGGTTCGGCATGTTGAAGCCGCCGTACTGGTAGGGGACGACGGTGCCGGAGGCGTCCACCACCGACTTGTTGGTGTACTGCGACTCGTAGGCGACCTCGCCGGGCGCGGCCTCGCTCCGCAGGCTGCGGCCGAGCCGCATGCGGGTGATGCCGAGCGGCTGGAGCAGCTTGGTCTTGACGTACGACTCGTACGACATGCCGGAGACCTTCTCGATCACCCGGCCCAGCAGCAGGTAGCCGTAGTTGCTGTAGACCATCTTGCTGCCGGGGTCGAAGTCGAGCCGCCGGGCGGTGGCGTACTTGACGATGTCGGCGTGGCTGATCGGCAGCGGCACGTCGAGCGCGGCCGAGATGGTGTGGTCCAGCCAGAGCTGGTCCTTGGAGACGCCGCGGTCCCAGCCGCCGAGGTGCTGCATGAGGCGCAGCACGGTGACCTGGCCCATGCGCTCGTCGAGGGGCGTGAGCCCGAGGAGCTGGGTGACCTTGGCCGACAGGCTGAGCTTGCCGTCCTGCACCAGCCGCATGATCGCGGCGGAGGTGATGTTCTTGCTCAGGCTGGCGATGCGGAACAACGACGTCGGCGAGACCGCGGGCAGCGCCCTGGAGAAGTCGTTGTAGCGGTAGCCCCGGGCCAGCACGATCTTGCCGCTCTTCATGATGGCGAGCTGCGCGGCGGTGATCTTCCGGTCCAGCACGAACTTCTTCAACAGGTTGTCGAAACCGGCCAGCGAGGCGGGCGCGACGCCCGACATCTCGACCCCGGGCATGGGCCGCGCCGCCCGAGCCGCCTGGGCCGCCGTGCCGGGTGCCAGGATCGCGGCCGGTACCGCGATCGCGCCGGTTTTGAGAAGATTTCGCCGGGACAGCAGCGTCACGTCAGGGCCCCCAAGTCACATCCGTACCATTAGGGCCCGTATCTTACGGACTTTTCGGCCATCCTTGACAAGGATCTGCCAGATCGCACCCGGCCGCAGCCCGGCGACCTCGCCGCCGGGCCGGAGCGCCGAACGGGGCTATACCCGGGTCATCGTGGACTGGTAGCCGCCGCCGGGCCACTCCCAGGCGCCGGAGTTGGTGTCGCCGTCCTCGCTGAACTTGCCGACGAAGCGGGCGGGCGAGCCCTGGTCGCCGTACCAGATGGTCAGCGTGTCGCCGCTGACCTCCCAGGTGTACTTGAGGATCTCGGCGGACTGGCCGAACAGGTGGGACTTGAGGGTCTTGCTCTCCTCGTCGTAGCCGATGTACTCCACGGCCTTGGTGTCGGCCAGGTCGACGTGCTGGACCAGGAAGTTGCCGCCCTCCAGCCATTCGAAGCGCACGGTGCCGGCGTCGGTCGCCTTGCCGTCCTCGACGTTGCTGACCCGCCAGGTGCCGATGAGGACGTCGAGCTGCCGGAGCGCGGGGTTGGGGGATTTATCGGTCATGGTGGTTTCCCTCCGTTTCAGGGTGACAGTGCACGGCTTGGCGCGGCGGGACCAACGGCCCGATGCCGTCCGGCGAGGGCCGGTGATTTCGCGGCTGACCTGCGAGGACACCGATCGGCGGCACTCCGGTCGCGCGTCCAGCATCCCTTGGCGTCGAGCTGATTGTCCACTGAAAGAGCACGTTGAAAGAAGCCGCGACACGGGCGCCGTGCGATTCTCGGGAAGAATTGCTTTCGTGCGGGAATTGTCGCGCGGCAGCGAATAGGCTGGAGGATTTTCATGGATTCGCCGTCGGTCTTCCGCAGGCCGCCGGCCCGCATCCCCGGCGCCGCTCCCGCCCCTCCTGCCGCCTCCCCGCCCTCCGCCTGAGCAGACCGTCCATGAGCAGACATTTCATGAGCAGGCCGTCCATCTCGACCCCAAGGAGACGCATGTGAGCCGCCGTGGCTGGGTGCTGTTCGCCCTGATGTCCGTGATCTGGGGCATCCCCTACCTCCTCATCAAGGTCGCGGTCGGCGGCGTGCCGGTGCCCGTGCTGGTCTTCGCGCGCACCGCGATCGGCGCCGCGCTGCTGCTGCCGCTGGCGATCCGCGGCGGGCAGCTGGCGATGGTCCGGCGGTACTGGCGGCCGGTCCTCGCGTTCGCCTGCCTGGAGATCCTGGCGCCCTGGTGGCTGCTGTCGGACGCCGAACGGCGGCTGACCAGCTCGACCAGCGGCCTGCTGATCGCCGCGGCGCCCATCCTCGGCGTGGCGCTGGCCCGCCTGAGCGGCGGCAGTGAACGGCTCGGCCGAACCCGCTGGATCGGGCTGGTGATCGGCCTGGCCGGCGTCGCCGTGCTGGCCGGGCCGCACCTGGGCGGCGGGGACGCCTGGGCGATGGGCGAGGTGCTGCTGACCGCGCTCTGCTATTCGATCGCACCGCTCGTCGCCGACCGGCACCTGCGGGACCTGCCCACCATCCCGCTGACGGCCGCCTGCCTCACCCTGGCCGCGCTGGTCTACACGCCCGCCGCGATCTGGACCTGGCCGTCCGCCATGCCGAGCTGGCAGGTGCTGGCGGCGCTGGGCGGCCTCGGCGTGGTCTGCACCGGGCTGGCGTTCGTGGTGTTCGTGGAGCTCATCAAGGAGGCCGGGCCGTCGCGGGCGCTGGTGTCGACGTACATGAACCCGGCGGTGGCCATCGTCGCCGGGGTGCTGATCCTGGACGAGCCGCTGACCGCCCTGATCGTCGTCTCGTTCGCGCTGATCCTGGGCGGCTGCGTGCTGGCCACCCGCGCCGAGGAGGAGCCGCCCGCCCCGGCGGCCGGCCCGCCGGAGCGGGCCGAAGAACTGGAAGTACGGTCCTGACCCGTTCTCGTGGTCGAGGCGTTGCAGGAAGCTGCCGGACGCGGGCAATTAGCTGAAGCCCGCATTTCCGATTTCGCGGTCGCACATCGAACAAAATCATTGGTATCCGGCAACCAAGAAATCGATGGGTGACCTTCCGATGACCACAGAACTGCTCCGCGATTTCATCGCGCACGCCGAGAGAGAACCGTCCGCACCAGCCTTGCGAACCAGGACGGAGAAAGTCAGCTACGCCGAACTGGCCGCCATGGCCGGACGGGCCCAGAAAGAACTCGACGCTTTTGCGCCGGGCCCGGTCGCGGTGCTCGCCCGTAAGTCGCCGCAGGCGGTCGCGCTGGTGCTCGGCTGCCTGGCGGCCGGGCGTCCGCTGCTGCTGCCGCCGATCGACCTCGGCGCGGTCGCGCTCGGCGAGCTGTGCGCGCGGGCGGGCTGCGTCGAGGTGCTGGCCGCCACCCCCGAGGACGCCGCCGAACACCCCGACGTGGTCACCGCCGTGATCAGCGGGCCCGGCGACGAGCCCAGCGGCGGGCCCGCGGTCCCCGTGCCGGTGGCGGTCGCCGAGCAGGACACCGCGTTCATGCTGACCACGTCCGGCTCGACCGGCACCCCGAAGATCGTCCCGCTGTCGGCGGGGGCGGTGGCGCGGTTCACCGGCTGGGCCGGCGACGCGTTCGGCCTCGGCCCCGGCGAGGTGGTGTTCAACTACGCGCCGCTCAACTTCGACCTGTGCCTGCTGGACGTGTGGGCCACGCTGCGGCACGGCGGCTGCGTCGCCCTGGTCGACCCCGCGCTGGCCGCCAACCCGCGCTACGTCTGCGACTTCTTCGCCGCCTGCGGGGTCACCGTCGTCCAGGGCGTGCCCATGCTGTACCAGCTGCTGGAGGAGGGCGTCTTCCCCGGCGTGCGGCACGTCATCGTCACCGGCGACCACGCGCCGGTCCCGCTGCGCGCCGGCCTGCCGCGCCGGTTCCCGCGCGCCCGGCTGCACAACGTCTACGGCTGCACCGAGACCAACGACAGCTTCTGGCACGAGTTCGACGCCGCCGAGGCGGCCGGGCCCGCCCCCCTGCCGATCGGCCGCCCGCTGCCCGGCGTCGTCGTGGCCTTCGGCCCCGATCTGGCCCCCGTCCCGCCGGACGACGGCGGCACCGAGCTCCTGGTCTGGACGCCCTTCCAGACCGAGGGGTACGTGACCCCGGACCCGGCCGCGGCGACCGGCAGGTTCGTGACCGGGCCGGACGGCCGCCGCTTCTTCCGCACCGGCGACCTGGTCCGCCGGGACGCCGCCGGCCGGCTGTTCCTCGTCGGCCGGGACGACTTCCAGCTCAAGGTGCGCGGCATCCGGGTGAACCTGGAGCAGATCGAGCGGGTGCTGCTGGAGCACGACGACGTCCTGGAGGCCGCCGTCGTCCCGGCCGTGGACGGCGCCGAGACCCGGCTCACCGCGTTCGTCCGCGGGACGGGGCCGGGGCGGCTGTCGGGGCTGCGCCTGCGGACGCACTGCGCGATGCGGCTGCCGCGGGCCGCGATCCCGTCCGCCATCAGGCTGGTCGAGCAGCCGTTCCCGCGCACCTCGACCGGAAAGGTGGACCGAAAGCGCATCGGCTGACACGCAAAAGCCTATTGCGGGCACGCGCATTCTCGGAGATGCGACCGCGTGCGCGCGCGTGTGATGCTGCCTTTCGTGGACATCGCACACCGGATTAAAGAATTCGTGGTGACCGAGTATCTCCCCGATACTCCGCCCGACGAACTCGAGGCCGACTACGACCTTTTCCGCAACGGGGTCATCAGCAGCCTGGGCCTGTTGAAGCTCATCGGCTGGATCAAGGACGAGTTCGGCGTCCCGGTCGACGAGCTGGACATCGCCCCGGAGAACTTCCGGACCGTGGCCGCCATTGACGAGTTCGTCGGAAAAGCATTATCAGCACCAGCAGAACGGACACTGCAATGATCATCCGCAAGATCTCTGACGTGACGCCGGTCGAGTGGGGGAACGGCCTGAGCCACCGCTTCCTGGTCGAGCGCGACGGCATGGGCTACTCGCTCACCGACACGATCGTCTGGGCCGGCACCAGCTCCCCCCTCCAGTACCGCAAGCACCTGGAGGCGTGCTACTGCATCAGCGGCCGGGGCGCCGTGATCGACGCCGACGGCCGCCAGCACGTCCTGGAGCCGGGCACCATGTACGCGCTCGACCAGAACGACCCGCACCACCTGATCGCCGACCCCGGCGAGGACCTGCGGCTGATCTGCGTCTTCTCCCCCGCGCTGCAGGGCGACGAGCGCCACCAGCTCGCTGAGGCTGAGTTCTCCCACTACTGACGGATCTGGTCACCCATGGACGAGTGGAGCGACACACACCGCGAGCTCAGGGCCGAGTTCGCGGACTGGTACGAGGTGCTGGGCGAAGGCCACCTGGACGCCGACCGCGACGCCGACCGGACCGCCGGCCTGCCGGCGCACAAGTGGGAGCAGGTGCGCGCCTCCGGGCTGCTGCGCCTGCCGTTCTCGCCGGAATGGGGCGGCCGCGGCCTGGACCTGCTCAGCACCATGTACGTCCTGGAGGGCCTCGGCGAGGGCTGCCGGGACGGCGGGCTGTGCTTCTCGCTCTGCACGCAGATCGTGAGCGCCGGGATCCCTCTGCAACGCTTCGGCAGCCCCGAGCTGAAGGCCCGCCACCTGCCGGGCATCTGCGACGGCACGACGATCACCGCGCACGCGATCACCGACCCCGGGGGCGGCTCCGACGTGCTGGGCATGGGCATGACCGCCAAACCGGACGGCGACGACTGGATCCTCGACGGCGACAAGGTGTTCGTGACCAACGGCCCGGTCGCCGACCTGATCGTGGTCTACGCGGTGACCGACCGCGACCTGGGCCCGTTCGGCCTGACCGCCTTCCTGGTCGAACGGGACACCCCGGGCCTGCTGACCGGCCCGGACGTGCCCAAGATGGGGTTGCGCACGTCCCCGCTCGGCGAGCTGACGCTGCGCGACTGCCGGGTCCCGGCCGCCAACGTGGTGGGCCGGCCCGGCATGGGCTTCACCGTGCTGGAGCACGTGATGCGGTGGGAGATCCTGTGCTCCTTCATCGTCCAGGCCGGCGCGATGCGGCACCGGCTGGACCGCTGCGTCGAGCACGCCTCCCGGCGCCGCCAGTTCGGCCGGCCGATCGGCTCGTTCCAGATGGTCGCCGGCCAGATCGTGGACATGAAGATCGGCGTGGAGACCGCCCGGCGCTGGTTGTACGACGCCGCGCGCGGCTTCGCCGCCGGCCGGGACGTCGCCACCGACATCGCGATCGCCAAGGTGGTCACCAGCGAGGCGAACGTCAGGTCGGCGCTGGCCGCGATCCAGATCTTCGGCGGCAGCGGCTACCTGACCGGGACCGGGCTGGAGAAGGAGCTCCGGGACGCGGTCGGCGGCACCATCTACTCCGGCACCTCGGAGATGCAACGGATCCGCATCGCCCGGATGCTCGGCCTCAAGGAGTCACACACATGACCGCTGACCTGGCCGCCGACCTGGCCGCCACGAAGTTCCTGGACGCCGGCCACCCCGTGGTGCGCGAGTTCGCCGAACGGGCCGTCGAGGGCGCCGCCACCCCCACCGAGCAGGCCGTACGCCTCTACTACCAGGTGCGCGACACCATCCTGTACGACGTCTACGACATCGACATGTCCCGCGACGGCCTGCGGGCCAGCACGATCATCGCCCGGGGCAGCGGCTTCTGCCTGCACAAGTCGGTGGTGTACGCCGCCGCCGCCCGTGCGCTCGGCATCCCGTCCCGGCTGGTGTTCGCCGACGTGCGCAACCACCTGGCCTCCGGACGGCTCAAGGAGCTCGTCGGCGGCGACGTGTTCCGCTTCCACGGCCTGGTCTCCGTCCAGCTCGAAGGCCGCTGGGTGAAGGCCACCCCCGTGTTCAACAAGATGTTGTGCCGGCTGTACCGCCTGAAGCCCCTGGAGTTCGACGGCACCGCCGACAGCGTCTACCACCCGCACGACGAGGCAGGCCGGCGGCACATGGAGTTCCTGCACTGGCACGGCGAGTTCGACGACTTCCCCTACGAGCTGGTCCTGGAGGGGTTCAGGACGTCCCACCCCGCGCTGCTGGGCGGCGGGGACCAGACCGTGAAGGGCTCGCTGACCGCGGAAGCGGCCGTCTGACATCCCTCGACGAAGTCCTTATGAGAGGTATCCGTTGAACGAGACCGTCAAATACACCCTGAACGAGGACGACATCCCGTACACGTGGCTGAACATCGCCGCGGACTTCGGCGAGCCGGCCCCCATCCTCGACCCGGCCACCGGCGCGGCGATCACCCGGGCCGAGCTGTGCAGGACGATCGCCGAGCCCCTGGTGGACCAGGAGCTCAGCACCGAGCCGGAGTTCGAGATCCCCGGCCCGGTCCGCGACATCTACCGCCAGTGGCGGCCCACCCCGCTCTACCGGGCGCGCCGCCTCGAACGCGCCCTGGACACCCCCGCCCGCATCTACTACAAGTACGAGGGCGTCTCGCCGGTCGGCAGCCTCAAGCCCAACTCGGCGGTGCCGCAGGCGTACTACAACAAGCAGATCGGCAAGACGGGGCTGGTCACCGAGACCGGCGCGGGCCAGTGGGGCAGCTCGATCGCCTCGGCCGCGGCCATGTTCGGGCTGAGCGCCCAGGTGTTCATGGTGGGCGTCAGCTACCGGCAGAAGCCGTACCGCCGGGCCCTCATGGAGGCGTACGGCGCGATCTGCAACTCCAGCCCCAGCCCGCTGACCGCGGCCGGACGGGCCGTGCTGGCCGAGGACCCCGACCACCCCGGCAGCCTCGGCATCGCCAAGTCCGAGGCCCTGGAGGTCGCCTACGGCAACCCCGACCTGGGCTACACCCGCGGCAGCTCGCTCAACCACGTGTGCGCACACCAGACCGTCATCGGCCAGGAGGCGATGCTCCAGATGGAGCTCGCCGAGGACTACCCGGACATCGTGGTCGGCCCCTGCGGCGGCGGCAGCACCCTGGCCGGGATGTGCTTCCCGTTCCTGCGCGACAAGTTGCGCCGCGGGCGCGAGATCCGGCTCGTCGCGGCCGAACCGGTCGCCTGCCCCACGCTGACCCGTGGCCGCATCGCCTACGACCACTCCGACGCGGCCCGGCTCACCCCGCTGTCGCGGATGCACACGCTGGGCCACAAGTTCGTGCCGCCGCCCGTGCACGCCGGCGGGCTGCGCGCCCACGACATCTCGCCGCTGATCAGCCGGGCCGTCGAGAACGGGCTGATGGAGGCGGTCGCGGTACGGCAGACCGCCTGCTTCGAGGCCGGCGTGCTGTTCGCCCGCGAGGAGGGCATCGTGCCCGCGCCCGAGTCGGCGCACGCGGTGCAGGCCGCCATCGACGAGGCGCTGCGCTGCCGCGAGCAGGGCCAGTCGAAGGCGATCCTCATCGCGCTGTCCGGGCACGGCCACTTCGACCTGGCCGCCTACGAGATGTTCCAGGCCGGGCTGCTGCCCGACGACGAGCCGACGGACGACGACCTCGCCCACGGCCTGTCCAGCATCCCCGACCTGGCACGCGCCTGACCGGGCGGTGACGCGCGGCCTGCCCACCGGCGGGCCGCGCCGTCAGGTCCGGGACGCGGCGACTAGCGCTGCTTGAGCCGGAGGGCTTCCTTGCGGGCCTCCGCCTGGACGGTGCGCTCCCGCTCCAGCCAGTCGGGGTTCTCCGCCTTCAGCGCGTCGATCTCGGCGGTCGTGAGCGGCTCGGTGATCCCGGCCCTCAGCAGCCCCGAGATGGAGACGCCGAGCTTGGCGGCCACGACCTGCTTGGGGTGCGGCCCGTTACGACGCAGGTCGGCGAGCCACGCGGGCGGCTTGGCTTGCAGCTCGTTCAGCTCGTCCCTGGAGACGACGCCCGCCTGGAACTCCGCGGGCGTGGCCGAGAGGAGGACACCCAGCTTCTTGGCCGCCGTCTCGGGCTTCATCGTCTGGATGCTCTTCGGTTTGGACGAGGTCATGCCCCCAAGCCTAGCCAGTCGGGACAGCGTCCCCGACATCGATACCCTGAGGACGTGACTGACGAGAGCGGCGAAGACTTCCGGCTGGCGTACGCGCCCGGCGTGACCCCCGCCAAGTGGGCCGGCGTCTGGGCCGAGAGGCTGCCCGACGTGCCGCTCACGCTGGTCACGGCCCCCACCCCCGAGGCGCTGGCCCTCCTGCGGGGCGGCGGGGCCGACGCCGCGTTCGTCCGGCTCCCGATCGACCGCGAGGGCCTGAGCGCGATCCCCCTCTACGTCGAGACCACGGTGGTCATGGTGCCGAAGGACCACGCCGTGGCCGCCGCCGACGAGGTGACCCTCGCCGACCTGGCCGAGGAGGAGATCTTCCATCCCCTCGACGACGCCATCGAGTGGTCGTCGCGGCCCGGGCAACCGGCCTTCACCCGTCCCGCCACCACGGCCGAGGCGGTCGAGATGGTGGCCGCCGGCACCGGCCTGCTCCTGGTCCCCCAGTCGCTGGCCCGCCTCCACCACCGCAAAGACCTCACCTACCGCCCGGTCACGGACGCGCCCCAGTCCCAGGTCGTCCTGGCCTGGCCCACCGACGCGACCACCGACCTGGTGGAGGACTTCATCGGCATCGTGCGCGGCCGCACGGTCAACAGCTCCCGGGGCCGCGCTCCCGCCGCCCCCGCCGAGCGCCAGGAGAAGCAGGCGCGACGCCAGCCCCCCAAGCCCGCCGCCCAGAACCGCGCCGGTCGCCGCGCCGCGCCGACGAGCCGCAAGAAGAAGGGCCCGCGTCCCCGCTGACGGCGGCGTCCCGGCGACCGGACAGGGGCTTGACGGCGGCGACGGTGCGGCTACTTTCTCTTAAGAAGCTTTCCTAAGAGTGCACTGCCTGACGACCCACTGGAGGTCAGCACATGCGCGCGAGAAAGCACTTGCCCCTCCCCCTCGCGACCGTTCTCACCAGCGTCGCCCTCTTCGGCGCCGCCTCCCCCGCGCACGCCTCCCCCACCGGCTGCACCACCGGCCGGGACGGCAAGACCGCCTGGGCGTACTGCAGCGGCGGTTCCGGCAACTACGCCGTGGTCATCCGCGTCACCCATCCGGACCCCACGGTGGGCTCGTGGCCGGAGGTCGGCCCCTGCGTCTCCCCCGGCCAGCGGTCGGAGTACACGCCGTACCACAACATCCCGTTCACCGTCACGGGCATCACCTACTGCTGAACCCGCACGGGCCGGGCGGCCGGTCTCCTTCGCCTACGTGACGATGAGACCGGCGTCCGCCAGCACGGACATGAACAGTCCCCCGCACAACAACGCGATGGGCCACACCCTCTGGGTGAGGGCGACCAGGATTCCGGCGAGGAGTGCCAGCAGAGCGACGATGGTGAGGGCGTCCATGTGCGTGTTCCTGCCCGTAGGGGGTGGTCTCAGGCGCCGGGGCTCAGAGCTGGCCGAGCTTCGGGATGATCTCGCTGAGCACCCAGAGCGCCAGACCGAGTGCGAGCAGGTTGACGCGCGCGCCGCCGATGTTGAAGGCGGACAGGACGAAGCAGGCCAGGGCGAGGATGAGCAGGATGAGAGTGATCATGCCGTGTTCCACTTCTGTAGCTGGGGTGGTCGCACAGCGCTACCCGTGATCATCCGATGTAGGCATGCCCGGCGAGTTGGAAGAAGTGGATCGCGGTGTTGGGGCGGCAGCCGATGCGTTCGTAGACCGGCTGCCCGGCCGGCGTGGCGTGCAGCACCAGCCGCCGGTGCCCGCTCCGCCTGCCGCCTTCGTGGATCGCCTTGCGGGTGACGGCCTCGCCGTACCCCTTGCGCATCTCCTCCGGCAGGGTGGCGACCAGCGCCAGGAAGATGGAATGCGGCCCGGCGACGGTGGCGGCGCAGGTCACCGGCCGTCCGTCGCGGTATCCGAGGTAGGCGTGCACGTCGCCGCGCCACAGTTGGGAGCCGGCCAGGGCGAGCCTGCCCGCCTCGGGCGGCATGCCGTAGGCGCGTGCGTTGATGTCGCCGTACGCGGCGAGGTGCTCCTCGTTCTCCACCCGCCGGAACTCCAGGTCCGGATGATCCGGCTCGGGCACGGACAGGTCGCCCGCCATGCCCCGGCCCGAGAACGCCGGCTCCAGCCCGGCCTCGGCCGCGCGCCGGAACAGGCTCTGGCGCGCCTGGGGGCTCAGCAGATCCTCGAAGACCCACAGATATCCGCTTTCGGACCTGCCCCTCATGAAGGACGCCGCCCGCGCGAGCCGCCCGCCGAGCGCGTCCGCGGTGAGGCCCGTACCGGCCAGGGTCACGGTGTTCCAGAAGCCGAAGGGGCTGTCGGCCCACATGTGCACGACGCCGTCGTCCGTACCGATCCGGCCGCCTCTGTCCCGTACCAGCTCGCTCCAGACGGCGACGAGATGATCCCTGGACTCCACGGCCTCTTCGAGCGACGACACAACCGGCCCCTTCCCCGAGGAGACACCACGAGCGACCCAAGCGGATCGTACGACGCGGGCCCACCGGCCGGGCCACTATCCATGATGACCTTCCCTGCGGTACCCGGCTGTGCTTCCCTTAGGGGTGGCGACCGAAGGGTGGTATCTCGAAGAGATGAAGCGCGATGACTCCCGCTCCATCAACGCCTTGCGCGCCACGTCCCAGTTCGCCGCCTTGGAACCGATCTGGGCCGGCATCAGCTCCACCATGCAGCTGCGGGCCCTGCTGGTGTTCGGGGCGCTCTTCAACGAGCGGGTCTACGTGCATGACACGCAGCTCGTGGACAACCCTCGGGTCGTGGGCGACTTCAGCAGGTCGGACCTGCGGGAGAACAACTTCTACCGCCTGCTCAGAGATCTCGTCGCGGGAGGCGTCGTCGCGGTCGGGCTCCGCGCGCACAACTACCTCTACCAGGAGGACCGGCTCGACCCCTGCGACTCTCTGGCGGACGTGCTGGACAGCTGGAAGCGGAACAGCCCCGACGGGAAGGGATGGGTCGTCTCGCCGGTCTCGGCCGCCCGCGACCGCATGATCAGGGAACTCGACGGCGTTCTCGCCGGAGACGGTTCCGTAGTCGTCCGCTACGACTATGTCACCGCCAAGGACGACTTCATGCGGCAGGTCCGCGAGGCCGCCAACTCGCCTGACTCCGTCCTGACCGGCCTGCTGTCGGCGCAGCCGATCGAACTGAGAAGACGGTACGACGACATCCTGTCGAGGCCGCGGTTCTCCCACACTCCCATCTTCGCCCTGCTCCACGACTCCGGACTGCCGGTGAGCAGCGAGCTGATCCAGATCCACGGCCTCTTCGACGAGACCGCGCACGCCCGCGCGTTCAACGCGAGGATCATGGGCTCGGACTGGAACTCCGGGGACGCCACCGGCCTCGCCGAGGCCGTCCTCACCGGTGCGCAGCGTGCGCCCAGCCGGCCGGATCCCCAGTTCGACGTGCGGGAGCTCGTCGAGACGGCCTATCGGATGGTCGAGGGTCCGCCGCCCGACCTGCTGGCCATGCTGCGTTTCGAGGAGATCGTCGAACTGCGCCAACAGGCCAGGGAGCTGTTCGAGATCCAGTCCTACCTCGAAGTCTCGAACGCCCATGACGCGGACGACGTGCTGGCCGCGGCCCTGGCCGACTGCGCCGCCGACTACTGGCAGCGCATCTGCGACCACATCCGGGCGACGCGTCCTCATCTGGCGGTCAAACCCACGAAGCTCGGCATCTTCCTGCGCAGGAAGATGCCCGGACTGGCGAAGGTCGCCGAACGGTTCGCGATGACCGGCCTGTCGACGCTCACCGAAGTGGCGGTCAACGCGGTCCCGCTGGTCGGGGGCCTGCTGGGCGAGGAGGCGAAACACAGCATGCTGCGGCGGGCCAACCTGGAGTTCGTCTTCTTCACGGACTCCTCGCGCATGCGGGAACTCAGGAGCTACTACCCGCACCGAAGCTGGATCTCCTCCGACGCGAGAACGATCACACGTGGGTGAGCGCGGAACACCTCCCCGGGAGTCCTGATGTCGACGACGCCTTCCCTCTCGCAGCGTGACGGACTCACCTGGGCCCTCCGGCCCGCCAGCGGTGACCGCGTCGGCCCGGGGCCGCACGAGCAGGACATCTGGCGCCTCCTGCAGTCCTTCGCCGAGCCGGGCTCGGCCTTCCTCGACGTCGGCGCCCACGTCGGCCACTACGCCTTACGGATGGCCAGGGCCTTCACGAAGGTCATCGCCGTCGAGCCGAACCCGGTCGCACTGCGCGCGCTGCACCACAATCTGCAGCTCAACGAGATCGGCAACGTCGACGTCCACCCGGCGGCCGCGCACGACTCCGGAGCGCGACTGCGACTCTGGGACCCCTACGACGTCACCGCCGGCCCCTGCACCCGTACGCTCGCCGCCGGCGAGCCGGCGACCATCCCCGCCGACTGCGTCATTTCCACCCTCCACCATGGCGAGGAGGGGTACGGCGCGTTCCTCGGTGCGGCCGACGGCCTGCCGATCGACGTCATGGCCTCCCGGTCCCGGGAGAGGATCCGGCTGGTCAAGATGGACATCGAGGGTCATGAGGGGAGGGCGCTGGCGGGCGCGGCGGAGACGATCGCCCACCACCAGCCGGCGCTGCTGATCGAGATGCACGACTCCATGTACGGCGAACGCATCAGGGAGGAGGTGATCGAGCAGCTCACCCGGCACGACTACGCCTGGTGCGACTTCTCGCTCTACCAGCGATCGAAGATGACCCGGTCGGACATGTGCCCTTACATCTACGCCGAGCCGGTCAGCACGCGGCGGATGCGGGACGTCCGCGACTTCGCCGTCCGGGCGAACGAGGGCGCGGCGTCACGCTGGGTGACGACTCCGTGAGACGGTCAGGATCACCAGGCTCATCTCCTCGTGCCGCACCCAGCACAGGGCCTCGAAGTCGCCTATCTCCGCCTTGAGCAGGCCCGCTTCCTTGTCGATCGTGCGCAGCAGCCCCGAGTCGAGGTCGGTGGAGAGATACTCCAGGCCGTTGAGGACGAACGTGGCGGCCATCGGCTCCGCGACGTGCACGGCACGGATCTGCCGCACCGCCGATGACGAGAGCTGGATCTCGTAGTAGCCCTTCATGAGGCAAGCTCACGGCGCAGGTCGCTGAGCCGCATCGTCTCCATGCCGGCTTCGAGCTCCGCGATCAGCCTGAGCCCCGACAGCCGGTCAGCGGCGTCCTGGGCCTCGTTGAGCAGGTCGACGCCGGCGGCGGCCACCTCGTAGGGCACCACCGCGGCCACGAGGCGACCGTCCTGCTCCAGCAGGACGACCTCTCCCGCCGTCGCCTGGTCAATGGCTTCCTGGACGGCGGCCGCGGTGGCGGGGATCCGCAACGTGCGATTTCGCATGGCAGGTGGCTCTCCGTTCACGGACTGCGCAGCCCCTTCGGCTTAAGAGCCTTACCCCGGGGACCTCCACCACAATACTTCGCCGCCGCTACGGAGAAGTCGCAGTCAGTGCACATCGATCTGGCGATCGGAGAGCGTTCCCGCCCGGCCCGTGCCGCATCCGCTCCTTGCCGCTGACCAGCCCCGGCTCGCCCGGCCTCGGATCAGGACTTCAGCTTCAGCCTCTTCCTCGACGCGCCCGGGAACACGACGACCAGGTGCTCCTCCCCCGCCTCACCGATCCGCACGTGGACACGGAGCCGGTAGCGGCCCTTCCCGGCGATCGCCAGGTTCGGCATCGGGGCGCCCGCGCCCACGTCACCGCCGTCGCCCATCTCGGGCACCGCGAGCCGGCCGCCGCGGCTGACGATCGGCACCTCGTGGACCTGGTCCCACCCGGCGGTCCGCAGTGGCGGCGCGGCGCGGAAGGCCTTCACCGTGAGGCACAGATCGACGACGTCCTCGACGTGCCCGATGAGCGCCGTGCCGCCGGCCACCCCGACGAGGGCGCCGTCTTCGTAGGACCGGGCCGTGGCCAGCTCCGCCTCGTCCATGGCCGACTCGCCCTCGCCGTCCTGGACCAGGTAACCGGGATCGCCGTCCACGAACAGGAAGTACTTGGCCGTGGCCTGGACGACCCCTTTCGTCCGGGGCCACGGGTCCCGGCACTTCGCGTTCTCCCCGGCGATGTGGGCCGCGTTCGCCGCCGCCTCCTCCGCCGTCGACCGCAGCAGGTCGGGACGGGTGGCGCCGATGATCTCCGGGCAGACGTAGACCAGTTCCTCGGGGTACACCCGCCAGGCCGCACGGGCGCTGCCGGCCCGCGTCAGGATCGCCTCCTGCTCGTCGGTGTCCTTCGCCCGGCACAGCGCCCGTCCGTACGCGAGGACCGCCTGGTCCGACGTGGTCTCCGGGAACATCGGCGGGCCTGCGCCGTCTGCGCTCCGCGCCCGGCACAGGAACACGGCGTCGCGTTCCGCGGGCTTCACGTCGCCGAAGCTGGGCCGGTCGTAGCAGTCCGCCGACCCGGCGGTGTAGGTCAGGCGCGCGTCCTGCTCCGGATTGATCAGTACGACGGGCGACAGCACGGCGACAGCCGCCACCGCGACGCGGGACCCGCGCCGCCGGACGGACGGAAGATCCGCCGGACGGCCCTCGGCGGGCAGTTCACGAGCGGTGGCCGCGATCCACACGGTGCTGAGTAGCCCCATCGCGTCGATCGCGATCACCATCGCCAGACCGCCGCCGAAGTGCCCTCCGACGAGCAGGTTGAACGGGATCGTCAGCGCGTAGACGCCCACCGACGACACCCCGGCGATCAGCGTGCCGCGGCTCCAGCGGCCGTCACGCCACTGCCCGAGGACGGTGACGAGGGTCGCCAGCACTCCGCCCCCGATCAGGACCGCCTGGATGACGCCGCCCGGTCCGAGCTCCGGAAGGTCGAGGTCGTCGAGCACTTCATTGGCCGCCCCGGCCAGCTCCACCGCGAACAGCACTCCGGCCGCCCCGCGCAACAGGCGGGACCGCCACCGGATGACGAGCAGGTAGAGGACGTCGATCGCGGCCCACAGAACGAGCGTGAACGCCGCGTCAACCGCGTCCGGGAGCAGCGCGATCGGGTACCACAGCACGAGCGCGTGGGCCACCGCCAGATACAACAGCCGGCGCAGCACCCTCTCCCCGCGGTCCAGCGGCCCCCGTTCCGGGGTCCGCAGAATCAGCCACAGGAGCGCCGCCTTCACCAGGGCGGCCCCGAACAGCGCAAGACCGACCGAGGCGTCGGACCCGTCGGCCGTGGAGAGCTCGCCGAAGGTCGGCGGCGACCACTCGGCGGCCACCCAGAGCCAGGTGTCGCCGAGCACCAGCCCCGCGACCGCCGCCAGAAGAATCAGACTTACTAATCCGATCCTGATAAACCGCCATAAATGTTCCGAAGACACGGGACGCGATCTTAGTGCGATCTCAGTGCGGCACTGCTACACCGGCCGGCACGGCGGAACAAACGATGCCGTACCGGTGTCGGCCAGGCGCCCCCATTCACCGGCGATCTGATTTGATCATCACTGTTCGATCGGCATCGGCACGCACGGGAGACCGCCTTGACCGCAGACAGCCGCACCAGGAATTCACGCAGAACCGGATACGTCATCGTCGTCATACTCGTTCTGCTCGCCTGTCTGGCCGAAGGCGTGCACCTGTTCGGCGGGCGCGCTGAACGCATGCGTGAGGTCTATGGCGGCGCCTTTCAGGTGGCGCATCCGGAGTACGACGTCATCGTGGGCCACGAGGTGGGTGTGGGCCCCCTGTCGATGGGCGTGACGGTCAGCAGTTTCGAGACGCATCCGAGTCTGCGAGGTCGTCCAGCACACGAAGAATTAGTGACCGACGTGCTGGGCAGGACCTCCGCTCCCGCCATGCCGGAGGCGATGATGAGCCCGTTGCTGCGCTCGTTCCACGGCGGCGAGGGGGCCGACGAGCCGGCCAAAAGCCGGGCCCGCCAGGCAATAGCGGCCCTGGGCAGGAATGACTTCTCCACCGCCGTCGTGGAACTGACCGCCCCCATGACCGAGAACGAACTGACCACCACCTTGGACGTGCAAGGAATTCGATCGGACGCCGTGTTCCTGTTCCTCTCCCGATCGCGCGGGGACGCCGACAAACCGGTCTACTGGCGGTCGTGCGCGGTCTATGAAACCGAATGCGAGAACACCTCGCCGATCGAGCTGTACAGACGTTGGGCGGCCAAGCTGGAGTGGACCGACGCACTGAGCCTGAAGTCCTTCGGGCTCGATCTCCGCCGTTTACGTCAGGCGGCACATGAAGGCAGGATCTATGGATTGGTCGTCTACGGACACTCGAAACCGGCACTCACCGAGCTGATCGGAAAATCCGGAGTACGCACGATCAAAATCGTTGGCTCATCTCGCAGAGGGCCATGACCACCCCGCTCGGCGCTCCGCCTCAGAACGACAGCTTGAACCCGTCGTGGCTGCGGACGAAGCCGAGAGAGTCGTAGAAACGATGGGCCTCGGTGCGTCGTTTGTTGCTGGTGAGCTGGACCAGGGTGCAGCCGCGGGCGCGTGCCCGCTCGATCGCCCAGGTGAGCAGTTCGCGCCCGAGCCCTGCCCCACGTCGATCGGCACGCATCCGGACCGCCTCGATCAGCGCCCGCTCCTGCCCGTGCCGTCCCAGGCCGGGGATGTACGTCAGCTGGAGGCAGCCGACGACCGTACCGTCTGCCTCGTCCATGACGATCATCTCGTTGCGCTCGTCGGTGTCGACGGCCTTGAAGGCTCGCTCGTACGCCTCGTCGACCCCAACGGTTTCGGGATCGATCACGGTGTCCTCGTCGGCCAGGAGCGCGATGATCGCGGGCAGATCCCGGCGCGTCGCAGTACGAATTCTCACGCCCCAGAGCATGCCAGGCACCTGACCCGTCGAGCGTCACGCCGCCGCCGTTGACGCAGAGATCGGGAGGAGCTCGCGCACCGGCCGATCCCCATTGACGGCACGAAGCCCCGTTGCCGCAAATGGAAACGGGGCTGCCCCCTGGCGCTTGTCGCCCCCTGGCTGAGCCAGACGTCTTCCCGGCTCAAGCCTCGCCATGAAATGATCCACTGCGGTTGGATCCACGTTAGGACTGGCATGTCTCCCAAAGCGATGGCGTTCGTCGCCTTCCTGTTAATCGGCTCGGGCATTCTCACCGGCCTGATGTCCGTTACGTCAGGCGGTGAATCCTGCGGCTCGGCATTTGTCGGAGTTACCTGGACGCAACTCGATCCGTCCTCCGCCTTGGCCGACAGGCTGCACCATTTGGACAACTGCACAGACCTGCGGAGCCTCGTCAGGATTCCCGCGACCGTACTGATCGCTGCGGGTGGGGCCACGTTGTTCGCTGCCTTCCTTTCACGGAGACGCGTATTCCTTTCACACGGATAGAGCGGCCAACCGCCAGGAGGGCACCTTCCAGCGTGCGCAGATGCCACGGATGTTCTGCGCGATCGCGAGGATGGCCTTGCGATCGCACAATCAATCACACCGCGCGGACGCGCTGAATTGCTGGCTGGCCAAGGGGGCGCCCACGTCGGCCCCGGCGGAACCCGTCCCGAAGGCGGCCGCTAGCGGTCGGGGATCACAAAAGTTCGCCGAACCTACCAGTCGTACATCGTGGAGTTCTACAAGCGATACGACTTCGGAAACAGCCGCGAGAATCGCGGCCCGGACCCCGAGTTCGAGACCCCCAGACCCACAGGATGCACGGTGCGGTGTCATGTCGGAGTCACCTCCCCCATGGAACCCGAAATCGCGCGATTGCAGGACTTGAGCGGTCCTGTCGTGCAACGGTGCAAACCGCACACGTTGTCGACGCGTCTTACGCAGCACCCCTACTCCCTCAGGAGCCCCACATGGCGTATCCCGGCCCGCAGGACCAGGACGGCCAGCCGTATCCCCACCAGCCATCACAGCCGTACGGGCAGCACCCTCAGCAGCCGCCTATGCCAGCCCCGACAACGCACAACTGGATAGGCGTCGTCGGCCTTTGCCTCGGCATCCTCGCCCTCCTGCTCGACGTGTCCATCGTGTTGGCCCGCGTCGGGTTCTGGGTGTCGTACGTGGCCATCTTCATGTCGGGGTTGGGCATGGGGAAGGCTCGCGTCGGGACAGCCACCAATCGAACCCTGCCAATCGTCGCGATGCTCCTGAGCGCGACAGCGTTGGCGCTGGCCATCGCCGTCCAGGCCATCTGGCACTCTGTCTGAGCACCGACCGGACCTACAGGTGACGCGGTACAGCAGCTCCGGAGGGCTCTCTGTGTACTCGCTCTTCCTGTGCTCCAGAGGAAAGCAGGCGTGGCACCGTATCGGGGTGCAGCCTCGTACCTACCTTCGCTTTTCGGGTCGGTCGTCTTCGGGGAGGGCCAGCCCACAACCAGTGCATTCGCCGTTCTCGTTCCGCCGATGAGCCTTGCGTATACAACACGCACGCTCCTGGCCCGAACTGCCCGAGCCGCGAACCCCTGCCCACAGCAAGATCGCCGACGCCGTGAACGCAAAGATCAAGAAAAGCCCTCGCACCGGCTAACGGCACGAAGCCCCGTTTCCGCGCCGGGAAACGGGGCTGTTCCAGGAGGTGGGCGGTACTGGGTTCGAACCAGTGACCCCTCGCTTGTAAGGCGAGTGCTCTACCGCTGAGCTAACCGCCCCCTGATCGGCACTAACCTTACGACACCAGAGGGGCCGATCGCACATTCACCGTCCAGCCGGGGCCCAGTTCGGGGCGGCCGGCGGCTCGCCAGCCCAGCAGGGCGGCGCCCAGCATGCCGGCGTCGACGCCCAGCGCGGCCGGGACGAGCGGAGGCGCGTCGCGGAAGGCCAGGCGCTTGACCAGGCGGGTACGTACGGGATCGAAGAGGGCGGGACCGGCCTCGGCCAGGCCGCCGCCGAGGACGATCACCGAGGGGTCCAGCAGCAGCGTGTACGTCGCCAGGGCGAGCGACAGGGCCTCCACGGCCTCGTCCCACACCTCGATGGCGATGGGGTCGTCGGAGGCGACCACCTGCTCGGCGCGTACGCCCTCCACGCCCGCGCGCTGGCTGTAGCGGCGGCCGACCGAAGCCGCCGAGGCGTACGTCTCCAGGCAGCCGAACTGGCCGCACGCGCACTGTTCGCCGTCGGGGAAGACGGGGGTGTGGCCGATCTCGCCGGCCCATCCGGAGGAGCCGCCATACGGGTCGCCGTTGATGATCGAGGCTCCGGCGATACCGGTGCCGATCGGGAGGAAGAGGAAGTCGGAGACGCCTCTTCCGGCGCCGAGGATGCTCTCGGCCAGGCCGCCCGTGCGGACGTCGTGGCCCAGCATGACGGGGATGTCCAGGGTGGTGAAGTTCGAGGCGGGGACGTCACGCCAGCCCAGGTTCGCCGCATAGAGGGCCGCGCTCTCGGACACCAGCCCCGGGACGGCCAGACCGACGCCTGCCGGTTCGCCGTCGCCGGAGGAGGCCAGGTGGCCGATGAAGTCTGAAATGGCGGACACGACCGCCTCAGGGCCCTCCTCGCGAGGAGTGTGGCGCCGCTCGCTCAGCAACACCTCACCGGACTCGCTGACCAGGCCGCCCTTCATGGACGTGCCACCGACGTCGAGCGCGACGACGAACGAACTCATAGCGGACACGAAAGGAGACGATAGCGCAGGTCAGCAAATGTCTGAAAAGGCGCTTGAGAATCTCTCAGCCGGAAGGACGGCGCCGCGCCGCGATCCAGGCCGGCGACACCAGGGCCCTGAACTGGCGATCAACCACACGACGCCTGGGCCTCGAACTCGAGATCGCCCAGGCGGTCAGGCCCTGCCCAGCACCCGGTTGAGCGCCGCCTCGACCTCCGCCGACAGCCCGGGCGGAGCCCCCGACCCTACGTACGCCCCCTGCTCCTCGAACCCCTTCGGCGCCCGGGCCTGCCGGACGGCGCCGCAGCCGCGGCACTCGATCTCCCCCAGCCGGCAGATGAGCGCGGTGGACCCGCAGGTGGCGCAGGAGTCGAGATCGAGGTCGTGCAGCCGTTGACAGTCCGGGCAGATCAGCACCTGGGACTCGTTGCGCACCCCGCGCTGCCACGGGCTGGCGCCACGGACCGGGTCGGTCTGCCGGGCCCCGCATCGGTAGCAGGGCATCGTTCCCTCCGAAGTCAGGAAATGTCGGCGAGTGCCTTGACGTAGTCGGCGACGTCACGTGCCGAGGAGATCGGACTGATCACCGACCACCGGATCACGCCCTCGCCGTCGATGACGAAGGTCCCCCGACGTGCGAGCCCCTTCGCCTCATCGAACACACCGTACGCCTGGGCGACCTGTCCATGTGGCCAGAAATCGGAGAGTAGGGCGAATCCGTAACCTTCCCGATCGGACCAGGCACGCAAGGCGAACACGGAGTCGACCGACACGGCGAGCACCCGCGCGTCGAGAGGCTGGTCGCGCAGCGCGGTGAGCTCGCCCTCGCAGATCCCGCTGAAGGCAAGCGGATAGAAGACCAGCACGACCTTCTCGCCCCGGAACCTGGACAGTCTCACCGGGGCGCCGTGCTGGTCCTGCAGCTCGAAATCCGGAGCCAGTGCGCCGACCTCGGCAGGATGTGCGTTCACAGCCCACCATCCTGCCGTATCGGCCGGCCTCGGAGTTTCCTAACGTCGGCCCTTCGGTGCGACGAGCCTGGTCCCGGACCAGTCGGGTGCGGCTGAGATGCTGCTGGTCTGCGAGAGACCCGCGGTAGCGGCATCCTCCCCGATGTCGCTCGGCTCCACGTGGCCATCGCGCCCGGCCTTGGGAGTCAGCAGCCAGATCTGGCCGGCTTCGGCGAGTGCTCGCATGGCGTCGCTGAGGGCGTCGAAGAGGTCCCCGTCGCCGTCGCGCCACCACAGCAGCACCACGTCGACGACGTCGTCACTCTCCTCGTCCAGCAGCTCGTTGCCGGTCAGGTCCTCGATGGAGTCGCGAAGCTCGTCGTCGACGTCCTCGTCCCAACCGATCTCCTGCACCACCTGACCCGGCTTGAGGCCGAGTCGTTCGGCCAGGCCGCGCTCGCCCTGCGCCTGACCCGCGGTCGCGCTCACGTTTATCCCTCCTGCTTGAGTGGCCCCGCTCTATGCGGTTTATCGCTTCGGCACAGTCCACACGCTGTGACCCTCAGTCGTCAACGGTCGCCACGGGTACGGCCGTAGTCGGCCAGAATCAATCTGACAAAAACGACAGGCGAACCTGGCGTTGCGTGTTGTCGACATTGAGGTCGACCAGCGCGACGGACTGCCATGTGCCCAACGCCATTCTCCCGCCCAGCACGGGGATCGTGGCGTACGGCGGGATCAGCGCGGGCATGACGTGTGACCTGCCGTGACCGCGCGAACCGTGGGCATGACGCCAGCGGTCGTCGGCCGGGAGCAGGTCTCGCAGCGCGGCGAGCAGGTCGTCGTCGCTGCCGGAGCCGAGCTCCAGCAGCGCCACGCCCGCGGTCGCGTGCGGCACGAAAACGTGCAACAGGCCGTCTTCTCCCTGCGCGCGCACGAATTCAGCGCATTCAGCGGTGATGTCGTGCACGGTCTCGCGTGAACCCGTGGCCACGGAGATGATTTCTGATCTCACAGGGAAATCCTACTGAGGCACAACGACCGCATCAGGGCCGGGAAAGACCAGCCCGGTGTGGCCGTCGTCGAACCGCACCATGTACGGAGGCTCGCCGTCCGTGCCGTGGACCTCGGTGATGACGCCGCTCCGGTCCCTTTCGCCGACCGTGTTGCCGTGCATCAGGAGCCGGTCTCCTGCCGTCGCATTCATACCTTCCACATTGGTACGACGAACGGCCCGAGAAAAGAGCGGATGCCGAGGACGGCGATTTTTTGCCCGGTCTTCATTGGGGCCGAAAATGATGACCGAAACGTTACGCGGCACGGACGCGACCTTTCGGCCGCCACGGCCGGACCGTGGTCGTCGGATCACCTGACCACCACGGCGTTACGGCTGGTCAGGGGCAGGACGGCAGGGTCGCGTCCGGCTCTGTCGCCTGATGGTTCCGATATGGCCTCATTTCGGCAGCGGCCCGGCCGAGGGCCGTTTGTGCCCCTGCGCGGAGGCAGCGGCGGGATGCGCGACAGAGGGTCGGCTCGACAAGAGAGACAAGGAGAGAGGCGTCCAGGAAGCCGGACACACAGCTTCCGGCGAGCCGACAGGATGCGGTGCCCGACTCCGGGCGGGCCGAGAGGATGCGGTGCCCGACTTACGGCGGGCCGACAGGATGTGGTGCCCGGCTTCGGGCGGGCCGACAGGATGCGGGGCTCGGCTTCGCGACGGCCTGACGCCACCTGAGTTCCCAGGAGGCCACCCTCCGCGTTCTCCAACGGGATAGACCCGAGACAGGCCGCACGCCCCCAAGGCCCGCCTGAGACCTCGCACGCCACGAAGGACCCGCGAGGCGGGTCCGAAGCGCGTACAGAAGCAAGGAGAAGAGGTGTGCCTCGGCCCTCTCGGCGGACGCCGCCCCGCCCGCCCCCACCACAAGGACGGTGGCTAGACTCGCGCGGCGCGGCGCGGCCGCCCCCTCCGGGTGAGGACCGCCCGGTTCGGGGGAGGGTTGAGGGCGGAGGCCGACCCACCGGGCCAGCCCCCTAGGATTGGGGGGAAATTTCGTCCGTTTTCTAGTCTTGTTAAATTGCTCCACCGATGTAACCTTTGGTGGCGATTCGTCCTACCATCGGTGGTCTAGGCCACCAACATGGCCCTGCCAGCAGGGACGCTCTGGTTACCCGTCAGTAGAGATGCGTTTTCTACGACTAGCGACCAGGATGGAAGGCGACCCAGACCAGACTTCAGTCATTCTCGGAAGGCGAGACCCAGTGGCTTCCGGACGCCAGCGATTCTCGATCATCAGCGACGGCCTACCCAGCCAGCTGCCTGATGTCGACCCCAGTGAGACCAACGAGTGGCTCGAGTCTCTCGACAATGTCGTCAAGACCGAAGGCCGCACCAGAGCCCGCTACCTCATGCTCCGCATGCTGGAACGGGCCCGCGAGCACCAGGTCGGCGTGCCGGGCCTGCGCAGCACCGACTACATCAACACGATCCCGCCGGAGCGCGAGCCCTGGTTCCCGGGCGACGAGCACGTCGAGCGGCGCATCCGCGCCTACATCCGGTGGAACGCCGCGGTCATGGTGTCGCGGGCCAACGCCCGTACGAACGTGGGCGGCCACATCGCCACCTACGCCTCGGCGGCCTCGCTCTACGAGGTGGGCTTCAACCACTTCTTCCGTGGCAAGGACCACGGCGAGTCGGGCGACCAGGTGTTCTTCCAGGGCCACGCCGCGCCGGGCATCTACGCCCGCGCCTTCCTGGAGGGCCGCCTCAACGAGGCCCAGCTCGACGCGTTCCGGCAGGAGCTGTCGCACGGCTTCCGCGGCCTGCCCTCCTACCCGCACCCGCGGCTCATGCCCGACTTCTGGGAGTTCCCGACGGTCTCCATGGGCCTCGGCCCGATCGGCGCGATCTACCAGGCGCGGTTCAACCGCTACCTGCTCAACCGCGAGCTCAAGGACACCTCGCGCAGCCACGTGTGGGCCTTCCTGGGCGACGGCGAGATGGACGAGCCCGAGTCGCTCGGCGCGATCGGCCTGGCCGCCCGCGAGGAGCTGGACAACCTCACGTTCGTCATCAACTGCAACCTGCAGCGGCTCGACGGCCCGGTGCGCGGCAACGGCAAGATCATCCAGGAGCTGGAGTCGTACTTCCGCGGCGCCGGCTGGAACGTGATCAAGGTCGTGTGGGGCCGCGACTGGGACCCGCTGCTCGCGGCCGACGTCGACGGCGTGCTGGTCAACCAGATGAACACCACGCCCGACGGCCAGTTCCAGACCTACTCGGTCGAGACCGGCGGCTACATCCGCGACCACTTCTTCGGCGGCGACCCGCGCCTGCGCAAGATGGTCGAGCACCTGTCCGACGACGACATCCGCAAGCTGTCGCGCGGCGGCCACGACTACCGCAAGGTCTACGCGGCCTTCAAGGCGGCCCGCGAGCACGTCGGCCAGCCGACGGTGATCCTCGCCCAGACCATCAAGGGCTGGACGCTGGGCAAGGACTTCGAGGCGCGCAACGCCACCCACCAGATGAAGAAGCTCACCAAGGCCGAGCTGAAGGAGTTCCGCGACCGGCTCTACCTGCCGATCCCGGACTCGGCCCTGGAGGGCGAGCTGCCCCCGTACTTCCACCCGGGCGAGAACGACCCCGAGATCCAGTACATGAAGGAGCGCCGCGCGGCGCTCGGCGGTGTGCTGCCCAAGCGGGTCATGCGCGCCAAGCCGGTCAAGCTGCCCGGCGACGACGTCTACAGCCAGTTCCGCAAGGGCTCGGGCAAGCAGCAGGTCGCCACCACCATGGCGTTCGTGCGCCTGCTGAAGGACCTCATGCGCGACAAGGAGATCGGCCACCGCTTCGTGCCGATCATCCCCGACGAGGCCCGCACGTTCGGTCTCGACGCCATGTTCCCGACGGCCAAGATCTACTCGCCCCACGGGCAGACGTACGAGGCGGTCGACAGGGAGCTGCTGCTGTCGTACAAGGAGGCCGTGCAGGGGCAGATCCTGCACGAGGGCATCAGCGAGTCGGGCTCGATGGCCTCGACCATCGCGGCCGGCACCTCCTACGCCACGCACGGCGAGCACATGATCCCGGTCTACATCTTCTACTCGATGTTCGGGTGGCAGCGCACCGGCGACCAGATGTGGCAGATGGGCGACCAGATGGGCCGCGGCTTCCTGCTCGGCGCCACCGCCGGCCGCACCACGCTCAACGGCGAGGGCCTGCAGCACGAAGACGGCCACACGCCGCTCATCGCCTCGACGAACCCGGCCGCGGTCTCCTACGACCCGTCCTGGGCCTTCGAGGTCGCCCACATCGTCAAGGACGGCCTGCGCCGCATGTACGGCGAGCAGCCCGAGGACGTCTTCTACTACCTGACCGTCTACAACGAGCCCTACCTGCAGCCCGCGCAGCCGGCCGACCTCGACGTCGAGGGCCTGCTCAAGGGCCTGTACAAGTTCGCCGAGGGCCCGCAGACGCAGGGGCCGAAGGCCAACATCCTGGCCTCGGGCGTGGCGGGTCCGTGGGCCATGGAGGCCCAGCGCCTGCTGGCCGAGGAGTGGGGCGTGTCCGCCGACGTGTGGTCGGCGACGTCGTGGTCGGAGCTGCGGCGCGACGCGCTGACGTGCGAGGAGCACAACCTGCTCAACCCCGACGCCGAGCAGCGCGTCCCGTACGTGACGCAGGCGCTCTCGCAGGCCAGCGGCCCGTTCGTGGGCGTCAGCGACTACATGAAGGCGGTCCAGGACCAGATCGCGCAGTGGGTGCCGGGTGACTGGTCCTCGCTGGGCACCGACGGGTTCGGCCTGTCCGACACCCGCTCGGCGCTGCGTCGCCACTTCCACGTGGACGCCGCCTCGATCACGCTGGCCGTGCTCACCCGGCTGGTCAAGCGGGGCGAGCTCGACGGCGAGGTGCTGCGCGAGGCCATCGCCCGCTACCACCTGAAGAACGGCGTCACCGAAGCCGGCGGCGCGGAGAGCAACGACACCCAGTCGATGGGCGTCTGAGTCATCCGGAAGGCGCGCTCCCGCGAACTGTCTCTCGCGGGAGCGCCGTCATGTCCGGGCCTGCGCTCCGTCCGACGGATGAGGCGGCACGTCCAGGAGGGGTACGTGCCGCCTCACCCAGGTTCGACGCGAGGTCCCGTATCGTGGGCACTACTTCCCCCGAAGACACGAAGGGGAATGTTCGTATGCGACGCGTCCTAGCCGCCGCCCTGCTCGTAACGGCCGCGGGCTGCGCGAGTGCACCCGCAGAGCCCGCCACCGACGGGCCCGCCGCCGACACCGACAAGATCGCGTGGGGGCCGTGCACCGACATCAAGCGCCCGGACGGCGAGCCACCGGCACAGCAGGACGCCTCGGTGCGCTGCGGGAAGCTGGCGGTGCCCCTCGACTACTCCCGCCCCGACGGCGACAAGCTGGAGCTGGCGCTCATCAAGCTGTCGGCCACCGATCCGAAGAAGCGGCTCGGCTCGATGGTGTTCAACTTCGGCGGGCCGGGCGCCTCCGGCGTGGACACCCTCGACCAGGCCGCCAAGGTGCTCACCACCCTGCGCGCCCACTACGACCTGGTCAGCTTCGACCCGCGCGGCGTCGAGCGCAGCGCGGGCGTGCGCTGCGGCGACAGCGCGCAGATGGACCGGTTCGTCTCCCTGGACACGCTGCCCACCAACGCGCAGACCCGTCAGGAGAGCCAGGACGCCAACAAGGAGTTCGCCCAGCTCTGCCAGCAGCACTCCGGCAAGGTCCTCCCCTACGTCGGCACCGTCAACGCCGCCCGTGACATGGACCGCATCCGCGCCGCCGTCGGCGACCCCAAGCTCAACTACGTCGGGATGTCGTACGGCACCCAGCTCGGCGCCGTCTACGCCACCCAGTTCCCCAAGAACGTGGGCCGGATGCTGCTCGACGCGCCGCTCGACCCGACGGTCACCTTCGAGCAGCGCACGCTGACCCAGACCCGCGGCTTCCAGCAGGCGTACGAGAGCTTCCTGCGCAGCTGCGTCAAGGGCGGCTGCGAGGTCGGCAAGGACGTGACCGCCGCGAACGCCAACGTCGAGAACCTGATGAACCAGCTCACCACCAAGCCGCTGAAGGTGGACGGCCGCCAGCTCACCCAGGGCCTGGCCTCCACCGGCGTGGCCGCCGCCCTGTACTCGGAGCTGACCTGGCCGTTCCTGGAGAAGGCGCTCGGCGAGGCGCTGAAGGGCCACGGCGAGGCGCTGATGTACCTGGCCGACTCCTACACCGGACGCTCGGAGGACGGCACCTACTCCACGCAGATGACCAGCTTCCCGGCCATCACCTGCGTGGACACCGCCGAGCGGCCCAGCGAGGCCGAGCTGCGGCGCACCGAGGCGGCGGCGCTGCGGATCTCGCCGCTGTTCGGCAGCGAGGGCTCGGGCGGGCTGTGCCGGGTGTGGCCGGCCAAGGGCAGCAACGAGGCGCGGCACGTCAACGCCACCGGGTCGGCGCCGATCCTGGTCGTGGGCGGCAAGGGCGACCCCGCCACGCCGTACCAGTGGGCGCCGCGGCTGACGGCCCAGCTCAGGACCGCGCGGCTGGTGACGTACGAGGGCGAGGGGCACGGGGCGTACCTGTCGGGCAGCAAGTGCGTGCAGGGGCTGGTGGACGCGTACCTGGTGGAGGGCAAGCTGCCCGCCAAGGGCGCGACCTGCCCGGCGGCCTAGTGTGTGACGGGTGACCGACAACGACACCTTCATCGCCCGGATCGAGGGCGAAGCCGCGCGGCTGGCGGCGCTGGCGAGCGATCTGTCCGTCCCGGTGCCGACGTGCCCGGGATGGACGATCGGCGATCTCGTCACGCATGTCGGCCGGACCCATCGCTGGGCGACGTACGTGCTGCGCAACCGGGTCCAGGAGCGCGTCTGGTCGCGCGAGGTGCCCAGCGGCCTGGCCGAGGGCGCGCACGGCGACGCCGCCTGGCTCATGGAGGGCGCCGCCGCCCTCCTGGACGTGCTGCGCACCACCGATCCGGACCTCGCGGTGTGGACGTGGGGCCCGGACCGGCGGGCCGGATGGTGGGCGCCCAGGATGCTCTTCGAGCTGGTGATCCATCGGGCCGACGCCGAACTCGCACTCGGCCTCGACCCTGAGATCCCGGCGGCGACCGCCGTGGACGGCGTCGAGGAGTTCCTGCACAACCTGCCGTACGCGACCTGGGTGACCAGGTCGCTGGCCGGGCTCGGCGCGGAAGGGGCCACGATCCACCTCCACGCGAGCGACCTCGACGGCGAGTGGACCATCACGCAGGGCGCCGACGGGGCTGTCAGCTGCGAACGCGGCCACACCAAGGGCGACGCCGCCGTACGCGGCCCGGCGAGCGAGCTGCTCCTGGTGCTCTACGGTCGGCGGCCCCCGCGGTCGCCGGCCGTCTTCGGCGACCACGACCTGCTGACCCGCTGGCTGGCGGCCGCCGCCTTCTGACGCTTCTGACGCTTCTGACGCGAACCCCCTGCCGGGGGAAGGGGCCCTGGACGCGCCGCCGCTCGGCGATCGGCGGCGTGTCCAGGGCGGGTGAACCGCTTCCAGGCGGGACGGCCCGCGTCGCGCGGCCCCGGTTCGGCGGGGAAGGTGCTTCCCCGGGGGCGCGATCGCGGCGAGGTCCCGCGAGCTCCGGCGGCGTCCGCCGCCGAAGGGCTCACCTGCGGTGGAAGACTCCGAACAGGCTCCCCGACACGTCACGCAGATAGGCGAAGTCGGTGCCGGCGCCGTCGTCGATCACCTTCATCTCGACCTTGCCGCCGAGCGCCTCGCTCTTGGCGCACGCGGCCTCGACGTCGGCGACCTGCACGTGGAACACCGCGTGGGCGGGGAAGTCGCCCTTGTTGTTGAACAGCCCGCCGCCGGGCCGCTCGCCGCCCGGGTAGCCGATCATGCGGTAGTCGAGCGGGCCGTCGTCGTCGCGGCTGAACGACCAGCCGAACAGCTCGCCGTAGAAACGTTCGGCGCCTTCGGGGTCGTCGGTCGCGATCTCGAACCAGGTCACCGTGTTGTCCATCATCGTCTCCTCGTCTTTCGAACAAGACAACGATGTATCGCTATGGCGACAACCCTATGTCGGTGTTTTCGCATGATTAATCGAGCATGGTTCCGCGGACCACCATCTCCGGGACGTCGGGGGCGAACCCTTCGAGCGGCCGCTCGGGGCAGCGCTCGACGGTGACGACGGCCGCGGCGATGCGGTCGAGCCGGAAGACGCGGACGTCCTCCCGCAACCGGCACCACGCCACGAGGTACCAGAAACCGCCGCGCCCGCCCAGGAACACCCCCGGCTCGACGTCGCGCGAGGTGAGCGCGCCCTTGGCGTCGGCGTAGTCGAGCCTGAGCACGCGCCGCCGCAGCAGCGCCTCCTCGATGGCCCTGGAGATGCCCTCGGCGCCGAGCGGCCGGGTCGGGGAGCCGGGCTCGGGCGGCTCGCTGACGAGCTGCACCCGCCGCGCCAGCTCCCTGGCCAGATCGCCCTCGGGCCCCGGCATGGCCGAGACCACCTTGCGTAACGCGCTGCGGGCCTGGCGGCCGAACGGCTGGTCGCCGGCCTGGCTGAGGGCCACCGCGATGGCCACCGCCTCGGCCGGGGTGAAGTTGAGCGGGGGCAGCGACATCTTCTTGTCGAGGGCGTAGCCGCCCCTGCGACCGGGCTCGGCGTAGATCGGCACCCCGGACCCCTGCAACGCGGTGATGTCGCGCTCGATGGTGCGCACGCTGACCTCGAACCGCTCGGCGAGCTCGCGGGCGGAGCGGCAGCGTGGCGCGATGGCGCGCAGGTCCTCGACGAGCGCATAGAGCCGGTCGGTACGGTTCACAGCCGGAACGCTACGCGCCGCCACCGACAATCACCGGCTCCGCGCGGCCTCCGCGACAACGACCTGGCTCGGCCGCCACCCAGGGCTCACCCCGCCGTCCACTCCAGCAGCCGGTCCAGGGGCCAGGTGTTGACGATCCGCGCGGCCTCGATCCCGCACCGGGCGGCCCGCTCGCAGCCGAAGCGCTGCCAGTCGAGCTGCCCGGGAGCGTGCGCGTCGGAGTCGATCGAGAACACGCACCCCGTCTCGTACGCCAGCCGCATGAGCCGCTTGGGCGGGTCGAGCCGGTCGGGCCTGGAGTTGATCTCCACGGCGACCCCGAACCGCCGGCACGCCTCGAAGACCAGCTCGGCGTCGAACTCCGACTCCGGCCTCTTGACCCCGCGCTCACCGCCCGCCCGCACGACCCGCCCCGTGCAGTGGCCGAGGACGTCGACCAGGGGGTTCGCGACGGCGGTGACCATGCGGCGGGTCATCTCCTCGCGGTCCATGCGCAGCTTGGAGTGGACGCTGGCCACGACCACGTCGAGCCGTCCGAGCAGCGCCGGGTCCTGGTCGAGCGAGCCGTCGAGGTGGACGTCGACCTCGATGCCGGTCAGGATCCGGAAGGGCGCCAGCCGCTCGTTGAGCCCGGCCACCACGTCGAGCTGCCGCTCCAGCCGCTCGGCCGACAGTCCCTTGGCCACGGTCAGGCGTGGCGAGTGGTCGGTCAGCGCCCAGTACTCGTGCCCGAGCCCCCTGGCGGCCTCGGCCATCTCCTCGATCGGCGAGCCGCCGTCGGACCAGTCGGAGTGGCTGTGCAGGTCGCCCTTCAGCGCCTCGCGCAGGGCCGCGGTCTCGGCGTCCAGCTCGACGCCCTCGGTGGCCCGCAACCTACGCAAATACGTCGGAACCTGACCGTCGAGCGCTTCGTTGATCACGAGGGCGGTGACCTTGCCGATGCCGGGGAGGTCGCCCAGCCCGCCGGCTCCGGCCAGCCGCGCGAGCTCCCCTTCCGGCAGGTCGTCCACGACCGCGGCCGCGCGACGGAACGCGCGGACCCGATAGGTGGGCTCACCTGCGCGTTCGAGCAGGAAGGCGATCTCGCGCAGGGCCTGGACCGGTTCCATGAGTCATTCATACCCGAGCGGACGACGACCGGCATTGAACAGGGGCGAAGCGCACCGATAGGCTGATTCGCCCAGGAAAGCAGGAACCACATGGCACAACCGCCGCGCATGCCGGCTCCCCCACCCCCACGCAAGTCGTCCAAGGCCGTCCCACTGACCATTCTCGGGGTCCTGTCGGTGATGCTGGTGGGCTACTGCGCGGCGACCCAGGACGACGACGACGTCACCGCCGACTGCGTGGTGCAGCTGGAGGACGGCACGTACGAGGTCGTCGACGACGACTACTGCGACGACGACGGCGGCAGCGGCGGCGGGTCCCACTACTACGCCGGTTCGCGCGGCGCGTACATGTGGTATTACGGCGGCCGCCGGGTCGGCAACCGCATGCAGGGCGGCACCACGTACCGGCCCTCCGACGTGAACATCTCCAGCCGCAGCGGCAAGTCGATCCAGCGCGGCGGCTTCGGCAACAGCTGGGGCGGCGGGAGCTGACGTGCGCCGCGAGCATGGCATCGCCCGTCCCGGCTGGGAGAAGACGATCGAGAGCCAGGGCCTGGCCTACCACCGGATAGCCCACCCCGAGGGCCTGAGCAGGCCCTACTGGGACGAGTCGGTCCACTACGTCCTGTCCCTGGAGGAGGTGGAGTCGCTGGAGGAGCAGGTCGAGGAGCTGCACGGCATGTGCCTGCGGGCCGTCGAGCACGTCGTCTCCACCGGCCGCTACGCCGACTTCGCCGTCCCCGAGTGGGCCAGGGACGCCGTGGCCCGCTCCTGGGAGCGCCGCGACCCCCACCTGTACGGCCGCTTCGACCTGCGCTACGACGGCACCGGCCCGGCCCGGCTGCTGGAGTACAACGCCGACACGCCGACGTCGCTGGTGGAGTCGTCGGTGATCCAGTGGTTCTGGTTGCAGGACGTCCACCCCGGCGACGACCAGTGGAACTCCCTGCACGAGCGGCTCATCGAGCGCTGGCGCGAGCTGCCGCTGCCGCCCGGCCCCACGCACTTCGCCTTCACCAACGCCGACGAGACGGGCGAGGAGGCCATGACGGTCGCCTACCTGCAGGAGACCGCCGAGCAGGCGGGCCGGCGGACGGTCGCCGTCGCCATGGAGGACATCGGCTGGGACGAGCTCAACCGCCGTTTCGTCGACGCCGGGGAGGAGATGATCCGCTCGGCGTTCAAGCTCTACCCCTGGGAGTGGATGCTCGCCGACGACTTCGGCCGGCACGCGGTGCGCCACTCCACCTGGATCGAGCCGCTGTGGAAGTCGCTGCTGTCGAACAAGGCGCTGCTCGCCGTGTTGTGGGAGCTCTACCCCGGCCATCCCAACCTGCTGCCCGCCTACCTCGACGGGCCGCGCGAGCTGACCTCCTACATCGCCAAGCCGCTGCTGGGCAGGGAGGGCGCCTCGATGCGCATCGTCACCCCCGAGGGCACCCAGGAGACCCCGGGCCGTTACGGCCGGGAAGGCTACGTCTTCCAGGGGTTCGAGGCCCTGCCCGCGTTCGAGGGCCAGCGGCCGGTGCTCGGCGCCTGGGTGGTCGCCGACGAGGCCGCCGGGCTCGGCATCAGGGAGACCACCGGCCTGATCACCGACGACACCTCCTCCTTCGTCCCTCATCGCATCGCGAACTGACGCACCCCCGTGATTGGAAATGACGTGACCCTTCTCGAAGTCCTGGCCCGCGGCGCCGGCGCGATCGCCGCGTACGCGGCCGTCGGCGTGATCCTGCTGATCGTCGGCTTCTACGTGATCGACTGGGCCACGCCCGGCAAGCTGAGCGAGATCATCCGCACCCAGCGCAACGCGAACGCGACGCTGCTCACGACGTCCGCGCTGGCGGCGATCGGGCTCATCGTGGCCGCGTCCATCTGGTCCTCCGGCGGCCGGCTGGCCGAGGGGCTCGCGGGCACGGCCGTGTTCGGGCTGGTCGGCATCGTGGTGCAGACGGTGGCGATGCTGGTGTTCGACAAGGTCGTCGGGATCTCCGTACGCGAGCTGGTGAAGGAGCCGGAGCTGCAGCCCGGCGCGCGCCTGCTGGCGGTCACCCACGTGGCGATCGGCCTGATCACGGCGGTTGCGGTCATCTGAAACACCACCGTTCCGGTCATCGGAAGCGACCTGGCACTCTAGGAGGCGTGACAGACCGGACCCGGGAGGACACCACGCGAAGGCTCGAGCGCGCCATGGGCGCGCTCGGCACGGCGGCGATGGCCCGCATGGACGACCAGCTCCCCTGGTTCCGGGCGCTCAGCGCCGAGGACCGCTCGTGGGTGGGCCTGGTGGCCCAGGCCGGCATCGCCGCGTTCGTGGAGTGGTTCCAGCACGCCGGCGAGAACCGGCCGACGCCCAGCATCGAGTTCTTCGGCACGGCCCCGCGCGAGCTCAAGCGCTCGATCTCGCTCCAGCAGACGGTCGACATCGTCCGGATCGTGGTCGAGGTGGTCGAGGCCCAGACCGACGAGCTGGCCGCGCCGGGCGGCGAGGACCAGCTCCAGCAGGCCATGCTGCGCTACACCCGCGACGTGGCCTTCGCCGCCGCGCACGTCTACGCCCGCGAGGCCGAGGCCCGCGGCTCCTGGGACGCCAGGCTGGAGGCGCTGATCGTCGACGCGCTGGTGCGCGGCGAGGTCGACGACGGCCTCCACTCCTGGGCCGCCGCCCTCGGCTGGACCTCCTCCCCCGTCGTCGTGATCGCCGGGCACGCCCCCGACGACGACCCGCGCGCGGTCATCGACGGCCTGCGTGACAAGGGCCGCCGCATCGGCATGGACCTGCTGGCCGGCGTGCAGGCCGACCGGCTGATCGTGATCGTGGGCGGCGCCGACAGCGTCCACGACGCGGCCCGGCAGGTCGTGGCGCGCTTCGGCGTGGGCCCGATCGTCATCGGTCCCGAGGTGCCCGACCTGCACGCCGCCGCGCGGTCGGCGCGGGCCGCGCTGGCCGGGCTGAAGGCGTCCGCGGGCTGGCCGGACGCCCCCAGGCCGGTGCACGCCGAGGACCTGCTGGCCGAACGCGCCCTCGACGGCGACGCCGACGCCAGGGAGCAGCTCATCGAGAACGTCTACCTGCCGTTGGCCGGCACACCCCTGCTCGATACGCTGGCCACCTACCTCGAACAGGGCACCTCCCTGGAGGCGACGGCGCGGCTGCTGTTCGTGCACCCGAACACGGTCCGCTACCGTCTGAAGAAGATCACCGAGCTCACGGGCTACCAGCCCACCGAGGGCAGGTCGGCCTTCACGCTGCAGGTCGGTCTCATCCTGGGCCGGCTTTCCGAAGGCGCTGCGGCATGGCGGGCCCTAACGTAACATTCCCGAAATCTTCACTGTAGGGTTCCTACAAAGCACCCGGGACAAAGTTCGTACGGATCTCCATCCGCGTGTCGAAGTTCTACAGGGCATGGTGGTTTTTGTGCTTGTACTCGTCGCTCCGGGCCAAGGCGCCCAAACCCCAGGCTTCCTGACCCCCTGGCTTGAGTTGCCCGGTCTGGCCGACAGACTCGGCGCCTGGTCGGAGGTCGCCGGGATCGACCTGGTGGCCTACGGCACCACCGCCGACGCCGACGAGATCCGCGACACCGCCGTGGCCCAGCCGCTGCTGGTGGCCGCCGCGCTGGCCGCCGCCGAGGCGCTGGGGGCCTCCCCCGACGTGCTGGCCGGCCACAGCGTGGGCGAGTTCGCCGCGGCCGCGCTGGCCGGGGTGCTCACCTCCGAGCAGGCCCTGGGCCTGGTCCGCGAGCGCGCCCAGGCCATGGCCAAGGCCGCCGCCGTCACCGAGACCGGCATGACCGCCGTGCTCGGCGGCGTGGAGGCCGACGTGCTGGCCGCGATCGAGCGTCACGGGCTGACCCCGGCCAACATCAACGGCGCGGGGCAGATCGTGGCGGGCGGCACGCTGGAGCAGCTCGCCGCCTTCAAGGACGACGCGCCCGCCCGTGCCAGGCTCATCCCGCTCAAGGTGGCCGGCGCGTTCCACACCGAGCACATGGCCCCCGCCGTCGACGCCCTGCGCGAGGCGGCCTGGAACGTCGTGCCCGGCGACCCGCAGGTCACGCTGCTGTCCAACGCCGACGGCCGGCCGGCCGCCGGCGGCGCCGAGTTCGTCCAGCGGCTCATCTCGCAGATCAGCAGCCCCGTCCGCTGGGACCTGTGCATGGCGACGATGGCCGAGCTGGGCGTGACCAAGATGATCGAGCTGCTGCCCGGCGGCACGCTGACGGGGCTCGCCAAGCGCGGCCTGCGCGGCGTCGAGACCGTGGCGCTGAAGACACCCGACGACCTCGACGCGGCCAGGGAGCTGATCAAGTGAGGATCCCCGACATCGCCCCCGGCGCCCGGATTCTGGCCCTCGGCCATTACCAGCCGGACAACGTCGTCACCAACGACGACCTGGCCAAGACCATGGACACCAACGACGAGTGGATCCAGTCCCGCGTCGGGATCAAGGAGCGCCGGGTCGCCTCGGCCACCGAGTCCGTCGAGGACATGGCGGTCCAGGCCGGCGGCAAGGCGCTGGCGGCCAGCGGCCTGACCCCCGACGAGGTCGACCTGGTGATCGTGGCCACCTGCACGCTGGAGACCCAGATCCCCAACGCCGCGGCGGTCGTGGCCCACCGGCTGGGCATCAAGTCCCCGGGCGCCTTCGACGTCAACGCCGCCTGCGCCGGCTTCTGCTATGCGCTGGCCACCGCCAGCGCCGCCGTCCGCGGCGGCGCGGCCAGGAACGTGCTGGTCGTCGGCTCGGAGAAGCTGTCGCAGTGGGTCGACTGGACCGACCGGTCCACGGCCGTGATCTTCGCCGACGGCGCCGGCGCCGCGGTGGTCGGCCCGACCGACACGCCCGGCATCGGCCCGGTCGTCTGGGGCAGCGCCGGCGACAAGTCCGAGGCCATCGCCATCGCCGACCGGACGAAGTTCCTCGCCCAGGAGGGCCAGACGGTCTTCCGCTGGGCCACCGCGCTGCACCCGGTGGCCCTGGAGGCGTGCGCCCGCGCCGGGGTCGACCCCTCGGAGCTGGCGGCGTTCGTCCCCCACCAGGCCAACCTGCGCATCATCGAGGCCATCGCGCGCAAGCTCGGTGCCGACAAGGCCGTCATCGGCCGTGACATCGTCACCGCGGGCAACACGTCGGCGGCCTCCATCCCGCTCGCGCTCTCGCGGATGCTGGAGCGCGGCGAGGTCCGCTCAGGCGACCTCGCGCTCATCCTCGGCTTCGGCGCCGGTCTGACCTATGCGGGCCAAGTGATCGAGATTCCGTAGGATCCGGTACGGCTCCCGCCGTACCTCAGCTCGTACGGCGGAAGCCGTACAGAAACCAGAAAATGAAGGAGAAGTAGCGACATGGCTGCCACCGAGCAGGAGATCCTCGCGGGCCTCGGCAAGATCATCAACGAGATCACCGGCATTCCGGCCGGCGAGGTGACCCCCGAGAAGAGCTTCGTCGACGACCTCGACATCGACTCCCTGTCCATGGTCGAGATCGCCGTGGCCGCTCAGGACGAGTTCGGCGTCGAGATCCCCGACGACCAGCTGAAGAACCTGAAGACGGTCAAGGACGTCCTCAACTTCATCCAGGCCTGACACCCAGCAGTTCTGACCAGTAAGGAGCGCGAAAACGTGAGTGCGAACCGGGTACGTGTCGTCGTCACCGGGCTCGGCGCGACGACGCCCGTCGGTGGAGACGTCACCTCGACCTGGACGGCGCTCCTCGCCGGTCAGTCGGGTGTGGAGACCCTCACCACGGAGTGGATCGACTCCGTCCCCGTGCGGTTCGCGGGGACGGCGGCGGTCGACCCCACCGAGGTGCTGCCCCGCCCCGAGTCCCGCCGTCTCGACCGCAGCGAGCAGTTCGCCCTGGTCGCCGCCAGGGAGGCCTGGCAGGACGCCGGCGCCCCCGAGGTGGCCCCCGAGCGCCTGGGCGTCGTGGTCTCCAGCGGCATCGGCGGCATCAGCACCACCCTGACCGCCTACGACACGTGGAAGGAGCGCGGCTGGAACCGGCTGTCGCCCTTCACCGTGCCGATGCTCATGCCCAACGGCCCGGCCGCCTGGATCGGCATCGACCTGGGCGCCCAGGCGGGCGTGCACGCCACCGTCTCCGCCTGCGCCTCCGGCGCCGAGGCGATCGGCTACGCCATGGACATGATCCGGCTCGGCCGCGCCGACGTGGTCGTCGCCGGCGGCACCGAGGCCGCCATCCACGGCCTCAACATCGCCGCCTTCGCCGCCGCGCGGGCGATGTCCACCCGCAACGACGACCCGCAGGGCGCCTCCCGGCCGTGGGACCGCGACCGTGACGGGTTCGTGCTCGGCGAGGGCGCCGGCATCGTGGTGCTGGAGTCCGAGGAGCACGCCAAGGCGCGCGGCGCGCGCATCTACGCCTACGCCTCCGGCGTCGGCTACTCGGCCGACGCCCACCACATCACCCAGCCCGAGCCCGAGGGCCGCGGCATCATCATGGCGATGACGCAGGCGCTGACCGACGCCGAGATCACCGGCCTCGACGTCAAGCACGTCAACGCGCACGCCACCTCCACCCCGGCGGGCGACGTCGGCGAGGTGCAGGCCGTGGCCAAGGCCATCGGCACCCACCCGCTGGTCACCTCGACCAAGTCCATGACCGGTCACCTGCTCGGCGGCGCCGGCGGCATCGAGTCCGTCTTCACGATCAAGGCGCTGCAGGAGCGGATCGTCCCGGCCACCATCAACCTCGACAACCTCGACGACGGCATCGAGGTCGACATCGTGCACGGCGCGAACCGCTCGTTGCCGCAGGGCGACATCGCCGCGGTCAACAACTCCTTCGGGTTCGGCGGGCACAACGTGACCGTCGTCTTCAAGGGGGCTTGATGACCGTACTGGACAGCCGGGTGGTGGGTGAAGGCTCCGGCCAGGAGCCCGCCGACCCCCGCGATCCAGTCGTCCGCCTGGCAGCGCTGCTCGACGAGGGCTCGCTGCGGCTCATCACCCCGCAGGACAACAGCGGCGTCCTGGCCGCCATGGGCAGGATCGAGGGCGTGCCCGTCGCCGCCTTCTGCAGCGACGCGCGCTTCCAGGGCGGCGCGATGGGCAGCGAGGGCTGCGAGCACATCGTGCACGCCTACGACGTGGCCGTCCGCGAGCGGGTGCCGGTCATCGGCATCTGGCACTCCGGCGGCGCCCGGCTCGCCGAAGGCGTCGAGTCGCTGCACGCCGTCGGCCGGGTGTTCGCGGCCATGACCAAGGCGTCGGGCGTCGTGCCGCAGATCTCGGTGGTCGTCGGCCCGGCGGCCGGCGGCGCCGCCTACGGCCCCGCGCTCACCGACCTGGTGATCCTGGCCGACACCGGCCGCATCTTCGTGACCGGCCCCGACGTCGTGCGCAGCGTCACCGGCGAGAACGTCGACAGCGAGGCGCTGGGCGGCCCCGAGCCGCACAGCAGGCGCAGCGGCGTCGTGCACGTCGTCACCAAGACCGAGGCCGAGGCCTACCTCCAGGCGCGCCGGCTCGCCACGCTGCTCGGCCACCAGGGCCGGGTGCGGCCCGGCGCGGTCGAGGAGGTCGACTTCTCCTCGCTGCTGCCGGAGTCCGCGCGCCGGGCCTACGACGTCAAGCCGCTGGTCAACGGCCTGCTCGACGAGGCCGGCGTCGAACTGCACGCCAAATGGGCGCCCAACGTCGTCACGTCCCTGGGCCGTCTCGGCGGCCGGACGGTCGGCGTCGTCGCCAACAACCCGTTGCGGCTGGGCGGCTGTCTCGACGCCACGTCCGCCGAGAAAGCCGCTCGCTTCGTACGTATGTGTGACGCCTTCGGAGTGCCGTTGGTTGTCCTCGTGGACGTACCGGGTTACCTGCCGGGCGTCGGCCAGGAGCACGACGGCGTCGTCCGGCGCGGCGCCAAGCTGCTGCACGCCTTCGCCGAGGCGTCGGTGCCCCGGGTCACCGTGGTCACGCGCAAGGCGTACGGCGGGGCGTACATCGCGATGAACTCGCGGGCGCTGGGCGCCACCAAGGTGTTCGCCTGGCCGACCACCCAGGTGGCGGTCATGGGGGCGGTGGCGGCGGTGCGCGTGCTCAAGCGGCGCGAGCTCGCCGCCGCGCCCGAGGACGAGCGGCCGGCCCTGGAGCAGCGGCTCGCCGAGGAGCACGAGCAGCTCGCCGGCGGCCTGGCCCGCGCCCAGGAGCTGGGCGTCATCGACGAGGTGATCAAGCCCGCCGAGACGCGCGGCGCCATCGCCAAGGTGCTCGCCCAGGCCACCCCGGCCAGGGGCGCCCACGGCAACATCCCGCTGTAGAGGTCAGATCCACGCGAAAGGCCCCGCACCGCGACCCGGTGCGGGGCCTTTCCGTTGTTCGGGAAGCCGGACGGCTCCAGGGCATGACGTGCTTGCCGCGGGCCGCCCCCGGCAGGCGCTGGGCGGGAGGCGGGACGGGTCAGACGGCGGCGTGCAGCCAGCGGACGGGAGCGCCGTCGCCGGCGTACCTGAACGGCTCCAGCTCTTCGTCCCACGGCCGGCCGAGCAGCTTGTCGAGCTCGTCCTCCAGCACGCACCGGCCCTGGGCGGCCATCATCATGGCGGCACGCAGGCGGTCTTCGGGGATCATGATGTCCCCGGCCGCGCCGATGACCGCCGTGAAGGCGCCGAGCGTCGGCGTGTAGGCGTGCCTGGAGCCGTCGACGCCGGGCGAGGGATCCTCGGTGATCTCGAATCTCAGGCGCTGCCAGCCCATGAGGGAAGAGGCGATGGCCGCCGCGATGCCGGCGCGGCCCTCCCACTCCGCCTGCGCGCGCACGACGTTCGGCGCGGCTGGTTGCGGTGTCCACGTCAGATCAACGGGCACGCCGAGGACACCCGCGACTGCCCATTCGATGTGAGGGCACAGCGCGGGCTGAGCCGAGTGGACGTAAAGCACGCCACGAGCAGACACCGGACCTCCCGTTTCGGTACGAGGTGCGCCTTCCCCAACGGCCTCGCCCCGGGATGATCACAAGTGACTAGGGGAAGACTACCGTCGGTCGCCATCGGACACCAGAGGGGGGCCATACCAAGTTGGTGCGGGCGTGTCACGTGACAGTTGTGGCGGGCGGGGAAACAACCGGCTCATGGACATGCAATCTGTCGGCGAGGCGTTCATCCGGCCAGGTCAGGTGCTGGTCGACCGGGGCGCGGTGTCGGCCGCCGCCCGCTGGACGCAGGCGGTCTCCGAGGCCGACGGGGTCACCGTCCTGCACCTGTCGGCCGGGGTGGACCCGTGCGAGATCACCGCCGAGCTTCGTGACCGGGGCTTCCGGGCCTCACCCAACCACGTGCTCACCGGCCAGCCGTTGTTCTTCGGCGGGCCGGCGTCCCGGCCGTTCCCCACGCCGCCCGTATCGTTCAGACCGGCCAGGTCGCGTTCGGACGTGGTGGTGGCCCTGCTCGACACCGGCGTGGCCAAGCACCCGTGGTGGTCGGGCAGCGACTGGTACTCCAGGCTCGGCCCGGAGAGCGCCGACGCGGCCCAGGGGGCGCAGGCCGGGCACGGCACGTTCGTCGCCGGCCTGCTGGCCCGCCGGGCCCCGGGTGCCAGGCTCAGGGTCCGCCGGGTGCTCGACGGCGACGGCCTGGGCGACGAGGCGACCGTGGTGCGCACCCTCCACCGCATGCGCGAGGACCCGCCCCAGGTGCTCAACCTCTCCTTCGGCTGCCACTCCTTCGACGACCGGCCGCCGCCCCTGCTGGCCGACGCCATCGGCGCGCTGAAGGACACCGTGACGGTGGCCTGCGCCGGCAACACCGCCTCCGACCGGCCGTTCTGGCCCGCCGCCCTGCCGTGCGCGGTGGGCGTGGCGGCCCTCGACGCCGCCCAGGAGCGCCGCGCGCCCTTCTCCGGGTACGGCACCTGGGTCGACGCCTGCGCCCGCGGCGACTGGCTGACCAGCAGTTTCCTGGACACCGGCGAGTTCGCCGGCTACGCGGCCTGGAGCGGCACGTCGTTCGCCACCGCGCTGGTGTCGGGGGCCGTGGCCGACGCCGCCCGGCGCGAACCGGCCAAGGAAGCCGTCGAACGACTGCTCGACCCCCGGCAGTCCCGGCAAATTCCCGATCTGGGAGTTCTCGTACCCACGAGTCTGTAGAGTTTACGCTCAGTCCTCGGCCAATCACGGTGAGGCAGGATGACCTCCCCGTGCGGGACGAAAGGAGGCCGCATGAGCGACTTGCGCGATCCGGCGGAGCTGCTCCGCGACGCGGCCGACGGCGACCGATCCGCCTGGGACGAGATGGAGTCCCGGTTCGGCCCGCGCATGTGGGCGCTGGCCCGCTCGTGCGGGCTGGGCGAGGCCGACGCCGCCGACGCGGTCCAGGGCGCCTGGCTGCGGCTGCTCCAGCACATGCACGACATCCGCGACCCCTCGCGGGTGGGCGGCTGGCTGATGACCACCACCCGCCGCGAGGCGCTCCTCCTGCTCCGGAAGGAGCCGTCGGGCCTGCTGGTCGCCGATCTGGAGGGCAGGCCCACGTTCGGGGCCGTCGAGGAGCCCGATCCGGCGTCCGCCGTGCTGGAGGCCGACGGCAGGCGGCTGCTGTGGAAGTCGGTCTCCGCCCTGCAGGAACCCTGCCGCACTCTGTTGCAGCTGGTCGCGACCGATCTGGGAAACCAGCAGATGGCGATGCGGCTCGGGTTGCCCGTGGGCAGCGTGGGGCCGACCAGGGCCCGCTGCCTGGAGAAACTGCGCACTCTGCTCTCACTACAGGAGACAGCGCAATGATCAACGACGAGTACTTCCTGGCAGCGCTCCGGCTGGCCGCCGGCATGGATCCGATGCCCGGGCACGTGTCGGCCGCCGCGCGTGACATCTACGGGCTGCGCGTCCCCCAGGCGGTGACCGCCAACCCCGCCGACCACGGCGGTGGCCGGGCGGCGCGGTCCGGTGCGCCCGACCGCGACGACGGCTCGCATCTGGTGCGGTTCGTCACCGACGGTCTCACCTTCGACCTGGAGGTGACCGTGGGCGACGGGCTGATCGACGTCGCCGGGCAGATCTTTCCCGATCCCGGGGAGGGCGCCGCCATCGACGTGCGCACCCCCCACCTGACGCTCACCCGGCAGGTCGCCCAGGACGGCCGGTTCGCCGCCACCGGGCTGCCGCCCGGATGGCTGAGCATCGTGTGCCACCGTCCCGGTCATGCCCCCGTCCAGACCAGGTGGGTGCGCATCCGGCCGTGACGCCGCCGCCCACGCAGTACGCCCCCACCCCTCCTCCCCGCCGGTCAGCCCCCCATGAGCGTCACTTCTCCCCCACCAGGATCAGCACCCGACCACGGTCCGCTCGTCGAGGCGGCCGAGGCCGCCGTGCTGCGCGCACACGTCGATCCCGAGCAGGCCCTTTACGCCGGCCGCACCGTCCTGGCCGCCGCCCGCCGCGCCGAGGCGCCCGAAGCCGAGGCGATCGCGCTGCGCGCCATGGCTCTGGCCGCCCGCGAGCTGGGCGACCTCCTCAGCGCCGAACACTGCCTGCGGCAGGCCATCGCCACTCCGGGCGCCCCGGCCGAGCGCCAGGCCCAGGCGCGGCTGTCGCTGGTCACCGTGCGCACCGAGCGCGGGCACCCGCTCCAGGCCCTGCGCGTGGCCGCCCTGGCCTGGGCCTACCTGTCGCCCCTCGACCGCGCCAAGCTCGACACGCAGCGCGCGGTAGCCCTGGCCCACCTGGGCCGCCACCAGGAGGCCATCGCCGCCTGCGACCGGTCGCTGCGGGCCCTGGTGGCCGCGCCCGGCACGGTCGACGACCGGCGCTTCCTGGCCGGCGGCCTGCTCAACCGCGGCCTGATCCACGCCTACCGCGGCGACTGGGACGCCGCCATGCGCGACATCGCGGCCTGCCTGCAGATCGCCCAGTACGCCGGCCTGCGCCACCTGGCCCGGCTGTCGGCCGCCAACCTGCCGTTCCTGGCCGTGCGGCGGGGGGACATCGCGGGCGCGTTCGAGCACTACCGGGAGGCCGAGGACACCTTGTTCGGCTTCCCCGAGCGGCTGGCCACGATGCGGGCCGACTTCGCCGGCGCGCTGCTGGCGGCGCACCTGCCCGGCGAGGCCAGGGCGATGCTGAGCCTGGCCGTGCCCGATCTGGAGGCCTCCGGCGCGCAGGTGGCGCTGGCCGAGGCGCGGCTCAAGCTGGCCCAGGTCGAGCTGCTCACCGGCGACCCCCACCGGGCCCGGCAGGTGGCCGAGCAGGCGGCGCGCGAGTTGGCCGAGCAGGAGCGGCTGTCGTGGCTGCCGCTGGCCGGCGAGGTCGTCCTGCGCGCCAGGCTGGCGATGGGGCCGGTCACGTCCGAGCTGGTCACCGATCTGATCAAGTGCGCCGACGAGCTGGAGGACGTCTCCTCCCACGTGGCCGCCGCCGCGGCGCTGCGGCTGAGCGCGGCCGAGGCGGCGCTGGCCGTCGACGACCATCCGGTGGCCTCGGCACAGCTGCGCAGGCTCACCCGGCACGCCGAGCGCGCCGAACGCTGGATGCCGGCCGGCACCCGCCTGACCTCGCTGGCCCCCGAGCCGCAGACCACGCAGCTCGCGCAGATCCCGGCGACCGTCCGCCAGCACGCCCTGGCGCTGGAGGCGGCGCTGCGGGAGGACGTCACGGGCGCGCTGCGGGCGGTCCGCGACGGGCTGGCCGAGGTGAGCGGGCAGGTGGAGACGTTCGAGGATCCGGCGTTGCGGGCGCACGCGGCCCGGTCCGGTGAGCGGCTGGCCGCCTTCGGGCTGGGCCTGGCGGTGCGCGACGGGTGCGCGGGCGAGGTGTTCGAGTGGGCCGAGCGGTGGCGCGCGGTCGCGGCGCCGGAACACGCCTGCGGCCTGGTGGAGATCGACCGGGTCCGGGCGGCGCTCGACGGCGCGGCGCTGGTGGAGTTCGTGGCCGAGGAGGAGACGCTGCTGGTGGTGCTGATCACCGCCGACCGGCTGATCCTGCGGCGGCTGGGCGGCGTGCGGCAGGCGCGTGAGGCGATCATGCGGCTGCGCCACGCCCTGCGTCAGTGGGGTGCGGGGCTCGACGTGGCCGGTCCCGCGCAGGCGCTCACCGAGCTGACCGGCGCCGGCGCGGAGCTGGAGCGGCTGCTGCTGGGGCCGCTCGCGGCCGAGCTCGGTGACCGGCCGCTGGTGGTGGTGCCGGTGGGGCCGTTGCACACCCTGCCCTGGGGCGCGCTGCCGGGGCTGCGCGAGCGTCCTGTGAGCGTGGCGGCGAGCGCGGCGGCGTGGGTGGGCGCGCGGCGGCGGGCCCGCGTGCGGGCGGGAGCGCCGGTGGTGCTGGCGGCGGCCGGCCCCGAGCTGGCCCACGCGGAGGAGGAGGTGGCCCGCGTGCTGGCCTGCCATCCGGGCGCGCGGGCGGTGCCCGGCCGCCGGGACGCCGTGCTGGCGGCGCTCGGCGAGGCCGACGTCCTCCATCTGGCCGCGCACGGCGCCTTCCACGCCCGCAGCCCGCTGCTGTCCGGCATCACCCTCGGCGACGGGCAGCTCATGGCCTACGATCTGCTGGGCCTGCACCGCGCGCCGGAGCTGGTCGTGTTGTCGGCGTGCAACTCGGGCATGGCCCGCACCCCGGCGGAGGGGGCGCCGCTGGGGCTGCCGGGCACGTTCCTGGCGCGCGGGAGCTCGTGCGTGGTGGCGGGGATGGTGCCCATCGGGGACGAGGCCGCGATGGCCATGATGGGCGCCTTCCACGAGCTGCTGGCCGATGGGCAGGCGCCGGACGCGGCTCTGGCCTGCGCGTCGGCCAAGACCGGCCTGCTGGGGTTCGTCTGTTTCGGGGCGGGCGACCGGCCCGTCCGTCCGGCCGGCTGACCGCGTTCGGGCGTCAGCCGGTGGCCACCGGGCGGGCGGGGTCGGCGACCCAGTTCGACCAGGAGCCGACGTAGAGGGCCGCGGGCACGCCGGCCAGTTCCAGGGCCAGCACCTCGTGGGCGGCGGTGACCCCCGACCCGCAGTAGGCGCCCACCGGGACGCCCTCGCGCACGCCCAGCCCGGCGAAGCGGTCGCGCAGGACGGCGGGGGCGAGGAACCTGCCGCCCTGGTCGACGTTGCCGGTCGTGGGCGCGCTCACCGCGCCGGGCACGTGCCCGGCCACCGGATCGACGGGCTCGACCTCGCCCCGGTACCGCTCGGCGGCGCGGGCGTCGAGCAGCACGCCCTCGGCGGCCACCGCGGCGGCCTCGTCGGCGGTCAGCGTCGGCATGCCGCCGGGCCTGGCGGTGAAGTCGCCCGGCGCGACCTCGGGCTCGTCCTTCGTGATCGGCAGGCCGGTCTCGGCCCAGGCCGCCAGGCCGCCGTCGAGCACGCGTACGGACCGGTGGCCGAAGTAGCGCAGGGCCCACCAGGCGCGGGCGGCGGTCGTGGAGCTGGCGTCGTCGTAGACCACGACCGGGCGCGCGTCGGACACGCCCAGCGCGCGCATGGCCCGCTGGAACTCGTCGGCGCCGGGCAGCGGGTGGCGGCCGGCGGGACCGGGCGGCGCGGCGAGGTCGGCGTCGACGTCGCAGAAGACGGCGCCCGCGAGGTGCCCCTCGCGGTAGAGCTGCACGCCGGGCGGGCCGCCGAGCCGCCAGCGCACGTCGAGCACGGACACGTCGGGCAGCGCGGCGAGCTCGGCGGGCGTGATCAGCGCACTCATCGGGTGGATACCTCCAGCAGCGGGACGTTGAGCTCGGCGGCGGTCAGCGAGCCGTGGTAGCCGGTGAACAGCGCCTCGATCGGATGACGGGTGGGGGCGGTGAGGGCCAGACCGGCGCGGGGCACGGCCACGACGTCGCCGATGCGGCCCAGCCACGCCTCGCGCACCCGGGGCCCGAACCAGCCGGACTCGACCGCCTCCTGCCTGGACACTACCCAGGCGCGGTCGCCGAGCGTCGCGCGCCACGCCTCCAGGACGTGCCCTGCGGCTCCGGGCTCGGCGTAGACGTGCCTGGCCCGGGCCTCGCCGCCGAGCAGCGCCACGCCCTCGGTCAGCGCGGGCACCCGCTCGGCGTCGAGCTTCTCGGTGGCGTTGACCATGCCGTGGTCGGCGGTGACGTAGAGGGCCGAACCGGGCGGCAGCGACTCGGCCAGCCGCCGGGCCAGGCGGTCGACGACGGCCAGCTCGCCCAGCCACTCCGCGCCACCCCATCCGGACATGTGGCCGACGGCGTCGAGCTTGCCGTAGTAGGCGGTGACGTGGGCGCGGGGCGCGGCGCGCAGCACCTCGCCGACGCGGGCGACGATGTCGTCGACGCCGTCGGCGGGCACATAGCGAACGCCTCGGTAGACGGCCCTGGTCAGGCCGGAGCCCTCGAACTCGGCGGGGGCGACGTAGACGGCGTCGACGCCCTGGGCCGCGGCTCGCTGGTAGACGGTGGGGGCGGGCTGCCACTCTTCGGGGTCCATCGTCCGGCCGCCGGGGAGGGTCCAGCGCAGGCAGTTGAACAGGTGGCCGGTGCCGGGGACGGCCAGCGTCAGGCCGACCATGCCGTGCTCGCCCGGGGTCAGGCCGGTGCCGAGCGAGCACAGGCTGGTGACGGTGGTGGCGGGGAAACCGGCGGTGAGGGTGCGGGCGGGCAGGGCGGACAGGAAGGGGGCGGTCTCGGGGTGGGCGCGGAGCAGCTCGGCCCCCAGTCCGTCGACCAGGAGCAGGCAGACGCGCGCCGCGGGGTCGAGGGCCAGCGGGTTGGGCTCGGTCAGGCCGAGGGCGGCCAGCAGCGAACCGGGGAGGTCCGCCAGCGACCCGGCGCCGTAGTCCGGCAGCATCCCCACATCCTAGTGGCCGGGGGTGGTCAGGCGGCGGCCCTGACGGCGGCCCTGACGGCGGCCCTGACGGTCACCTGGGGCGGCCGGGCGATGTGCCGAACGGCGGGCCGTCGTGGTCAGGCGGCGGCTCGGGCGGTGGCCTCGGACAGGGCCTTGGCGAAGGCCAGCACGTGGGTGACCGCCTCGGGGCCGTCGGCCGCCTCGCTGACCCGCAGCGACAGGTCGTCGGCGGTGATCGCGCCCGTGTAGCCGTGGTCGGCGTCGCAGTTCTCGTCGCCGCAGGTGGCCGGCTCCAGGTCGACGTGGGAGATCGCGCCCCAGCCGATGGTGAGGGTGACCTCCGTGGGCGGGACGCCCGGCACGTAGGAGGCCGGGTCGGGCACCACGCGGGTGACGGCCACCGACTGCACGCGGCTCAGCCGGACCGCCTCGGTGGTCGTGGACGCGTGGGAGGCCGAGACGCCCTCGACCGCCGGGTGCTCGTCGGTGTGGCAGACCAGCAGCCTCGACGTCGACAGCACCAGGACGGTGACGTGCCTGCGGACCTCCATCGCGGGATCGAAGGTGGCCTCGTGGTGGACCACGAACGCGGTCACGGCCTCCTTGCCCAGCGCGGATTCGACCGCATCGGTGACGAGGTCGGGGTAGTAGCCGCTGCGCTCGATCGCTTCACGCAGGCCCGCGGCTGAGACTCGGGTTTCCCTCATGCCTCCATCCTGCCAGGGCCGCGCAGTGCACTCACCCGCCAGACATAACGCTCTATGAACGTCTTTGTCCAGACATGAACGACATTGTGCGCGCAGTCAGGAGAGCCTTCTCGGGCCGCCGTCCAGGCGTGGTCCGGCCGGGGTGCGCAGGGTGGCGCGGGCGCCCAGGATCAGCACCTCCGACTCGCCCACCAGCACCTGGTCGAGGTCGAGCCGGGCCACCTGCGGCAGGTCGTTGGCCAGGCGGCCCACGCGGACGAGCAGCTCCTCCAGGGCGGGGACGGCGACGGGCGGGTAGCCGTACTCGCCGAACAGCAGCGGGGCGGCGCGTACGGAACGCACCAGGGCGGCGGCGTCCTCGCCGGTCAGCGGCGCCAGCCGGAAGCCCTGGTCGAGCAGCAGCCGGGCGGTCACCTCACCGAGCCCGAACGAGACCACCGGCCCGAACGCGCGGTCCTCGACGACCCCCACGACGGTGGGCACGGCCGGCTGCGGCGCCATGCGCTGCACGGCCAGCTCGACCCGCTCGCCGAGCTGGTCGGCGAACTCGGCGTAGGCGTGACGCACCATCTCGGGGCCGGTGAGCCCCAGGCGTACGGTGCCCGCGCGCCGCGAGGCCCCCGGGTCGGCCACCTTGAGCACCACGGGCCAGCCGAGCCGTTCGGCGGCGGCCACGGCCTCCTCCGGCGAGCGGACGACCTCGGCGGGCCAGACGGTCAGCCCGTAGGACGACAGCAGCTCGGTGGCGTCGATCTCGACCGGCGGGCCTGGCTCGGCGAACCCGCCCGGCTCCTCACCCGCCGGGGCCGGGGCACCGGACAGCGCGGCCAGCACCAGCTCGCGGGCGCGGGCGGTGTCGAGGCCGTCGAGCTCGGGCGGCGGCACGGCCGGATGCGCCCGCCAGGTGGCGTACCGCACCACGTGGGCCAGGGCCCTGACCGCCTCCTCCGGAGCCGCGTACGACGGGATGGAGCCCCGCGCGGGCGTGCCGCCGGAACCGCTGGGCACGCGCAGCGACGGATGCATGCCGAGATGCCCGCGGAACGTGGCCAGCACCGGCTTGGCGGACCCCTGCGAGACGCGCAGCAGCTCGGCCGCCACCTCGTCCGACTCGCCGGGGATCGGCGGCATGTAGATGACGACGGCCGCGTCGACCTCGTCGGCGGCCAGCTCGCCGGCGAGCGCCGCGCCGAACTCGGCCGGCCCGGCCGCGGCGCCCAGGTTGACCGGCGGGCGCGGTTCGAGGCCGGCCGCCAGGCAGGAGTCGGCGGCCAGCAGGCCGAGGGCGTCGGAGTTGGTCACGAGCGCGACCCTGGGCCCGGCGGGCAGCGGCTGGTAGGCCAGGAGCTGGCCCACGTCGAAGAGCTGGATGAGGTCGTCGACCCTGATCAGGCCGGCCTGGGCGAACAGGGAGCTGATCGCGGAGTCGGGCAGCCCGAGCTCCTCGGCCGAGTGGCCGGCCGGGGTGCCGCCGCTCTTGACCACCACGATCGGCTTGTTGCGCGCGATGCGCCTGGCCAGCCGGGTGAACTTGCGCGGGTTTCCCAGCGACTCCAGGTAGAGCAGGATGACCTCGGTCGCGGCGTCCTCCTCCCAGTACTGCAGGAGGTCGTTGCCCGAGACGTCGGCGCGGTTGCCGGCCGAGACGAACGACGAGATGCCCATGCCGCGCTGGGCCACGCGCTGGAGCAGCGCGGTGCCGAGCGCGCCCGACTGGCTGAAGAAGCCCACCCTGCCGCGGCCGGGCACGGTGGCGGCCAGCGTGGCGTTGAGCTTGACGGCCGGGTCGGTGTTGGCGATGCCCAGGCAGTTGGGGCCGACCACGCGCAGGCCGTAGGAGCGGGCGATGCGGGCCAGCTCGTCCTGCCGGGCGCGGCCGGACGCGCCGGTCTCGCCGAACCCGGAGGAGACCACGACCAGCCCGTGCACGCCCTTCTCGGCGCACTCCTTGACCACGTCGAGGACGCCCTCGGCGGGCACGGCCACGACCGCCAGGTCGACCTCGCCGTCGATCTCGGTCACGCTGGGGTAGGCCCGCACGCCCGCGACGGCCCGCACCTGCCGGTGCACGGGGTAGACCGGGCCGGTGAAGTCGGCCGCCAGCAGGTTGCGCAGGACGGTCTGGCCGACGCCGCCGGGCTCGCGCGAGGCGCCGATGACCGCGACCGAGCCGGGAGCCAGCAGGCGCGCGATCGACCGCGACTCGGCCCGGTGCTCGCGCGAGGTCGTCACCTCCGCCGAGGTCTCGGTCGGGGTCAGGTCGAGGGTCATGCGGACGACGCCGTCGGCGAACTGGCTCTGCGCGGTGTAGCCGGCCTGCCGCAGGACGCCCATCATCTTCATGTTGGCGGGCAGCACGTCGGCGACGAACCGCTCGATGCCGCGCTCGCGGGCCGTGGCCGCCAGGTGCTCCAGCAGGACGGAGGCCACGCCTCTGCCCTGGTGGGCGTCCTCGACCAGGAAGGCGACCTCGGCCTCGCCCGGCTCGGTGCGGTCGTAGCGGATGACCGCGACCATCTCGGCGCCGATGGTGGCGATGAGGGCCACGCGGTTGACGTAGTCGACGTTGGTGAAGCGCTCGACGTCGCGGTCGGACAGCCGGGGCCGGGGGCCGAAGAACCGGAAATAGATCGACTCGGCCGACAGACGGGAGTAGAAAGCACGGAGACGGTCGGCGTCGGCGGGCCTGATGGGGCGCACGTGCGCGGTGCCCCCGTCGGCCAGGACGACGTCGGCCTCCCAGTGAGCCGGATACTGTGCCTCCACGCCACGAGCGTAAACCCGCATCCCACATGCCAAGACCGGTGGGCCTCTTGGGCAACGCTTGTGCATCGACTGCTGCCCGGTGTCCGGGGTCAGCCCCACGAACAGCCCGGAAGCTGTTAGTTTTGCCGTGGCCAGGGTCGTTCTGAAGGCAGCAAGGTGGTGGCATCATGACGCGGGTCGTCGTGGTGGGCGATCTCATGACCGACGCGGTCGCGCGCGCCCGTTACGCGCTCGCCAGGGCGAGTGACACGCCCGCGATCGTGACGATGCACGGCGGCGGCTCCGGCGCCAACATCGCCTCGTGGCTCGCCGTCGAGGGCGCGGAGGTGGCCTTCATCGGCCGCCGGGGCGCCGACATCACCGGCCGCAACCGCGACATGGAGCTGATGGGCTACGGCGTCGACGCCCGGCTCGTCATGGATCCCGAGCGGCCCACCGGCACCTGCGTGGTGCTCGTCACGCACAAGGGCGAGCGCACGATGCTCTCCGACCCGGGCGCCAACGCCGCCCTGTCCCCCGAAGACCTGCCGCGCGACCTGTTCGCCTCGGGCGCCCATCTGCACCTGTCGGGCTACACGCTGGTCAACGAGGGCTCGCGCGACGCCGGTCTGGCGGCGCTGGACATGGCGCGCCGCACGGGCATGTCGATCTCGGTCGACTGCGCCTCCTCGGCGCCGCTGGAGCGCACGGGCGCCGAGCCGTTCCTCGAATGGACCAACGGCGCGAAGCTGCTGTTCGCCAACATCGACCAGGCCAAGGTGCTGACCGGCCGCGACGACGCCGAGGCCGCCGCCAAGGTGCTCACCGCGTGGTTCCCGCAGGTCGTCATCAAGATGAACGCCGAGGGCGCGCTGTGGTTCAGCAACGGCCGCCCCGACCCGGTCCGGGTGGCCGCCGAGCCGGTCGACAAGATCGTCGACGGCACGGGCGCGGGTGACGCGTTCTCGGCCGGGTTCCTGCCGCCGTGGCTGGCCGGCAAGCCGCCGGCCGAGTCGCTGGCCGCCGGGTGCCGGCTCGCCGCCAAGGCCATCATGCACCTGGGCGCGCGCCCGCCGTTCTGACCCGTTCCCCGGCCGGGCTTCTCCTGCCCCGGCCGGGCTTCCTTCCGCCGGTCAGGACGTGGTGGCCAGCGCGAGCGGCAGCACCGCCGGCGCGCCCGCGTGCCGGATCAGGGCCGCCGCCAGGGTCATCGTCCAGCCCGTGTCCACGCGGTCGTCGATCAGCAGCACCGGGCCGCCGCACTGCGCGATCGCGGCGCCGAGGTCCTTCGGCATCGCCAGCGTGCCCCTGATCGCCTGGACGCGCTTGGCGCTGTTGAACTGCCGGCCGGGCGACCCCGCCCGGTAGCCCAGCTCGCCCAGGTAGGTCAGCCGGCCCACCTGCGCCAGCCGTTCGGCGAAGCCGCGCACGAGCTGCGGGCGCGTCGCCGACGGCACGTTGACCACGGCCACCGGCCGCTCCTTCCAGTCCCACGCCGACAACACCTGGACGACGGCCTTGAACATGTCGTCGGCCATCGGCCCGTCGGCTCCGGCGAGCAGCTCGCGCAGCCGGTTGCCCCAGCCGATGTCGGTCAGCCGGCCGAGCGCGCGGCCCGGCTCGGCGCCGAGCTCGGGCTTGATCCTGCCGGACAGGTCGGCCAGGCCGGTGGGCCACTGCCGGCGCGCCTCGATCTCGACGCCGGGCCTGCTCAGACGCTCGCGGGCGGTCTCGACGGCCTGGGCGGCGATCTCCGGCGAGCGGTGGCGGCCGGTGCAGTTGTCGCAGCGGCCGCAGGGCGTGGCGGTGTCGTCGTCGAGGTGCCTGCGCAGGTACTGCTCGCGGCACTCCTCGGTGGTCAGGTAGCGCAGCATGGCGTCCTGCTCGGCCTTGCGCTCGGCGGCGATGCGGGCGTAGCGCTCGGTGTCGTAGGCCCAGGGCTCGCCGGTGGACTCCCAGCCGCCCTTGACCCGGCGCACGGCTCCGTCGACGTCGAGGACCTTGAGCATCATCTCCAGGCGGCTGCGGCTCAGGTCGACCGCGGTCTCCAGGGCCTGGGTGGACATCACGCCGCCCTGTTCGAGCGCCTGGAGCGTGGCGCGCACGACGGGCTCGGGCGGGAAGGCCAGGGAGGTGAAGTAGGCCCAGATCTCGCGGTCTTCCGTGCCGGGCAGCAGGATGACCTCGGCCCGCTCGACGCCGCGCCCGGCCCGGCCGACCTGCTGGTAGTAGGCGACGGGCGACTGCGGCGCGCCGACGTGCACGACGAAGCCCAGGTCGGGCTTGTCGAACCCCATGCCGAGCGCGCTCGTGGCGACCAGCGCCTTGATCTTGTTGTTGAGCAGCGCCTCCTCCGCGGCCAGCCGCTCGGCCGGGTCGGTCTGGCCGGAGTAGGCGGCCACCTCGTGGCCCTGCTCGCGCAGGTAGCCGGCGATCTCGTGGGCGGCGGCGACGGTGAGCGTGTAGACGATGCCGGAGCCCGGCAGCTCGCGCAGGGTCTGGGCCAGCCAGGCCAGGCGCTGCTCGGCCGAGGGCAGCTTGACGACGCTCAGGTGCAGGCTCTCGCGCTCCAGCGGGCCGCGCAGCACGAACGTGCCCTCGCCCATCTGCTCGGCGACGTCGCGGGTGACGCGGGCGTTGGCCGTGGCGGTGGTGGCCAGCACCGGGATGCCGGGCGGCAGCTCGTCGAACAGCGTGGCGAGCCGGCGGTAGTCGGGCCGGAAGTCGTGGCCCCAGTCGGAGATGCAGTGGGCCTCGTCGACGACCACGAGCCCGGCGCTCTCGGCCAGCTCGGGCAGCACGTTGTCGCGGAAGTCGGGGTTGTTGAGCCGCTCGGGGCTGACCAGCAGCACGTCGACCATGCCCTCGGCGACCTGGCCGTAGATCTCCTCCCACGCCTCGGGGTTGGCGGAGTTGATGGTGACGGCCCTGATGCCGGCGCGCTCGGCGGCGGCGATCTGGTTGCGCATGAGGGCGAGCAGCGGCGAGACGATGACCGTGGGGCCCTCGCCGAGCTCGCGCAGCAGGGCGGTGGCCACGAAGTAGACGGCGGACTTGCCCCAGCCGGTGCGCTGCACGACGAGCACCCTGCGCCGGTCGAGCACGAGCGCCTCGATGGCGGACCACTGGTCGTCTCGCAGCCGGGCGTGGTCGCCGGCCAGGGCCCGCAGCCGCTCCTCGGCCTCTTCGCGCAGCATCGCCGCGTCGGGGGCTTCAATCATGCCCCCCTTATTACCAGCTTCCACCGACGGAACAGGCCCACCGCGCGTCCCCGCCCGGACGAAGGTGCGGGGTCCGCCGTGCGGAACCGGGGGGCGGGACGGAACGTTGAGCAGTCGTCAAGCGCTTTCGCCCCCCAGGAGGGCTGATGACGGGGCTTGTCCACACCCCGGTCGTACCGGCGGCGACGCGTCGCCGGAGGAACACGAAAGATCACTTCGAGATGATGGCCCGGGTGGTGCTGGCCGTCATGATCCTCACCACGGCGGGCTGCGCCGGGACCGACGTGAAGGCGTCCTACCACCCCGCCTTCCTGCCGGTGAAGCTGGAGTGGGGAAGCGACGGCAAGGTGCAGGTCTCGGGGGAGACCTCGCTGGTCACGCCGGTCGGCATCTTCTCGATCGGCGCCGAGTACAACCTGCCCGAGGCCGACGACGACGCCTTCTACGTGGTCGTCCGCGACGCCCGCAGAAGCCCGGACAAGCCGGACGTGGCGGGCTTCGATCACATCTACAAGGTCAACAGCGGTTCCGGCGAGTTCATGGCCGTGGTGAACGGCACGGCCGTGATCCAGGTCGTCCGCCGGCAGGTGCTCATCGACGTGACGAACGGCGCCGTGCAGACCATCGAGTTCAAGAACGCCCAGGCCACCGTCAAGGAGCGGTCGGCGGGCATCGGGGAGCGCTGGCAGGAGTACTGGGACACCTCCTTCTACTCCCCCATGGCGCTGTCCAGGTGGGCCTACGACGACTCCACGATGTCGAGCTGGTTCGGCCTGGGCTTCCTGTGGTTCCTGGTACGCCTCGCGCTGGCGATCGTGCTCGGGGTGGTGGACGTGCTCCTCGTGGTCGGGTGCACGCTCGCCGCCGTGGCGTACGTGCTGTTCGGCCCGACCGGACGCAACATCGTCTACGGCGTGGAGACGCTGCTGTTCCTGTTCCTCGCCCTGTCGGGCTGGGCCTCGCTCAAGCTGTGAGGCGCTCCTCGTCCGCGTGCTCGGGGAAGGCGTTGATCGTGACGCGGTGCATGCGGCGGCGTTCGGTGTAGTCGGCGACCGCGTAGTGCTGGGTGGGTCGGTTGTCCCAGAAGGCCAGCGTGCCGGGACGCCAGTTCAGCCTGCACTGGTACTCGGGCGAGCGGATGTGGTCGATGAGCAGCGGCAGCAGGGCCTCGTTCTCCCGGTCGCTCAGCCCCACCAGGCGGGTGGTGGAGGCCCGGTTGACGAACAGGGCCTTGCGCCCGGTCTCGGCGTGCACCCGGACCACCGGGCGCTCCACCGGCGGCCACTTGGCCTGGATCTCGGCCAGGTCGAACGGGTGCCCCTTGGAGATCGCCTTCTTCATCGACATCGTGATGTCGTGCACGGCGGTCAGCTCGTCGCACAGCCGCTGGATCGACGGCGACAGCGTCTCGTAGGCCAGGTAGGTGTTGGCCCAGCAGGTGTCGCCGCCCACGCTCGGCAGTTGCATGCAGCGCAGCAGCGAGCCCATCGGCGGCGTGGGCTCGAAGGTGTTGTCGCTGTGCCATTCGTCCCCGCCCTCGCCTTTCGGGGAGGTCTGGTCGAGGATGTGGATCGGGCTGCCGGAGTCCTTCTTGAACGCCGGGTGGTTGATCGTGCCGAAGTTGAGGGCGAACTGCAGGTGCTGCTCGTCGTCGATGTGCTGGTCGCGGAAGAACAGCACCAGGTGCCGCAGCCACCCCTCGCGCAGGGTCGCGACGTCTTCCGGGGAGAGGGGTTTGCGCAGATCGACCCCGGTGACCTCGGCGCCGATGTGCTTGGTCACGGGATGGAACTCGATCATGGCGAAGCCTCCGGAGGCGGGTGGACGGGGTCCTCGCCTCCGACGGTAAGACCCAAGCAATTGCTTGGTCAAGAGCAGGGCGGCGCGCCGACGAGTCGCGGGCACCCGAGTCTCTTCGGCACAATGTTCGACATGGCCCGACGTACGACTGCACCCCCGCCTGAGGACTTCGAGGAGCGGATCGTCGACATCGACGTCTCCTCCGAGATGCGCAAGAGCTATCTCGAGTACGCGTACTCGGTGATCTACCAGCGGGCTCTGCCCGACGCTCGCGACGGCCTCAAACCGGTGCAGCGGCGCATCCTCTACTCCATGAGCGAGATGGGCCTGCGTCCAGAGCGCGGCCACGTCAAGTCCTCGCGCGTCGTCGGCGACGTCATGGGCAAGCTCCACCCCCATGGCGACAGCGCCATCTACGACGCCCTCGTGCGCCTGGCGCAGCCGTTCTCGATGCGCCTGCCGCTGGTCGACGGCCACGGCAACTTCGGCTCCCCCGACGACCTGCCGGCCGCCATGCGGTACACCGAGGCCAGGCTGGCCCCGGCGGCGATGCTCATGGTGGAGTCGCTCGACGAGGACACCGTCAACTTCAAGCCCAACTACGACGGCCAGGAGACCGAGCCCACGGTCATGCCGTCGGCGTTCCCCAACCTGCTGGTCAACGGCACCACCGGCATCGCGGTCGGCATGGCGACCAACATGGCGCCGCACAACCTCGCCGAGGTCGTGGCCGCCGCCCGCCACCTGATCAAGAAGCCCGACGCCACGCTCGACGAGCTGATGAAGTTCGTGCCCGGCCCCGACCTGCCGACCGGCGGCTCGATCATCGGGCTCCAGGGCGTGCGCGACGCCTACGAGACCGGGCGCGGCACGTTCCGCATGCGGGCCAGGTGCGCGGTCGAGCAGATCACGCCGCGGCGCAAGGGCATCATCGTCACCGAGCTGCCCTACAACGTCGGCCCCGAGCGCGTGGTCACCAAGATCAAGGAGCTGGTGACCAGCAAGAAGCTCCAGGGCATCGCCGACCTGAAGGACCTCACCGACCGGCACAAGGGCCTGCGCCTGGTCATCGAGATCAAGAACGGCTTCATCCCCGAGGCCGTCCTGGAGGAGCTCTACCGGCTCACGCCGATGGAGGAGACCTTCGGCATCAACAACGTCGCCCTGGTCGACGGCGAGCCGCGCACGCTCGGCCTGCGCGAGCTGCTGCAGGTCTACGTCGACCACCGGCTGGAGGTCGTGCGGCGCAGGTCCGAGTACCGCCGGCGCAAGCGCGAGGAGCGCCTGCACCTGGTCGACGGCCTGATCATCGCGCTGCTCAACATCGACGAGGTCATCCAGGTCATCCGTTCCTCCGACGACTCGGCGCAGGCCCGCGCCCGGTTGATGGAGGTCTTCGACCTGACCGAGATCCAGGCCGCCTACATCCTCGACACGCCGCTGCGCCGGCTGACCCGGTTCGACAAGCTGGAGCTCGACCAGGAGAAGCAGACGCTGAGCGAGGAGATCGCGGCGCTCACCGAGATCCTGTCCTCGGAGGCGAAGCTGCGGCAGGTGGTCTCGGGCGAGCTGGCCGAGGTGGCCAAGAAGTACGCCACGCCGCGCCGTACCGTGCTGCTGGAGGCGCCGGGCGTGGCCCGCACGCCGGTGGCCTCGCTCCAGGTGGCCGACGACCCGTGCTGGGCGCTGCTGTCCTCCACGGGGCTGCTGGCCCGCACCTCCGACGCGGCTCCGCTGGCGGGTGAGGGCGACCGTTCGGCGCACGACGTGCTGGTGTCGGTGGCCCGCACGTCCGTACGCGGCGAGGTGGGCGTGGTGACGTCGTTGGGCCGGTTGATCCGGGTCCAGGTCGTCGACCTGCCGACGCTGCCGCCCTCGGCCAACCCGCCGACGTTGTCGGGCGGCCATCCGGTCTCCGAGTTCGTCTCGCTGCAGCCCGACGAGAAGGTCGTGGGCCTCGGCTCGCTCGACCCCGACAGCCCCGGGCTGGCGCTCGGCACGGCCCAGGGCGTGGTCAAGCGGGTGGTGCCCGACTACCCGGCCAACCGCGACGACTTCGAAGTGATCACCCTCAAGGACGGCGACACCGTGGTGGGCGCCGCCGAGCTCGACTCCGAGGACCACGACCTGGTCTTCATCTCCTCCGACGCCCAGCTCCTGCGTTACCCGGCCTCGCTGGTGCGTCCCCAGGGGCGTCCGGCCGGCGGCATGGCCGGCATCCGGCTCGACGGCGGCGCCCGGGTGATCTGGTTCGGCGTGGTCGACCCCTCGCGTCCGGCGCAGGTGGTCACCGTGGCCGGGTCCTCGACGGCGCTGCCGGGCACGCAGGTCGGGGGCGGCAAGGTCTCCGACTACGCCGAGTTCCCTGCCAAGGGCCGGGCCACCGGCGGCGTGCGGGCCCAGCGGTTCCTGAAGGGCGAGGACGAGCTGCTGCTCGCCTGGGCCGGCCCCGCGCCCGCCAAGGCCGTGTCGGCGGTGGGCAAGCCGGTGCCGCTGCCGGAGGAGATCGGCCGCCGCGACGGCTCCGGCGTGCGGCTGACCCACACCATCGGCGCCGTCGGCGGCGCCCTGGCCGCGGGGCCGCAGGCCGACGCGCCGGCGCCGCCGGCGTCCGACGAGGAGTGATCCCCGGCTGACCGGCGTCACGGAGGCCCGCCCCGCCTGCGCGGGGCGGGTGTCCGGTCAGTCGCGGCAGAGGCAGAACGTGTGGCCGGCGGGGTCGAGGAAGACCCGGAAGCTGTCGTCCTCGCTCGGCTGCCGCTCGTGCTTGGTCGCGCCGATCTCCAGCACCTGCCGCTCGGCCTTGTCCATGTCGGTGACGGTGACGTCGATGTGGAGCTGCTGCGGCCGATCGCCCTCCGGCCAGGTCGGCGGCCGGTGGCCGGGCACGCGCTGGAAGGCCAGGCGCTTGGGCGAGCCGCCGTCCTCGACGACCACCCAGGTGTCGTCCTCGTACGTGACGGGCCAGCCGAGCAGGCGCGAGTAGAACTCGGCGAGCGCCCGCGGCTCCGGGCAGTCGAGGACCGTCGTGCGGAACTCCGCGATGCCGGCCATCATTCACCTCCTGGACTTGTTTCGCCGGCGTCCCGGCCGACGAGAATGAGGGTCATGGCTGCCAATTCGTTCATGGTTCCCCTGGGCACTCCCGCGCCCGCCTTCGACCTCACCGCCATCGACGGCGGCAGCGTCTCGCTCGCGGACCTCAAGGGCTCTCCCGCCACGCTCGTGGTCTTCCTGTCCAACCACTGCCCCTACGTACGGCACATCGAGACGGGCCTCGGCACACTGGCCGCGGGCTACGGCTCCAGGCTGTCAGTGGTGGGCATCTGCAGCAACGACAGCGTGAACTACCCCGACGATGATCCCACACACCTGGCCGGGCAGGCCCGGCGCGCGGGGTTCCCGTTCCCGTACCTGCTGGACGACACCCAGGACGTCGCCAAGGCCTACCGCGCGGCCTGCACGCCCGACTTCTTCCTCTACGACGGCGACCTGCGACTCGTCTACCGGGGAGAGTTCGACGGGTCGCGCCCGGGCAACTCGGTCCCGGTGACGGGCTCCTCGCTGCGCGCGGCGATCGACGCGCTGCTGGCGGGCGATCCCGTCCCGGCCGAGCAGCGCGCCTCGATCGGCTGCGGCATCAAGTGGCGGCCGGGGAACGAGCCCACGGCCTGAACAGTGCCTGACCGCAGCCTGAACGCGCTCAGGCGGAGGCGGCGGCCTCGATGGCGACGGGCAGGGCGAGCAGGAGTTCGTGGGGCTCGCCGCCGGTCCACGACCGGATCAGCCGGACGCCGGCCTCCCCCGGGTCGAACTCCTCGCAGCCGAGCGGCCCGTAGCAGCCCGCCTGGTCGAGCATGAGGATGATCGGGTCGTCCTCGGGCAGGCCGGCGGCGTACGCGGCGGTGTCGAGCAGGGCCAGCGCGCATCTGGCGTTGCGCCCGTCGTCGTTGGACTCCACACGGTCGAGGCGGCGCCGGGCCTGAGCGCGGAGATACGCGGCGAGCGATTCGGACCTACTCACGACTGACCTTCTTCGACGACGTACAGATGGTGACGACATCATCACGCAAGGTGAGTGATTTTCGTGGGACCTTCGGGAACTCGCGCCAGTCGCCACCCCGGAAAGCATCATCTTTGGGACGTAAGGGAAGATCTGAGGCATGACTGCGTTCGACGACCTGTATGCCGCCAACGCGAAGTACGCCAAGGACTTCGGCGACTCCGGGCTCACCGGCCGGGCAGCCCGCGGGCTTGCCGTGGTGACCTGCATGGACTCCCGCATCGACCCGCTGGGCCTGCTGGGCCTGCAGCCCGGCGACGCCAAGATCCTGCGCAACGCCGGCGCGCGGGTTACCGACGACGTGCTGCGCACGCTGGTCCTCGCCGTGTACCTGCTGGGCGTCGAGCGCGTCCTGGTCATGCCGCACACCGACTGCGGGATGACCAAGGTGACGGACGCCGACGTGCACGACCTGACCAGCGCCCGCGGTGTGGACACCCGCAGCCTGGAGTTCCACACCGTCCCCGACCAGGGCGAGGCGCTGCGCCACGACCTCACCCGCATCCGCACGACCCCGTTCCTGCCCGCCGACATGCCGGTGACGGGCGCGATCTACGACGTGCGCACGGGCCTGCTCACGCCGGTCGGCGACTGATCTCGCCGCGCTCGCGCTGGAAGGTGGCGTACAACCACCACAACGACGGGACCAGCAGGACCGCGCCGACGGCCAGCGAGCCCAGGCTGGCCGCCAGCACCGCGTCGGTGGCCGCGGCCTGGTCGAGGGTGAGGCCGGGGAGCAGCACGGGGTACTGCCCCACGCCCCAGCCCCACAGCAGCCCGGTCACGGCCAGCGCGGCGCTGAGGCGTACCGCCAGATAGGCCCGCCGCCACAGCAGCACCAGCGAGGCCAGCCCGGCCAGCACCGACAGCGCCAGCAGCGGCAGGGCGCGGCCGGTGGTCAGCTCGGCGAACAGGGCGGGCGCGTCGGCGCGCAGCACGAGCAGGCTCACCGCCGCCAGCACGCCGACCACCGCCCCGCAGCCCAGCGCCCGCCGCCGGAACTCCTCGGCCAGGTCCTTCTGGCCGCCGCGCTGGGCGTCGCGGGTCAGGTAGACGGCGGCCAGGTACGCGGCCGTGCCGACGCCCAGCGCGCCGACCGCCATCGACGTGGGGTTGACCCAGCTCCCGACCAGGTCGCCCTTGGCGACGCCGGGCGGCACCCGGCCGGAGGCGATGCCGCCCGCCGCGGCGCCGAGGAAGAACGGGGTCACCACCGAGGAGAAGGCGAAGGTGGCGCCGAACAGCCGCCGCTGCCAGAGCCGCGAGGAGACCTTGCGGAACGCGAACGCCGCGCCGCGCCCGATCACGCCCAGCGCCACCAGCGTGAGCGGGATGTAGAGGGTGGAGGCGACCGAGGCGAACACCGACGGCACGCCGGTCCAGGCCAGCACGATCACGAAGATCAACCAGACGTGGTTGGCCTCCCAGACCGGGCCGATGGAGTGCTCCACCAGGGCCCGCCGTCGCCGTCCGCGCTCGGCGCCGCCCGCCAGCAGGTCCCAGACGCCGCCGCCGAAGTCGGCGCCGCCGAACAGGACGTACGCCGTCAGCCCGATCCACAGGACGGCCAGCATGATCTGCGGCAGCGGCATCGTCACACGACCTTGTAGCCGGTGACGTCGGGCTCCTGCGGCGCCAGCGGCACCGGCACGTCGCGGGACAGACGGCGCATCACGTACACGGTGGCCACGGTCAGGACCACGTAGACGGCCGTGACCAGCGCGAACCCGTACACCAGGCCCGGCGCGGGGTTGACCGCCTCCGCCGTGCGCATCACCCGGAACACGATCCACGGCTGGCGTCCGACCTCGGTGACCACCCAGCCGCTCTCCAGCGCCAGCACGGCGGCCACGCCCGACAGCGCGGCGGCGCGCAGGAACCACGGGGACTCCGGCAGGTCACGCCGCCGTTTCCAGGACAGCGCGAGGCAGGCCCCGAGCAGCAGCAGCCCGAAGCCCACCAGCACCATGATCTGGAACGCCCAGTGCACCATGTTGACCGGCGGCCGGTCGGCGAGCGGCACCTGCTCCAGGCCGGTGATCTCCGCGTGCGGGTTCCAGTGGGCCAGCAGGGACAGGCCGTAGGGGATCTCCAGGGCGTACTTCAGCTCGCCGTCCACCGCGACCCCGCCCAGGTGCAGCGGCACGCCCCGGCCCGTACGGAACACGCCCTCCATGGCGGCCAGCTTGACCGGCTGGTACTCGGCCACGAAGTGCGCTGCCCAGTCGCCGACACCGATCTGCACGGGCGTGACGGCCGCCGCGACCGTGAGCGGCAGCAGCAGGCCGAGCCGGTGGTAGCGGTCGCGCCGGCCGCGCAGCATGGCGACCGCGTACACGCCGGCCATCAGGAACCCGGCCACCATGAACGCCGCCAGGATCATGTGCACGGTCTGGGGCGGCGTGGCCCGGTTGAACATCGCCGCCCATGGATCGACGGCGACGATCCGGCCGCCCGCGACCTCGTACCCGGTGGGCTGCTGCATCCAGGCGTTGGCGGCGACCACGAAGAACGCGCTGGCCACCCCCGCCAACACGATCGGGATCCCGGTCAGCAGGTGCGGGACGGGACGCAGGCGGTCCCAGGCGTACAGGTAGATGCCGAGGAAGATGGCCTCGACGAAGAACGCGATGCCCTCCAGCGAGAACGGCAGGCCGATGACCTCGCCGTACACGCCCATCATGCCCGGCCACAGGAGGCCCATCTCGAACGACAGGATCGTCCCCGAGACCGCGCCGACCGCGAACAGCACCCCGAGCGCCCTGGCCCAGCGTCGCGCCAGCAGCCGGTAGTTGTTGTCCCCGGTGCGATGCCCGCGCCACTCGGCCAGCAGGGTGATGGCGGGCATGCCGACGCCGAGACAGGCGATGATGATGTGCCAGCCGAGGGACAACGCCATCTGCATGCGCGCCGCCCCCAGGTCCACCGCCGCCCCCGCGGTCACCCCCATCGCCGTTCCTCTCCCCCCGCCCATCGGGGCCGTGAACTTCGTGGGGGGATCTGGCAGGGCTCGTCCGAGGAGGTAATCCGCGAAACGGCTGCGTCCCGCCCGTACCCCGCTGACCCGTTGATGACACTATGTAATTGACGCTTACCCTCCGCAAGGAGGGAAGCGCGAAGCGGGCCGGAAACCCCTACCCACCACAGAAGCCCACCAAGAGCCCAGAACCGAGCCCGGACCGGGGAATTGCCAGTCCCCAGAAGCAGCCATCCCACCAGCAGGGCCCTATGCGCCATGAGCACTCAAGCCCCACCTGCAATCCCGATGCTGGGCACCAGGCCCAGGCCCCTACCTCGCTCCCCGACTTGCCGCCCTCCCCTCATGGCCTCCTCAGGCCCCGCATGCGGGCGGCCCACCGTGCACCTCACTGCACCGCAACACCAAGAGGCCCGCCAACACGCCCGCCAACGCCGCCACAGGGCCCCAGGAGCCGCCAGAAAGCCCTAGGAGCGCCCCAGCCCCAGCCGTTGGACTCAGAAGCCCTACCTGAGCCCTGAGGGCCTTGGGGCCAGGGCCCGTCCGGAGCGACGCCGGTCAACGAAGCTGGTGCAAGGCCCTCGATGCCCCAAGCGCGCCTTCCAGCGGCCACCGTGATGACTGGCTCCCACGTTCTGCGCGGGCACACCGAAGCGGCGCAGGTTCCGGGTGACGCCCCAAGCCGACGCGCCCACAGCCCCGGTCAATGCTCTATGCGTAACCATGAACGGGCCCGAGCGGCCCATACCCACTGCGCATCTCTGCAGCGGACACAGAACCTAAGGCGCGCTGCGCTGCAAACGGAGCCCATCCCAGCCGGCCGAACCGTCGATGGCGGGCGAGACCGAGGCTGCCTGGGAAAGACCACGTGCGACAGAGAGCGCATCACCGCAAGCGCCCCTGAACGCCCTGTGACCGGCGTGCCACCAGGGCGAGCCCTCCGGCGGCGGGAGCGACGGGCCCATTCCGACCGGGGCAGAACCCTTCGAGACCGGGTCGCTGGGTTGCCAAGCAACCCCTCGCCCTACCAAACGTGTAGCGCCCGCGCCCCGGCCAGGAGCTCCGCGCCGACCTCCCATGAGGACTTCCTCAAGCCAGCCCGCGCGCCATCCGCCGGCAACACCACACCTCCTTGGGCCAGAAACCCCGATGCCGGGGGCGTTCCGAGGCCCTGAATGTCCCCCTGAACCCGATGCCCGCTCTGAGCCCGTTGCCCGGCGTCCTCCTGAGCCGGGCGTCGCCCTGGCCCGATGACACCCAGAATCCGGCGTCCTCCCGTACCCAACGCCGCCTGGGCCGATGACACCGCCATACCTTGAGCGCCCAGGGGCCAGATTGAGGCGCGGTGACATGACATTCGGCGGCCCCCGAAGCCCGGCCAGGGCGCAGCCCATGACACAGGGCCCGTCTTACGGTCGGGGGACACATAAGAGGCCACTGCGGAAGCCCGGCATCGCGTTGCCGCCCGCTGGTGTCCTGTCAGCCAAGTTGCAGCACGGTAGCGCCGCGGACATGGGCGCGAGGCCCTTGAACCTGGGCCCTTGCTTGAGCCGGTGTCAGCGAAACCCGGGGTCAGACTTGAGCCGGGGTCAGCGAAACCCGGGGTCAGATACGTGACCCCGGGTGAGAGCCTCCAGGCTCAGGCGTCGATGTGGTCGCGGTCGACCTCGGCCGCGCTGCTGACGATGAACTCCCGTCGCGGCGCCACGTCGCTCCCCATGAGCAGGCTGAAGATGGCTTCGGCCCCCTCGGCGTCCTCGATGCGCACCCGGCGCAGCACCCGGTGCCGCGGGTCCATCGTGGTCTCGGCGAGCTGGTCGGCGTCCATCTCCCCGAGGCCCTTGTACCGCTGCACCGGGTCCTTCCAGCGCTTGCCCCGCCGTTCCAGGTCGCGCAGGACCTTCTGCAGCTCGGCGTCGGAGTAGCAGTAGATGTACTTCTCCTTGCCGCGCCCGGGGTTGGTGAGCTCGATGCGGTGCAGCGGCGGCACGGCCGCGAACACCCGGCCGGCCTCCACCATCGGCCGCATGTAGCGGTGGAACAGGGTGAGCAGCAGGCAGCGGATGTGCGCGCCGTCGACGTCGGCGTCGGCCATGAGGATGACCTTGCCGTAGCGGGCCGCCTCGATGTCGAACGAACGCCCCGACCCGGCCCCCACCACCTGGATGATCGCGGCGCACTCGGCGTTCTTGAGCATGTCGCTCACGGACGCCTTCTGCACGTTGAGGATCTTGCCGCGGATCGGCAGCAGCGCCTGGAACTCGGAGTCGCGGGCCAGCTTGGCCGTGCCGAGCGCGGAGTCGCCCTCGACGATGAACAGCTCGCTGCGGTCGACGGCGTCGCTGCGGCAGTCGACCAGCTTGGCGGGCAGCGCGGAGTTCTCCAGGGCGCTCTTGCGCCGCTGGTTGTCGCGATGCTCGCGGGCCGCGATGCGGGCCTTGGCGGCGGCGACGATCTTCTCCAGCACGGCCCGCAGCGGCTGCTTGAACCCGCGCGGCGGGTTGGCGAACAGCTCCTTGAGCTCGCGCGAGACCACGTGGGAGACGATGCGGGTGGCCGCGGAGGTGCCGAGCACCTCCTTGGTCTGCCCCTCGAACTGCGGCTCGGGCACCCGGACGGTGACCACGCCGGTCAGCCCCTCGGAGATGTCCTCCTTGTTGACCGGGTCGTCGCCGCTCTTCAGCAGCCGGGTCTCGCGCAGCAGCTCGTTGATCGTGCGGACCAGGCCGCGCTCGAAACCGGTCAGGTGGGTGCCGCCCTTGGGCGTGGCGATCACGTTGACGAACGAGCGCACGGTCGACTCGTAACCCTTGCCCCACCGGACCGCCACGTCGACGGTGAGCTCGCGCTGCACCTCGGTGGGCGTCATGTGGCCCTGGTCGTCGAGGACCGGCACGGTCTCGTGGAAGTGGCCCACGCCCTGCAGCCGCAGCACCTCGCAGACGGGCTCGTCGCGGGCCAGGAACTCGGTGAACTCGGAGATGCCGCCGTCGAAGCGGAACTCCTCGCCGGTACGCTCCTCGCCCCTGCTGTCGAAGACCGCCAGGGTCAGGCCGGGCACCAGGAACGCGGTCTGCCGCAGGCGCACGTGGATCTCGTCGAGCGAGACCTCGGCGTCGGGCAGGAAGATCTGCTTGTCGGCCCAGAAGCGCACACGGGTGCCCGTGACGTTCTTGGGCAGGTTGCCGCCGATCCGCAGCCCGGACTTCTTCTTGAACTTGGCCGTGGGCCCGTCGCCGTCGAAGACGCCGGGCACGCCGCGCCTGAAGCTGATCTCGTGGACCCGCCCGTCGAGGTCGACCTCGACGTCGAGCCGGGAGGACAGGGCGTTGACCACGGAGGCGCCCACGCCGTGGAGGCCGCCGGAGGCGCCGTAGGAGCCGCTGCCGAACTTGCCGCCGGCATGAAGCTTGGTGTAGACGAGCTCGACGCCGGCCAGGCCGGTCTTGGGGTGGATGTCAACGGGGATGCCGCGGCCGTTGTCCCGCACCTCGATGGAGCCGTCGGCGTAGAGCTCGACCTCGATGCGGTCGCAGTGGCCGGCCAGGGCCTCGTCGACCCCGTTGTCCACGATCTCCCAGAGGCAGTGCATGAGCCCGCGGCTGTCGGTGGACCCGATGTACATGCCCGGCCGCTTGCGTACGGCCTCGAGGCCCTCAAGCACCGACAGGTGACGAGCTGTGTAACCCGCCTCCACTACCGTCACTCTTGCTCCCCTGGTCTAAGCATCGAACACGTGTGCGTAGCCTACCGTTCTTCCCTCAGGCGCGCGTACAAGCTTGCCATGGCGACACGTTTGCCGTTACCAACCGGCTGATCACCATTACTTTCGGACACATTCTGCTCTGGGCGTAGCGAGGCGGAGGTTGGGAACGTCCACGTCCGGTTAGATGTTCTCTCAAGTGACTGACGCCAGATCCTCGCTTCGGCGGGGGTGACCCGAAAGGCGATACGTGACTGGAGCTCTCGCCCCCGTTAAGCCGCTGACGGCCCTCGACCGCTGCGACCGCTGCGGCGCCCAGGCCTACATTCGCGCGACCCTGCCTGTTGGTGGGGAGCTGCTGTTCTGCGCCCACCATGGGCGTCAGCACGTCGCAGCGCTGCGCGAAAAGGGCGCCGACATCCTGGACGAGTCGGCTCGCCTCAGCGAAACCCCATCAATGAACCCCAACGACGACCGCTGACGCGTTCGTTGTGATCACATAACCACATATTGCACGACCAGTTCGGCGATCCCGGCACACCACGCCGGGATCGCCGTTCTGCGTTCAACCCCGTCCAGGCGGTGGCCTGAGCGCCCGCAAGGGATGGTTCAGGTCACACGCACGTAGCGGCCAGACCGCGCACAGGCAGGGCTGGGTGCGCAAAGGCGGTCGCCGGGTTGCACGAAGACGGTGGTCCAGGGCACACGCAGGCGGTGAATCAGGCCACACGCAGGCGATGTCCGGGCGCACGCAGGCGGCGGCCCTGGACACACGTGCAGGCAGATCCAGAGCGCGGGCGGAGGCGGGGCGCAGGCGGTGCCTGCCGTGCACTAGGCCTTCCGCATGGTGGTCAGAGGGCCGCCCGGGCGCCGGAGCCAAGACCCTCTGCGCGCGGCGTGGTTCGGGCCGTACACATGCCTCTCGTCCAGGCTGGTCGTACGGCTCACGGTGTTCGTACGCGGTAGTGGTATCGGCCGATGGGCTGGAAACCCTCGCTGCGGTACAGAGCCTGGGCCCCGTGGTTGGGCTCGGTGGTGACCAGGTACGCGTTCTTCGCCCCGGCATGCCTGGTCAGGGCGCGCAGCACCGTACGGGCCAGCCCGCGCCGCCGGGCCCGCGGCAACGTCGCCATGCAGAAGATCCCCGCCGTGTCCCCCTGCGGCACGACCCGGCCGACCGCCACCGGCACGCCGTCCTCCTCAACGGCCCCGTACCAGGCGGGCACGCCGGTGCAGATGCGGGCGGCCTCCTCCAGGCCGGCGCCGTACCGGCCGTCCACGGACCACCAGGTCTCCAGCCATTCCGGCCACGGATGGTCCTCGATCCGCACCGGGCCGCGCGGCTCGGCCGACGGCGATCCGGCCATGACGACCGTCGGATCGACCAGCTCGTACCCTCTGCGGGCCAGCTCGGCGTCCAGGCCGGCCCAGGTGCCGGGGCCGACGGAGAAGGCGCAGCTCTGTCCCCGCTCGCCGTAGAACGCCTCGGCGGCGCCGATCGCGGCGTCCAGGTCGGCGGGGGCGTTCAGGGCGAGCACCGAGTTCGCCCGTTTGGTCACGCCGCCGGCGGAACGCAGCACCCAGCCGTCGTGGGCACGCTGCTCGTAGGCCGGCCACGCCTGGTGCACCAGCAGGTCGACGTTCATCCGCGCAGCCTAGCCGACCAGCGCGAACACCCTCTGACCGGCCCGTTAGGGTGTGGGGTTGTGCTGATTCTGCTGCCGCCGTCCGAAGGAAAGGCCGCCGAGGGGAGCGGTCCGCCGCTCGGCGAGCTGTCCTTCCCCAAGCTCGACCGTGCCCGCAAGCGGGTCATGACCGCGCTCATCCGGGCCTCCAAGCGCCGCGACGCCGCGCAGGTGCTCGGGCTGACGCCCGGTCTGGCGGGCGAGGCGGCCAAGAACACGGCGCTGAAGACCGCGCCCACCCTTCCCGCCGCCGATCTCTACACCGGCGTCCTGTACGACAACCTCGGCCTGAACACCCTGGACGACGCCGCCAGGGCCAGGGCGGAGGAGTCCGTGCTGATCTTCTCCGGCCTGTGGGGCGTGTTGCGCGTCTCCGACCGGGTGCCGCCGTACCGCCTGTCGATGGGGGTCAGCCTGCCGCCGCTGGGCGGCCTGGCCGCCTACTGGCGCACGCACCTGGCCAAGGAGCTGGACCGGCTGCCGGGGCTGGTGGTGGACCTGCGCTCGGCCACGTACGCGGGGGCCTGGCAGCCCGGCGACCGGTCGGTGTCGGTACGCGTCTTCCGCGACGGCAAGGTCGTCAGCCACATGGCCAAGGCCACGCGGGGCGAGATCGCCCGCGTCCTGCTCCAGCAGGAGGAGGCCCCCGGCACGCCCGGCGAGCTGGCCAAGACCCTCGGCAACCTGGGCTGGACGGTCGACCTCGCCGAGCCCGCCCGGTCGAACCGCCCCTGGCTGCTCGACGTGCACGTCACCGACCCGGCCTGACGCCCCCGGAAACGGCGATCGCCCCGCCCGGAGGGTTCCGGACGGGGCGATCGACGAGGTGGCTCCTAGTCCAGGTAGTCGCGCAGAACCTGGGACCGGGACGGGTGACGCAGCTTGGACATGGTCTTCGACTCGATCTGGCGGATGCGCTCACGGGTGACCCCGTAAACCTTGCCGATCTCGTCGAGCGTCTTCGGCTGCCCGTCGGTGAGGCCGAACCGCATCGACACGACGCCCGCCTCCCGCTCCGACAACGTGTCGAGAACGGAGTGCAGCTGCTCCTGCAGCAGCGTGAAGCTGACGGCGTCGGCCGGCACGATGGCCTCGGAGTCCTCGATGAGGTCACCGAACTCACTGTCGCCCTCCTCACCCAGCGGGGTGTGGAGGGAGATGGGCTCGCGGCCGTACTTCTGGACCTCGACGACCTTCTCGGGCGTCATGTCCAGCTCGCGGGCCAGCTCTTCCGGCGTGGGCTCGCGGCCGAGGTCCTGCAGCATCTGCCGCTGGACCCGGGCCAGCTTGTTGATCACTTCGACCATGTGGACCGGGATGCGGATGGTCCGCGCCTGGTCGGCCATGGCACGCGTGATCGCCTGCCGGATCCACCACGTGGCGTAGGTGGAGAACTTGTAGCCCTTGGTGTAGTCGAACTTCTCCACGGCCCTGATCAGACCGAGGTTGCCCTCCTGGATCAGGTCGAGGAACAGCATGCCGCGCCCGGTGTAGCGCTTGGCCAGCGAGACCACGAGCCGGAGGTTGGCCTCCAGCAGGTGGTTCTTGGCCCGGCGGCCGTCTTCGGCGATCCATTCGAGCTCGGCCCGGACGTCGACCGGCAGGCTGTCGGTCTCGCCGCCGCCGAGCTGCTCCTCGGCGAACAGACCGGCCTCGATGCGCTTGGCCAGCTCGACCTCCTGCTCAGCGTTGAGCAGGGGGACCTTGCCGATCTGCTTGAGGTAGTCCTTCACCGGGTCGGCGGTGGCGCCGGCGGCGGCCACCTGGGCGACCGGGGCGTCGTCGTCGTCGTCGGACAGGATGAGGACCTCGTCCTCGGTCTTGTCCGCGGTGGCGGCGGCGACGTCGGCGGCCTTGGGCTCGTCGTCGGAGTCGTCGTCGGAGTCGGAGTCACCCTCGGCGTCGGAGTCGTCCTCGGCCACGATGTCGTCGACCTCGATGTCCTCGAGGTCCTCCAGCTCCACGTCGCCGTCGAGCTCGAGATCGTCGTCGTCGGAGTCGGCCGCCTTGAGGCCCTCGGGTGCCTTCGGCTTGGTCTCGGCAGGCCCAGCGCTGACTTCTGGCTTGGCCTTCTTGGCGGCGGCCGGAGCCGCCTTCTTCGGAGCGGGAGCGGCCTTCTTGGCCGGAGCCGGCTTCTTGGCGGCCGGCTCGGCCTCAGCGGCGCCCACGACCGCGGTCACGGTCTCGGGCTGCTGCTCTTTGGCGGCCGCTGCCGTCTTGGTCTTGACGGGGGCAGCGGTGCGGCGCTTTGCTGGACCACGAGACTTCTTCGGCGCAGCCGAATCCGCGGCGGTCACCACCACGGTCACGCCCTCTTTGCTGAGGTTCCGCAAGAACGCGGCGGCGTGCGACATGGGGATGTCCGCCTCCTCGAAGGCCTGACGGACATCCTCAGACTCGAGGAAACCCTGCGAGCGCCCACGCTCGAGCAGTCGCTGAATGACGGGCTCGTTCAGCTCTTGTGGCTTCGAGCGAGTCGAACTTGCAGGCGACACGAACACCTCTCGAACGAACGCGTGGCGACAATGGACCCAGATGCCCGCTGGGGGCTGTTGCCTCTCTCGGAGATCGGTGAGGCCGTGCGAAGCGCGACGGACCTGACACAGCATTGTGGCACGACCCCGCACTCCATACGGCCACCTCCCGGCGGTTGTCCTCCACCCTAGGCCGACCAAGACAGTAGTGCGTACGTAAGCGGGGCACTGATACCCGAAAGCAACCGTTATGACTGTTTCATTCAGTCACTCTTCGTGGCCGGCGGGACGTGAATTGCGAGCGCGGTAACGTCATCATCCTGTTCATATCCAGACAACATCCGGTCAACCAGGAAGTCCAGCAACATGTGCGGACTGCTGACCACCTCAGGCGGCGCTTCGGTCACAACACTGCAAATCTCTGCGAGACCGGCGTCAAGCCCTCGCTTCCTGTTCTCCACGAGACCGTCTGAGTAGAGCACCGCGGTGTGTCCCGGCGGCACCACGAACCGGAACTGCCGGCGGCTGGTCGGCCAGCCCAGCGGCGTGCCGGGCTCGGCGTCGCACAGGATCGCCGTGCCCTGGGGCGAGACCAGGACGGGCGGCGGGTGGCCCGCCATGGCCAGCGTGCCCTCGCCGGTGACCGGCTCGACGACCATGTAGGCCAGCGTGGTGACCTGCTCCTCCTCTTCCGTGGCCTCGAAGACCCGGTCGAGGCCCGTGAGCACGGCGGCGGGCGGCGGGTTGGTGAGCGCGAGCGCCCGCATCGCGTTGCGGATGCGGCCCATGCCCGCCGCGGCCTTGACGCCCTTGCCCATGACGTCGCCGACGACCGCCGCGACACGCCCGTCCTGCAGGACGAACGCGTCGTACCAGTCGCCGCCGACCTGGACGTGGCGGCTGCCAGAACGGAAGCGCTGGGCCAGCACCAGGCCCTTGACCACGGGCAGGCGGTCGGGCAGGAGGCTGCGCTGGAGCGTCTCGGCCGTGCGGTGCTCGCGCTCGAAGAGCGTGGCCCGCTCGACGGCCAGGGCGCACTGCCCGGCCAGCGCCTCCAGGAAGACGCCGTCCTCCTGGGAGATCTTCTGCGGGCGCGTGAACGAGAAGCGCAGCGCGCCGAGCGCCCGGCCGGCGGCCAGCAGCGGCAGGCCCACCCAGGCGCGCTCGTCGCCCTGGCTGATGAACCCGGCCAGCGCCTCCTCGTCGTCGCCGGCCTCCAGCAGCTGCGCCTTCAGCGACTCGGGCGACTCGGCGAAGACCGGACGGCGGCTGTTGACGGCCATCGTCATCACGTTGGAGTGGGACAGCGGGATCTCGTCGCCCGAGCCCTGGACCTCCGGGATGCCCTCGCCGTTGACCAGCTTGAGCGCGGCGCGGTCGGTGTCGAGCAGCGCCACGGCCGAGCGGTCGGCGGCCAGGGCGGTGCGGCCGACGTCGATGATGACCTGGACGACCTGCTCGACCGTCAGGGCCTCGGCGAGCTGGGCCGTGGCGCCCTGGAGCCGGGCGGTGCGCAGGGCGGCGGCGCCGAGCTGGTCGGTCAGCCTGCCGCGCATCTCCTCGGCCTCGCGCTGCGGGGTGACGTCGGTGTTGGCGCCGACCCACTCCACGACCCTGCCGTGCCTGATGATCGGCACCGCGCGCACCTCGAAGTGGCGGTAGCCGCTGGCCCGGGTGCGGACCCGGTAGTTCCACTCGAACATCGTGCGGCCGCGCAGCGCCTCGCGCCAGGCCTCCTCGGTCTGCTGGCGCTCCTCGGGGTGGACGACCTCCAGCCAGCCGTTGGCGAGGTACTCCTCCAGCCCCTGGCCGGTGATGGCGCGCCACTGGGGCGCGTCCTCGACGACGGCGCCCGTGGGCGAGGTGATCCAGACGAGCTGGGACTGCGCCTCGACCAGCGAGCGGTAACGCTCCTCGCTGCGGCGCAGCGCCTCCTCGGTCTGCCGGCTCTCGGTCACGTCGAGGCCCACCAGCGCGACGGCGCGCAGCTCGCCCGCCTCGTCGTGGACCGGTGAGAACGACAGCGACCAGTGGCGGGTGTCGCCCTCGGCGGACCGCACGCGCACGCGGCCCTCGGTGACCGGCGCGTCGCTCTCGATGACGGCCTGGACGGCGTGGGTGATGATCTGGCTCAGGTCGGCCGCCAGCACCTCGACCGGCAGGCGGCCCACCAGGCGCTCGGCGGGCACGCTGACGACGTCGCTGAACACGTCGTTGACCCGCTGGACGCGGCCATCGCCGTCGAAGAACGCGAAGGCGAACTCGGCCTCCGACAGCATGCCCTTGAACAGGGCGGAGTCTGAGATGTCCACATCCGACTCCCGGGGACGGGGAACGGAGGTCTCGGCGCTCATGGTCGGCACCTCCGTCGCGTGCCAGGGTCTCCCACGCGGCACATCTCCATAACTGTGTATCGGCGTAGCGCAGCTCCGGGCGACCGGATTCTGCAGTACATCATCGGCGATGGGCATGCGCCGACGGAAGCCCCCGCCGCCGCCCGGTCGCCATAAGGGTCAACGCATCCTGTCAAAGTCGCTCCACATTGCGCAGCAAGATCAGGTTACTCGCCCTTGGCCGCGCGCTTGGCCTCCTGCTTGGCGGCGCGTACCCGGCCCAGGCTGTCGGTGTCGACCACGTCGGCGACCGAACGGTATGACCCCTCCTCGCCGTAGAGTCCGGCTGCCTCACGCCAGCCTGACGGCTGGACCCCCAGCTGCTTGCCCAGCAATGCCAAAAAGATCTGGGCCTTCTGCTTGCCGTATCCCGGAAGGGCCTGCAGTCGTTTCAACAAGTCTTTCCCGTCGGCCGCGTCGCTCCAGATGAGCTCGGGCCGCCCGTCGTAGTGTTCGACGAGGTAGGCCGCGAGCTGCTGGACGCGGGCGGCCATCGACTTGGGGTATCGGTGCACGGCCGGCTTCTGCGCCAGGAGCGCGGCGAACGCCTCGGGGTCGCAGGCGGCGATCTCCTCGGCGGTCAGGTCGTGCCCCAGGCGCTCCGAGATGGTGTACGGCCCAGTGAACGCCCATTCCATGGGAATCTGCTGGTCGAGCAGCATGCCGACGAGCAGGGCGAGCGGGCTGCGGCCGAGGAGCTCGTCTGCCTCGTCCCGCTGGGCGAGCTGGATGCGCATGGAAACAGCTTTGCACGAGAAGCGAACACAGGCGCCTCAGAGCCTTGACACAAGGCCGAGAAAAGATGAAATGGGAGCGCAAGTCACCCTGCATACGTTCCTGGGGGTTTGCTCCCGGGTCTCCAGAGGAATCTCACATCTATGCTCGCTCTGGCCACACGCTTCCTCAGGGAGCCGGTCAGTCTCCGGCTGGCCGAAGAGTTCCTGACCGTACCCGTGGACACGATCGACCGGTGCGTGGCCGACGTGTGCGCGTGCGCCGAGCATCTCGGCGTCCCGCCCACACCGGAGGTCGTGGAGCGCATCGCGCGCGAGCATCTGCTCGCGATCGTGAACTCCGCCCCGCCGCCCCGAAGTCCCCGCTGATCGCGGCTCCACCGATAACATCGGGGTCACCAGGCCGAGTTCTCTTCACCGTTTGCGCCTGGAATACGAGAGAGTGAGGGCGTGCGCCGACACCGACGAGATCCCCGGGAGAGCAGCCCGCCCGACGACGTGTTCCAGGAGATGGTGCAGGCGGCCCGCGAGCTGCTCGCGGTGCGCAGCCCTCTCGACGCGGAGCTGATGGTCTCAGACATGATCGGGGCCTGGTGGGGCAGGCGGGTCAGGGGCGGTGACGTGGAGCAGGTCCTCGGGGAGGGCCTGGTCGACTACGCGGCCAAGGCCGGCACCCCGGCCTCCCTGACGCTGCTGGTGTGCCTGGCCTACCTGGGCACCGCCCGCCAGGGCGCCAAGGCCGAGGGCGCGGCGCTGGCGATGATGGAGTCGGGCGTGGCCAGGCCGGGCTGGGCCGACAAGGTCGGCGCGGTCAAGCCCACCGGCTGCTACGTCTCCCGCGACGCCTACGGCGACCAGGACACGGTGATCTGCACGTTCGCCTACCGGTGGAACGAGGCATCGGTGCCGAGCGACCGGCACGCCCTGGTCGTGGTCGTCGACCACAACATGAACGGCATGGCCCGCGACGCGTGGGTGTCCTCGCACGTCGACAAGCTGCTGGAGCAGGCCAGGGCCGAGGCGGCGGGCAACCCGATGCTGCTGTTCGAGGAGATCCAGCCCGAGCAGGCCAGGGCGCTCCTGGACTCGGCCATGAAGGCCACCAGGGAGCCCAAGACGCCGCCGCCGGTGAGCGAGAGCTACAGCGCCTACCACGCCTTCGCCCGCGCCCGGCTCAAGGCGCTGCCGCCGGGCCGCAAACGTCCGGCGCCGCTGCACATCGAGGCGCCCTACAGCCGCGAGCGGCGGGCCATGCTGGCCGCCGAGTTCCTGGCCTCCGACGCCGCCGAGCACCTGTCCGACCCGTCGGCGGCCTCGCGCTGCGCCGACCACATCATCGACTACGGCTGCGAGCGCGACTTCAACCGGCCGCTGCGGGTCAGCCCGACCAAGTGCGAGACGTTCCTGCTCGACTGGCTGCCGCGCAAGGTGATGCTGAGCGCGGCCGAGCAGGAGGCGATGCCGCACGTGCTGTCGGCGTGGGTGCGCTTCGCCGCGCGCCGCACCGGCCTGCCCGAGCAGGGGCTCAAGGCCACTCTCGACGCGGTGTGGGAGGCCACGGGCAAGTTCCCCGAGGCCTACCGCGACCCGACGTCGTTCGGGCTCGACCGGCCGCTGCTGGAGCGGCTGCTGCCCGACGGCGACCTGTCGGCGCTGGCCAGGCGGGTGTTCGCGTTCCCCTACCTGCAGGGCGTGCACAACGGCATCGACCTCGACCGGCTCAACCCGGCCGACGAGGCCGACCGGCGCACGTTACTGGAGATCGACCACGGCGGCGTCATCGACCAGGAGCACCTGGCCTGGCACGAGGAGATCGCGACCCGGCTGTGGGACGGCGACCCGCCCCAGCTGTGGGAGGCCGCCCAGCGCCTGCTCGACCTCGGCCACGACCGCCACGACGTGCTCCACGTGCTGATCGAGATCGCCGAGCGCATCGGCGGCGACCCCGACGAGCTGGCCGCCGCCCTCGACGACATCGCCGACATCCCCGACGAGATCTAGGGTCCGTCCCATGTCGATGTACCGCCGGCTGGCCATGGGCCGCTACCTCGCCTCCGAGCACACCCAGGGGCCGTGGGACCCGGGCTCCCAGCACATGGGCCCGGTGACCGCCCTGATGGTCCACGAGCTCGACCGCACCGCGCCGCTGCCCGGCCTGGCGCTGTCCAGGCTGGCGGTCGACGTCTTCGCCCCGGTGCCCGTGGCCGAGCTGGAGGTCGTCACCGACGTCGTCCGCGACGGCAAGCGGGTGCAGTGCCTGTCGGCGGCCGTGCTGTCCGGCGGGCGCGAGTACGCCAGGGCCACCGCGTGGCGCATCCGCGAGGCCGACACGCCCGCCACGCCGGCCGCCGGGCCGCCCGCGCCCGTGCCGCCGCCCTCGCCCGAGCACGCGGCGTCGTACCTGGTGTCGGGTTTCGGCTACGGCAGGGCGTTCGACTGGCGGTTCGCCCGCGGCGGCCCGATGCTGCCCGGCCCGGCCACGGTGTGGGGCAGGCTGACCGTGCCGCTGGTGGAGGGCGAGGAGATCACCCCGTTCGAGCGGCTGGCCGCGTTCGCCGACAGCGGCAACGGCGTGAGCCCGGCCGTCGACTTCGCCACCCACGTGTTCGTCAACGTCGACCTGACGATCTCGCTGTTCCGCACCCCGGTGGGCGAGTGGACCTGCATGGACGCGGCCACCGCGATCGGCCCCTCCGGCCGCGGCCTGACCCGCACCACCCTGTACGACGAGCGCGGCGAAGTCGGCACGGCGACTCAGACGTTGTTCGTCGCGCCGAGGTAGCGCTGCGCCATGATGGTGGGATGGTGATCGACCTCAACGCCGACCTCGGTGAGGGCTTCGGCATCTGGCGGCTCGGCGACGACCTCGCGCTGCTCGACATCGTCACCAGCGCCAACGTCGCCTGCGGCTTCCACGCGGGCGACCCGGTGACGATCAGGCGCACGTGCGCCGGGGCCGTCGACCGCGGCGTGTCGATCGGCGCCCAGGTGTCCTACCGCGACCTGGCCCACTTCGGCCGCAGGGAGATGGAGGTCGAGCCCGAGGAGCTGTGCGCCGAGGTGCTCTACCAGCTCGCGGCCGTCGACGGCATCGCCAGGGCGATGGGCGGCCGGGTCTCCTACGTCAAGCCGCACGGCGCCCTGTACAACCGGGTCTGCCGCGACGAGGTGCAGGCGGCGGCGGTGATCGACGCCGTCGCCGACTACGACCCGACGCTGCCGGTGCTGACGCTGCCCGTCTCGGTCGTGCACGAGGTGGCCGCGGCGGCGGGCGTCCCGACGGTGAGCGAGGCGTTCGCCGACCGGGCGTACACGGCGGCGGGGGCGCTGGTGCCGCGGCGCGAGGCGGGCGCGGTGATCCACGACGCGGCGGCGGTCACCGCGCGGGCCCGCCGGATGGCCCTGGAGGGCTCTGTGACGGCCGTCGACGGCAGTCCGGTGTCCGTCTCCGCCCGGTCGCTGTGCGTCCATGGAGACACCCCTGACGCCGTCGGGCTGGCCCGTGCCGTGCGCAACGACCTGCTGGCGGCCGGAGTGGTCCTGCAGGCGTTCGCGTGATCCGTCCGGCGGGAGAGCACGCGCTGCTCGTCGAGACCGGGTCGCTGGCGGCCTCCCACCGGCTCGACGCGGCGCTGCGGGCCGAGCGGCCCGAGGGGGTCGTGGAGGTCGTGCCGGGGCCGGAGACCGTGCTGGTGGTGGCCCCGGGCGCCGACCGGGAGCGGTTGCGGGCCAGGCTGGCGGCCTTGACCGGATCGGCCCGCGAGGCGGCGGCCGGGGCGGACGCGCCGGCCGGGCCGGTGGTGACGATTCCCGTCGTCTATGACGGGGCCGATCTCGATTCCGTCGCGGCGCTGGCCGGGATCTCGGCCGAGGAGGTGGTCGCCCGGCACACCGGGCGCGAGCTGGTGGTCGGGTGGCTGGGGTTCGCCCCGGGGTTCGCCTATCTGACCGGGCTCGACCCCGTGCTGGAGCTGCCCCGGCTGGACACGCCGCGCACGTCGGTGCCGGCCGGCTCGGTGGCGGTCGCGGGGCCGTACTCGGCGGTCTACCCGACGGCCTCGCCCGGCGGGTGGCGGCTGCTGGGGCGCACGGCGACGCGGGTGTGGGACGTGACGGCCGAGCCGCCGTCGTTGTTCCGGCCGGGGATGCGCGTGCGGTTCGAGCGCGCATGATCGAGGTGATCGCGCCCGGCCCTTACGCGACCGTCCAGGATCTGGGGCGGCCGGGCCTGGCCCATCTGGGCGTCCCGCGCTCGGGGGCGGCCGACGCGCCGAGCCTGCGGCTGGCCAACCGGCTGGTGGGCAACCGCGAGGACGCGGCGGGCGTCGAGGTGACGTTCGGGCTGGCGCGGCTGCGGTTCCACGAGGGCGCGTGGGCGGCGCTGACCGGCGCGCCGGCGGAGGCTCGGATGGGGGCGCCGTTCTGGGTGCCGCCGGGGGGCGAGCTGCGGCTGGGGGCGCCGGAGTGGGGGTTGCGCACGTACGTGGCGGTGCGCGGCGGGATCGCGGTCGAGCCGGTGCTGGGCAGCCGGTCCACCGACTCGCTGTCGGGGCTCGGCCCCGAGCCGTTGCGGGCCGGGACGCTGCTGCCGGTGGGCGGGTCCGCCGCCGGGGAGATCTCGGTGGACCTGGCGCCGCCGCCGGGGCCCGCGCCCGCCGTGCTGCGGGTGCTCGCCGGGCCGCGGGACGACTGGTTCGTCCCTGGGGCGCTGGAGGCGCTGTGCGGGGGGCCGTACGAGGTGAGCCAGGACAGCAACCGCGTCGGGGTGCGGCTGCGCGGGCCCGGGCTGACGCGGGCCAGGCAGGGCGAGCTGCCGAGCGAGGGCATGGTCACCGGCGCGGTGCAGGTGCCGCCGAGCGGGCAGCCGATCGTGTTCCTCGCCGACCACCCGCCCACGGGCGGCTACCCGGTGATCGCGGTGGTGCGGCAGGCCGACCTGCCGGTCGCGGCGCAGCTGCGGCCCGGCGACGAGGTGCGCTTCACAACGCGACCTGGCCGCTGACGCAGGTGACGACCGACCCGCCGACCCACACGTCCCGCTCGTCGGCGGTGATCCGCACGCGCCCGGCGCGGCCGAGCACGGTCCCCTGCCCCGCCGTGTACGGCGCCTTCGCCCGCCCCGTGCGCAGCAGGAACTGCGCCAGGGACGCGTGCAGGCTGCCGGTCACCGGATCCTCGACGTCGGGAGCGAAGACGCGCACCTCGTAGGCGTACGGCGAGCCCTCCGGGCAGGGCCCCGCCACGCCGACCATGTGCTCGATCGCGCCCGGCCGCAGCTCCAGCACCTCCTCGGCGGCGGCGAGCAGCACGACCACCCAGCCGGGCCCGTTGTCGGCCCATTCGACGGCCAGCATGCGCTCGCGTCCGATGCGCAGGGTCTCGGCCAGCCGCTCGGCCAGCTCCTCCTCGACCGGCCCGGACCGCAGCAGCTCGGGCGCGGCGAAGGCGAGCCCGTCCGCGGTCCTGCGCACCCGGATCAGCCCGGCGTCGCACTCCTGGACGATCTCCGCCGCGTCCCGCGGCCGGCCGCCGTTCTCCAGCCAGGCGTGGCAGGTGCCGAGCGTGGGATGCCCGGCGAAGGGCAGCTCGCCGCCCCCTGTGAAGATCCGGACCCGGTAGTCGGCCCCGGGCACGGTGGGGGGCAGCACGAACGTCGTCTCGGACAGGTTCGTCCAGGCGGCGAAGCGCCGCATCTCCTCGGTGTCCAGCCCTTGGCCGTCGAGCACGACCGCGAGCGGGTTGCCGCGATAAGGGACGGAGGTGAACACGTCGACCTGACGGAATGCACGTTGCATACGCGCAGTCTGGCCGACGGGTCTTCCGCCGGTAACCCCGCGCGCTCACACTGGGCGATGTGGTGGACTACGACGTGCTGGTGCTCGGCTCCGGTCCCGGCGGGCAGAAGGCCGCCATCGCGGCGGCGAAGCTGGGCCGGCGCGTGGCCATGGTCGAGAAACGGAACATGATCGGCGGCGTCTGCATCAACACCGGCACGATCCCGTCCAAGACGCTGCGCGAGGCGGTCCTCTACCTCACCGGCCTCAACCAGCGCGAGCTGTACGGCGCCAGCTACCGCGTCAAGGACGAGATCACGGTCGCCGACCTCGGGATGCGCACCCAGCACGTGATCGGCCGCGAGATCCAGGTGATCCGCAGCCAGCTCGGCCGCAACCACGTCACGGTCCTGCCCGGCACCGGACGTTTCCTCGACCCGCACACCATCGGGATCAGCGGCGACGAGGAGCGCAAGGTCACCGCCGACCGGATCGTGATCGCCACCGGCACCTCCCCCGCCCGCCCGGACAGCGTGCAGTTCGACGAGCGCACGGTCATCGACTCCGACGCGATCCTGCACCTGGACCGGGTGCCCGAGACGATGGTCGTGGTCGGCGCCGGGGTCATCGGCATCGAGTACGCCTCCATGTTCGCCGCCCTCGGCACCAAGGTGACCGTGGTCGAACGGCGCGAGCGCATGCTGGAGTTCTGCGACCTGGAGATCGTCGAGGCGCTCAAGTACCACCTGCGCGACCTGGCGGTGACCTTCCGCTTCGGCGAGCACGTCGCCGCCGTCGAACGCCGCCCGCGCGGCGCGCTGACCCTGCTGGAGAGCGGCAAGCGCATCCCCGCCGACTGCGTCATGTACTCGGCCGGACGCCAGGGCAGGACGGCCGAGCTGAACCTGGAGGCCGCCGGGCTGGCCGCCGACGACCGCGGCCGGATCCGGGTGGACGAGCACTACGCCACGGCCGTGCCGCACATCTACGCGGTCGGGGACGTGATCGGCTTCCCGGCGCTGGCCGCCACCTCGATGGAGCAGGGCCGGGTGGCCGCCCAGCACGCCTGCGGCGAACCCGTGGCGGAGCTGCGGGAGCTGCCGCCCATCGGCATCTACACGATCCCCGAGATCAGCTTCGTCGGGAGGTCGGAGGACGAGCTGACCCGCGACCGGATCCCGTTCGAGGTCGGCATCTCGCGCTACCGGGAGCTGGCCAGGGGGCAGATCATCGGCGACTCGTACGGGATGCTCAAGCTGCTGGTCTCCTCGGAGGACCGGCGGCTGCTCGGCGTGCACGTGTTCGGCACGGGGGCCACCGAGCTGGTGCACATCGGCCAGACCGTGATGGGCTGCGGCGGGACCGTCGACTACCTGGTCAACGCGGTGTTCAACTATCCGACGCTGGCGGAGTCGTACAAGGTGGCGGCGCTGGACGCGATGAACAAGATGCGGGTGGTGGCCCGGCTCACCGCCGACATGTGACTTCTCCCAATTGTCGGTCGTGACCGCTACGCTCCTCGATGGTTCATCTACAGGAGGCGTACGTGCGCAGCGAGGCCACGGGGAGGTGGCTGCCCGCGTTCCTGCTGCTGGCCGCCATCTGGGGCAACAGTTTCTTCTTCATCAAGATCGCCGTCGGCGCGCTGCACCCGCTGCAGGTGTCGTTCGGCCGCATGGCGGTCGGCGCGGTCACCCTGCTGGTCGCGCTCGCGGTGACCAGGCGGCCGCTCCCCCGCGACCCGCGGCTGTGGGGGCACTTCCAGATCGCCTCCGTCGTGCTCACCACGCTGCCCTTCACCCTGTTCGCCTACGGCGAGCAGTACGTCTCCTCCGTCGTCGCCGCGATCTGGAACGCCACCACGCCGCTGTGCACCCTGGCCTTCACGCTGGTGCTGCGGGCCGAGCGGGCGACCGCCGCGCGGGCGGCCGGGCTCGGGCTCGGGTTCGCCGGCGTCATGGTGGTGCTCGGGGTGTGGCAGCCCATGGCGGGCGGGCAGCTCGGCGGCAGCCTGGCCTGCTTCGGGGCGGCGCTGTGCTACGGGGTCGGCGGGGCGTACATGGGGCGCTTCATCACCGGGCGGCGGTCCGAGCCGCCGGTGGTGCTGGCCGCGGGGCAGCTCCTGACCGGCGCGGCCCAGCTCGCGGTGATCACACTGGTGGCGGGCGTGCCGCTGGTGGACACCGCGGCGCCCGCCGAGGTCTGGTGGAGCCTGCTGGGCCTCGGCGGCCTCGGCACGGGCGTGGCCTACCTGCTGCTGTACCGGGTCCAGGCCCTGGCGGGCGTGACGACGACCTCGACGGTGACGTACCTGCTGCCGGTGTTCGCGGTGGCCTCCGGCGTGCTGCTGCTCGACGAGACGATCACCTGGAACCAGCCGGTGGGCGCGCTGGTCATCCTGCTGGCCATCGCGCTCACCCAGGGCGCGCTGCGCGTGCCCGCGCGCTCAGCCGTCCGCTGAGGGACGGCGTCCGCGGGGCGCGGGCTTCTTGCGGCCCGCCACCAGCGTGTCGCCGGGCACGGGGGCCGGCGCGGGCTCCTCGGTGGCCGGCGGGCCGGCGGGGCGCGTGCGGGGCCGGGGGTGCGGCATGGTGTCCGTCATGGGCGAGGGCGCGTCCCCGGCCTGCTGACCGGCCTCCTCGGGGACGGCATCCTCGGGGACGGCGTCCTTGGCCGGCCTCGACCGGCGGGCGGGCGGGGCGGCGTCCTCGGCCGGTCTCGACTGGCGGGCGGGCGGGGCCGCGTCCTCGGCCGGCTTCGGCCGGCGGGCCGGTGCGTCGGCGTCGCGCAGCGAGGCGATGACCCGGTCGGCCTCGGCGTCGGCGGCGAACTCGTTGGCCGCCTCCGTCTCCCGCCTGCGGATCACCACCATGTGGTCGACCGACAGCCGTCCGGCGCCCACGACGGCGAGCAGGATGGCGGCCGCCCCGAGCAGGATCAGCTCGTTCATGCTGATGGGGTTGAGCGGCGGGGCCACCAGGAAGACGCCCAGCGCCTCGGCGAACAGGATCAGCCCGGTGACGGCGACCCCCAGCCCGGCGATCAGCAGCGCCCCGCCGATCAGCTCGGTGAGCATGGTGACCGTGGCCCACGCGCCGGGCGCGGGCGCGCCCTGCTGGAGGAACTTCGCGCCGGTGGCGGTGAGCCCGTCCTCCAGCTTGGTCCAGCCGTTGGCGAAGAAGATGCCGCCCACGCCGACGCGGGCGACTAAGGCGGCGACATCACGCAGGGCCTGTTTCACGATATTTGTCTGCCCTGTCCGGGGCCCGGCACACCTCAATCACGGCTGAGCAGCATGGCCACCGCGACGGCGGTCAGGCCGAGCAGGACGACGCTGACGACCACGGTCGTGTGCAGGGCGTTGACGAAGGCCCAGCGTGCGGCGTCGAGCAGCGCGTCGCCGGTGCTGCCGCCGATCTCGCGGGCGACGTGGGCGGCGCCGGCCAGCGACTGCCTGGCCTGGTCCATGCCGCCCGCCGACACGCCGGGCACGGCGGGCAGGGCGGGCGCGTAGGCGAGCGTGGTGATCGTGCCGAGCACGGCGACGCCGAGGCCCGCGCCCAGCTCGTACGCGGTCTCCTCGATGGCCGCGGCCCCGCCGGCCCGGGACTCGGGCACCGAGGACATGATCGTGTCGGAGGCGGCCAGCAGCGCCACCTGCACGCCGAACCCGATGCCCACGAAGCAGACCGCCAGCATCACCGGATGGCCCTCGACGCCCCAGCCCAGCGTGGGCGTCAGGGCCAGCGCGACGAGCCCGAGCCCGCCGCTCATCGTGGCGCGCATGCCGATCCTGGGCAGGATGTGGGCCGCCGCGAGCCCGCCGGTGACGGCCGACAGCACCAGCGGCAACATCCTGACCGCCGCGCGCACCGGGCTGTCGCCCAGCACGAGCTGCAGGTACTGGGCCAGCATGAGCTGGAGCCCGACCAGCGCGAACACGCCCAGCAGCACGCCGGCCACGCCGGTGGTGAACTCGCGCCGCCGGAACAGGGCCAGTTCCAGCAGCGGCGCCGGCAGACGGGACTGGCGGCGGACGAACGCGACCAGCAGCCCCGCGCCGCCGAGGAAGACCAGCACCGAGGCCCAGAACGGCAGCAGCGTCCCCGACCCGGCCTCCTTCAGCCCGAAGGCCAGGGCGAGCAGGCCGAGCACCGACAACACGGCGCTCGTCGCGTCCCAAGGACGTTCCCTGCGCAGCGGCGACTCCGGCAGCAGCCGGACGGCCAGCGGCAGCAGCACCAGCAGGATCGGCACGTTGATCAGGAAGACCGCGCCCCACCAGAGGCCGACCAGCACGCCGCCGATCAGCGGGCCCACCGCCGCCCCGGCCGCGGCGACCGCGCTCCAGACGCCGAGCGCGACGGCCCGCTCGCGCCGGTCGGTGAACACCTGGCGGATCAGCGAGAGCGTGGCCGGCATGATCATGGCGCCGCCGACGCCGAGCAGCGCCCTTGCCAGGATCAGGGTCAGCGGCGTGGGCGCGAACGCCGCTCCCGCCGAGGCCACGCCGAACAGCACGAAACCGCCCAGCACCAGCCGCTTGCGGCCGTAGCGGTCGCCGAGCGTGCCGAACACGATGAGCAGCGGCGCGACGACGAGCGAGTAGCTGTCGATGATCCACAGCAGCTCGACGGAGGACGGTTCGAGCGCGGCCGTGAGCGCGGGCACCGCGATGTGCAGGACGGTGGCGTCGACCGTGATCAGCAGCAGGCTCAGGCACAGCAGCACGAGGACGGCCCAGCGGTTGTCCCGTCGCGGGCGATCGGCACGCCGTACGAGGGGTGCGGCCTGGGTGACGGTCATGGGCCTCCTTGCAGGCCGATCCGGTCACCAGGGCCTGCACGTGCAGAACGGTCGAAAGCGGGGGAACTCACGGGGGGCGGTCTCGCGCCCTCTCCTGCCGCGGCTCTCCACTCCGGCTTGCGTGGCAGCTTAGGCCATGCCAGGCGCTCGGCATAGCGGTATGGGCCGATCCGCGAGGCCCCCCACCTCTCTAGTGAGATACAGCCATATGTCCGGATCTACCCAACCTCCATCCGTCACCCGATCATGGGAGCCGTGGGGAACGCTGGAAGTGCCGGTAAAGATGATATTTCCGATAAGTCCTCACGCGAGTGGTGCACCGAGGCCCTGACCAGGCTGAACGCGGGCCGTCCCGAATCGGCGCTGGAGGCCGCGCGCCGGGCGGCCGACCTCGACCCTGGCGACGAATGGGCCTGCCGCCTCATCAGCCTGGCCCACGAGCGCCAGGGCCGCGACGCCGACGCCCTCCCCCCGGCCGAACGCGCGGTGAACCTCGCGCCCGGCTCCTGGTCGGCCCGCCTGCGCCTGGCCGCGATCTCCCGCCGGATCCCCGGCCGCTGGCCCGCGGCGGTCGCCGACGCCGTGCTGGCCGCGCGGTTCGCCCCCGAGGAGGCCGACCCCGAGGTCCTGCTCGGCGACCTGGCGCTGCTGCGCGGCGACCATCCGCGGGCCGGGCGGGCCTACCGCGCCGCGCTGGCCACGGCTCCGGCCCATCCGCAGGCCCGCGTGAACCTGGCCCTGTGCCTGCTGCGCTGGGACCGTCCGCGCCCGCACCACGATCCCGCCTGGCCGGTCGACCCGCGCCAGACGGGACGGGCCAGGCGGGCGCTGGAGGTGTGGGCGCGCCAGGCCCGGCTGCTGCTCGCCCTGGCCACGATCGCCGTCACGGCGGCCGCGCTGGCCCTCGACTCCGCGGGGTGGGCCCGGTGGTGCGGGTTCGCCGCGCTGGCCGCGCTGGTGCCGCTGACGGTCCGGCAGGCGCGGCGGGTGGGGGTCTGGGCATACGTGCCGGCCATGGCCGGGCGCGATCCCTGGCTGGGCGCGGCCGTGGTGTCGGCCGGGTTGTCGGTGCCGGCGTTCGCGGGATGGCTGCTGCTGGGCGCGGCGCACGCGGCGCCGTCCTGGCGGGATCCGGTCTGGGCGGGGCTGGCCGGGATCGTGGTGCTGATGTGGCCGGCGCTGACGGTCGTCCGGGTGCTGGCGGAGTCGTGGCGGGGGCGGCCGATGCCCGCGCTGGCCGAGCTGGCCCGCGTCACGGGCGAGCGCACGGCGGCCAGGAACGCCGGCGTGACGTTGTGGATCGTTCTCATCAGGACCTGGTCGGTGCTGGTGCCGCTGGTCGGCGGGGCGCTGGCGGTCGAGCCGCGGGCCGCGGTGGCGGCGGTGGCGGTGCCGTTCCCGATGGTGCGGGCCTGGCTGCGGGCCCGCCGCGCGGGCGACGGCTGGCTGCTGGCCGCGGGCGTTCTGGTGGCGCTCGCCGCCCTCGGCTGCGCCGCCGGCGGCGCGCTGGGGTCGGCCTGGGGCTGGCGGGCGGGGGTGGGCGCGCTCGGCGCGGCGATGACGGTGTTCGCGGCCCGCGCCCTGCGCGCGTGGTGGCGCGGCGCGCCGGGGCCCTGGCGGGCCTCGCTCGTCATGTGCGACCTGCCCATGGGCGGCGCGCCCTCGGTGGTCCTGACCTCGGAGGCGCGTCAGGCGTTCTCCTACGCCAGGAGCCTCGTCCTGTCCTACGGCGACCCCGCGGGCCCCCGGGTCGTGGGCGCGGCCGGGTCCGTCACCTCCTCCGGCGAGCTGCGGCTGATCGCCGGGCCCGAGGCGTGGGAGGGCGTGGCGGCCGACCCGCGCGTCGCGGTGTTCGCCGCCGACCCGTTGCAGCGGCGGTTCTGGGTGGAGGTGCGCGGCATCGCCCTGGCCGGTCCGGACGTGCTGCGCGTCACTCCCAAGCAGGTGCTCGTCGGCGAGTTCCCCGGCAGGCACCAGCGACGGTGAATAGAGTTTTGTTCTATGCGGACCCTGCGCACCCCCGAAGAGCGTTTCGCGAACCTGCCCGACTTCCCCTACGAGCCCCGCCACGCCGACCTGCCGGACGGCCCGCGCATGGCCTACGTCGAGGCCGGCCCCGCGGACGGCGAGCCGGTCGTCCTGCTGCACGGCGAGCCGAGCTGGTCCTTCCTCTACCGCCACGTCATGCGCGAGCTGGCCGCGGCCGGGCTGCGCGCGATCGCCCCCGACCTGATCGGCTTCGGCCGCTCGGACAAACCCGTGGACCCCGCCGACCACACCTACGCCAGGCACGTCGAGTGGACCCGCGCGCTGCTGTTCGACGCGCTGGCTCTGGACCGCGTCACCGTCGTCGGCCAGGACTGGGGCGGCCTGATCGGGCTGCGGATCGCCGCCGAGCACCCCGAGCGCGTGGCCAGGATCGTGGCCGCCAACACGGGGTTGCCCTCGGGTGACATTCCCATGCCCGACGTCTGGCACCGCTTCAGGGACACCGTCGCCAGCGCCCCCACGCTGGACATCGCCCGGCTGGTCCAGGCGGGCTGCCGGACGCGCCTCAGCGACGAGGTGCGGGCGGCCTACGACGCGCCGTTCCCGGACGAGTCGTACAAAGCGGGCCCGCGTGCCCTGCCCGGGCTCGTGCCGATCACGCCCGACGACCCCGCCGCGCCCGCCAACCGCGCTGCCTGGCAGATCCTCACCACGCTCGACCGCCCGTTCCTGGTGGCCTTCTCCGACGGCGACCCCATCACCGGCGGCATGGCCCCCATCATGCTCAAGGCCGTCGCGGGCACGGCCGGGCTGTCCCATCCGGTGATCGCCGGCGCCGGCCACTTCCTCCAGGAGGACGCCGGCAACGAACTCGGACGGCAGATCGCCCTTTTCGTGACCTCCACCTAGCGTGTCAGGCCCGCCCAATCGTCGGTCGGGTGCGGTATAACCGGGGGCGGACCGGGGAGGCGTGATGCGTGAGTCCGACAGGGCCCAGGCCGCGGGGCGGGCCGCGGCGCGGGATCTGTTCGAGCAGGTGAGACTGCGTTATTTCCAGATTCCCCCCGCCGTGCGCCGGGTGCTCTACGCCGTCCTGCTCATCGTCGTCATGGGCGTGGGCGCGGCGCTCGGCTGGGATCTGCTGAAGACGTTCCCCCTCGTCCTGATGGCGCTCGCCTTCGTGGCGCTGACCATGCGCTTCCCGCGGGCCGCCGCGACCGCGCTGGTCGTGGCCGGCTGGGTGGTGCTGGCGCTGCCGCTGTTCTCCTGGCGCTTCCCCCCGGGCTCCATGGCGCTGCACGCGATGGTCGCGCTGGCCCTGCCCGTGGCCGCCGCCGCCCACCTCATCCGCTGGGTCACGCCGTGGGTGACCACGCTGGCCGCGCTCGTGCCGGCCGGGGTGCTGGCCTTCGGGCTCTCCTTCCTGTCGGCCGCCGTCGCGCTCTGGGGCGCCTGCCTGGCGGCCGTCGTCGTGCTGGTCCACCGGTTCCTCCAGGCGCGGCGGGCCAAGGCCGAGCTGTCCGCCGAGGAACAGCAGGTGCGCGTGCGCGCCCGCGAGGGCCGGCCCGAGCCGCAGGCCGACAAGGCGGGCGCGCCGCCCCAGATCTCCGTCGAGGAGGCGCTGGCCGAGCTGGAGGGCATGATCGGGCTGGCGCCGGTCAAAGAGCAGGTCCGCTCGATCGCCGCCTCCATCGAGGCCACCCGGCTGCGGGCCGAGGCCGGCTACACCGCCGAACGCCCGACCAGGCACTTCGTCTTCGTCGGCCCGCCGGGCACCGGCAAGACCAGCGTGGCCCGCGCGCTGGCCAAGATCTTCTACGCGTTCGGCCTGCTGGAGACCCCTTACGTGGTCGAGGCGCAGCGGGCCGACCTGGTGGGCGAGTTCCTCGGCGCGACCGCGATCAAGACCAACGAGCTGGTCGACCGGGCGCTCGGCGGCGTGCTGTTCGTCGACGAGGCCTACAGCCTGGTCAACTCCTCCGACGGCCAGCCCGACAGGTTCGGCGTCGAGGCCGTCCAGACCCTGCTCAAACGGGCCGAGGACGACCGCGAGCGCCTGATCATCATCCTGGCCGGCTACGAGCAGGAGATGGCCTCGTTCCTGTCCAGCAACCCGGGCCTGGCCAGCAGGTTCGCCACCCGGGTGCGCTTCCCCAGCTACTCCGCCCCCGAGCTGGCCGAGATCACCGAGGTGCTCCAGCGGCGCAGGGGCGACACGATGGCCCCCGACGCCAGGCGCGCCCTGCTCGGCCTCTACGAAGACGTCCAGCGGCGCGGCCTGGTCGACGAGCTGGGCAACGCCCGCTTCGTGCGCAGCCTGGTCGAGGCCGCCGCGCAGGCCAGAGACGTGCGCGTGGTGGGCGCCGGCGGCACCCCGACCACCCACGACCTGGTGACCACCACCACGCCCGACGTGACCAAGGCGTTCGAGGAGCTGACCGCCCGCTTCCGCGGCTACGTGGCCACGCCCACGCTGGAGGAGGCGCTGGCCGACCTCGACGCGATGGCCGGTCTTGAGCCGGTCAAGCGGCAGGTGCACGCCATCGCCGCCCAGCTCCAGGTGGCCCGCATGCGGCAGGAGCGCGGGCTGCCCACGCCGCCCCAGATGCGGCACTTCGTCTTCGCCGGGCCGCCCGGCACCGGCAAGACCACCGTCGCGCGGGTGCTCGGCCGCGTCTTCGCCGCGCTCGGCCTGCTGGCCAGGCCCGACGTCGTCGAGGCCCACCGGGCCGACCTGGTCGGCCAGCACCTCGGCGCGACCGCGATCAAGACCAACGAGCTGGTCGACCGGGCGCTCGGCGGCGTGCTGTTCATCGACGAGGCCTACAGCCTGGTCAACCCCGGCTACGCGGGCGGCGACGCCTTCGGCTCCGAGGCCGTCCAGACGCTGCTCAAACGGGCCGAGGACGACCGCGACCGGCTGGTCATCGTGCTGGCCGGCTACTCGCGCGAGATGGATTCCTTCCTGGCCACCAACCCGGGCCTGGCCAGCCGGTTCAACCAGCGCGTGGCCTTCCCCAGCTACTCGCCGCGCGAGCTGTCGCAGATCGCGGTGCTGCTGGCCGGCAAGGCCGGCGACAGCTTCGACGAGCAGGCCCTGCGCGACCTCGACGAGGTGTTCGCCTGGGTGTGCGAGGAACGGCTGATCGACGGCCTGGGCAACGGCCGCTTCGCCCGCTCGTTGTTCGAACGGGCCGCGATGCGCCGCGACGTGCGCCTGGCCGCCCACGCGTCGGGCGGCGGGTCGGCCAGCGCCGCCGACCTCACGACGATCACCAGCGACGACGTGCGCACCGCCGTGGACGAACTTTCCGGACGTTAACCCCTCTTTGGCATTTCCCCGCGCCACGATGCTGCTGCGTGTAGCAGTATGACTACCTATCGTGCGCGTCCGGGAGGGGGACGATGGCGGGGTTCCTGGCCCGCAGGCTGCTCAACTACGTGGTGCTGGTCGGCGTGGCCGCGAGCCTGGCGTACCTGCTGGCCGCCGGGGCGCTCGACCCGCGTTCCAACTACGCCGACCGCACCCCGAAACCGCCGCCCGCCGTCGTCGACGCCCAGCTCACCGCGCTCAACCTCAACGACAAGACCCCGCTGCTGCAGCGCTACGCCACCTGGGCTGCGGGCGTGCTGCACGGCGACTTCGGCAAGACCGTCACCGGCTCGCCCGTGAACGAGGACCTTCGGCGGCGGATGGGGGTCACGTTCCGGCTGGTCATCCTGGGGCTGCTGTTCGGGAGCCTGCTCGGCGTGCTGGTGGGCGCGTACGCGGCGGTGCGGCAGTACGGCTGGTTCGACCGGCTCTCCATGGGCCTGTCGTTCGTCGTGCTCGCGGTGCCGGTCGTGGTGCTGGCCAACATGCTGATCCTGGCCGCCGCCTGGGCCAACGACAACCTCTTCGGCCGCCAGGTGCTGCTGGTCAGCGGCGAGTACAGCGCCGGCCTGCAGACCGGGTTCTGGGGCTACGTGCTCGACCGGGTGCAACACCTGGTCCTGCCGACGATCTCGCTGTCCGTCGGCCTGGTCGCGGTCTTCAGCCGCTACCAGCGCAACATGATGCTCGACGTGCTCGGCGCCGACTTCGTCCGCACGGCCAGGGCCAAGGGGCTGAGCAGGGGCCGGGCGCTGACCCGCCACGCGCTGCGCACCGCGCTGATCCCGGTGGCCACCTACTTCGCCTTCACGTTCGGCACCCTGCTGACCGGGGCCACCTTCACCGAGAAGATCTTCGGCTGGCACGGGCTGGGCGAGCAGCTGATCAACTCGATCTTCACCAACGACGTCAACACCGTGGCGGCGATCTCCTTCCTGGCCGCGGTGGCCGTGTTGTGCGCCGCGCTCGCCTCCGACCTGCTGCACGCCGCGCTCGACCCCAGGGTGCGGGCGTGATGACGCTCTCCGAGGAGGAGCTGGCGGAGGAGCTGACCGGCGACCTGGGCCGGGCGCCGTCGCGGCTGCGGGTGGTGGCCGGGCGGTTCTTCCGCTCGCCGCAGGGGCTGATCGGGTTCGCGGTGCTGGCGCTGATGTTCCTGCTGGCGTTCGCCGGGCCGCTGTTCAGCCCGTGGTCCTACACCGACAAGGACTTCACGGCGTTCCTGCAGCCGCCCTCGCCGCAGCACTGGTTCGGAACGCTCCAGACGGGCGCCGACGTCTACGCGGTGACGCTGCGCGGCATGCAGAAGTCGCTGATCGTGGGCCTGCTGGCGGCGCTGGTGTCCACGGCGGTGGCGGCCGTGGTGGGCGCCTTCTCCGGCTACTTCCTGGGCTGGACCGACCGGGCGCTGAGCTGGGTGACCGACCTGCTGCTCGTGCTGCCCGCGTTCCTCATCCTGGCGATCATGTCGCCGCTGTTCGGGGCCGGGCAGTGGGTGCTGTTCGTGGTCATGCTGGCGCTGTTCCTGTGGATGGTGACGTCGAAGATCGTCCGGGGGATGACGATCTCGCTGAAGGAGCGCGAGTACATCCAGGCCGCTCGCTTCATGGGGGTGCCGCCGGTGCGGATCATCTTCCGGCACGTGATCCCCAACCTGTCCTCGCTGCTCATCGTCGACGCCACGCTCAACGTCAGCGCGGCCATCCTGACCGAGACCTCACTGTCGTACTTCGGGTTCGGCATCCAGCCGCCCGACGTGTCCTTCGGCACGCTGATCGCCGACGGCTCCCGCACGGCGGTCTACGCGCCCTGGACGTTCTGGTTCGTGGCCGGGCTGCTGGTGGTCACCGTGCTGGCGGTCAACCTCATCGGCGACGCGCTGCGCGACGCCTTCGACCCGGCGGCGCGGCGATGAGGCCGGCGGCGAACCCCGTCCTGGAGGTCAGCGACCTGCACGTGTCCTTCGGCGACGTGCGCGCGGTGCGCGGGGTCACCTACTCGGTGAGCCCCGGCGAGGTGCTGGGCATCGTGGGCGAGTCCGGGTCGGGCAAGTCGGTCACCTCGGCCGCTGTCATGGGCCTGCTGCCGCCGAGCGCCCGGGTCACCGGGTCGGTGCGGCTGCACGGCAAGGAGCTGATCGGCGCCTCCGAGCGGGAGCTGACCCGCTTCCGCGGCAAGACCGTGTCGATGGTGTTCCAGGACCCGCTGTCGGCGCTCACGCCCGTCTACCGGGTGGGCGACCAGATCGCCGAGGCCGTCCGCATCCACCAGCGGGTGAGCAAGGAGAACGCCGCGGTCAAGGCCGTCGAGCTGCTGGAGCTGGTCGGCATCCCGTCGCCGAGCGAGCGGGCGCTCGCCTTCCCGCACGAGTTCTCCGGCGGCATGCGGCAGCGCGTGATGATCGCGATGGCCATCGCCAACGACCCCGACGTGATCATCTGCGACGAACCCACCACCGCGCTCGACGTGACCATCCAGGCGCAGGTGCTGGAGGTGCTGAAGAAGGCCCAGCGGAAGACCGGCGCGGCGATCATCATGATCACGCACGACCTCGGCGTGGTGGCCGGCTTCGCCGACCGGGTCCTGGTCATGTACGCCGGGCGCCCGGTCGAGGTGGGCGACGTCGACGACATCTACTACCGGATGCGCATGCCGTACACGGCGGGGTTGCTGGCCTCGATCCCGCGGGTCGACCGCGGCGGCCGTCAGCCGCTGCTGCCGATCGCCGGGAACCCGCCCTCCCCCGCGGCGCTGCCGCCGGGCTGCCCGTTCGCGCCGCGCTGCCCGCTGAAGATCCACGAGTGCGACGCGGCCGAGCCGCCGCTGTTCGAGGTGGCGACGGGCCACCGGGCGGCGTGCATCCGCTGGGAGATCGTCCGGCCCCAGGGCCCCGGCCGCCACGCGGCCGGGGAGCCCGTGGCCCCCGCGGTCCGCGCCGAGCAGCCGGTGCTGGAGGTCGACGGCCTGGTCAAGGACTACCCGCTGCTCAAGGGGGCGCTGTTCAAGCGCAGGGTCGGCACGGTGCACGCGGTGGCGGGCGTCAGCTTCGACATCCGCCGGGGCGAGACGCTGGGCCTGGTCGGCGAGTCGGGCAGCGGCAAGACCACCACGCTCACCCAGATCCTGGAGCTGGTCCCGCCGCAGGAGGGGCGCGTGGTCGTGCTCGGCCGCGACACCGCCCGGCTGGACGGCGCCGGGCGCACCGCGATCCGGCGGGACATGCAGGTCGTCTTCCAGGACCCGATGGCCTCGCTCGACCCGCGCATGACGGTCTACGACATCCTGGCCGAGCCGCTGCGCACCCACGGCGAGCGCCGGCCGGGCCGGCGGGTGGGCGAACTGCTCGCCCTGGTGGGCCTCGACCCGGCGCACGCCGCCCGCTACCCCCAGGACTTCTCCGGCGGCCAGCGCCAGCGCATCGGCATCGCCAGGGCGCTGGCGCTGGAGCCCAGGCTGCTGGTGCTGGACGAGCCGGTCTCCGCGCTCGACGTGTCGATCCAGGCCGGGATCATCAACCTGCTCGGCTCGCTGCGCTCCAGGCTCGGGCTGTCGTACCTGTTCGTCGCGCACGACCTGGCGGTGGTGCGGTACATCGCCGACCGGGTGGCGGTCATGTACCTGGGCAGGATCGCCGAGATCGGGCAGGTCGACGCGGTCTACGGGGCTCCGGCGCATCCGTACACGCAGGCTCTGCTGTCGGCGATCCCGCTGCCCGACCCGGCGCGTGAGCGCGTACGCGAGCGCATCCTGCTCGAAGGCGACCTGCCCAGCCCGGCCCACCCTCCGACCGGCTGCCGCTTCCGCACCCGCTGCCCGAAGTTCCGCTCGGTGCTCACCCACGACGAGCGCGCGCTCTGCGTGGACGTCGAGCCCGAGGTGCTGCCGGTGGGCGACGACCAGGGCGCGGCCTGCCATTACGCCGAGAGGCTCGACGTCGTCTAGATCAGGAGGAATGCGCTCGATGAAAGCTTCACGTCTTGTCGTGGCCGTCGCCGTGACCGGCTCGCTGTCGCTGGTGAGCTGTGGCGGCGGCGGCTCGGGGGGCGGCTCGGCGAGCGGCACGGAAGGCGCGCACAAGACCATCAAGGCCTTCGACATCAACCCGCAGCCGCGCGACAAGGTCAAGGACGGCGGCACGCTGCGCTGGGGCATCAACGAGTTCCCCAGCCAGTGGAACCGGAACCACGTCGACGGCAACCTGGCGGTGGCGGCCGTGATCAGCAACGCGTTGCTGCCCTCGCCGTTCGTCTCCGACGAGAAGGCGGAGATCACCGTCGATCCCGACTACGTGCTCGACGCCAAGGTCACCGACCAGAGCCCGAAGCAGGTGGTCACCTACACGCTCAACCCCAAGGCCAAGTGGTCGGACGGGCAGCCGATCACCTGGGCCGACTACCAGGCCCAGTGGCAGGCGCTCAACGGCCGCAACCCCGAGTTCCACATCGTCTCGGCCACCGGCTACCAGGACATCGAGAAGGTCGAGCGGGGCAAGGACGACCACGAGGTGAAGGTCACCTTCGCCAAGCCGTTCGGCGACTGGCAGTCGCTGTTCGGGCCGCTGCTGCCGGCCGCCACGAACCGGACGCCGCAGGCCTTCAACACCGCGTGGCTGAACAAGATCCCGGTGACCGCCGGGCCGTTCAAGTTCAAGGGCTTCGACCAGACGGCCAAGACGATCACGATCGTCCGCGACGACGCCTGGTGGGGCAACCGGGCCAAGCTCGACCAGATCATCTACCGGGCCTCGGAGCAGGACTCGCTGATCGGCGCGTTCAGCAACGGGGAGCTCGACCTCATCGACGTCGGGCCGTCGGCGCCCGACTACGCGCGGGCCAGAGCCACGCAGGGCGCCCAGGTGCGCCAGGCCGCCGGGCCCGACTTCCGGCACTTCACCTTCAACGGGTCGAGCGAGCCGCTCAAGGACGTGAACGTGCGCCAGGCCATCCAGCTCGGCATCAACCGGCAGGCCATCGCGCAGTCCGACCTGCAGGGCCTCGACTGGCCGATCGCGCTGCTGAACAACCACTTCTTCATGAACACCCAGGAGGGCTACCTGGACAACGCCGGAAGTCTCGGCGTCTACAACCCCGAACGCGCCAAGCAGCTGCTCGACGCGGCCGGCTGGAAGCTGAACGGGGCCGTCAGGCAGAAGAACGGGCAGCCGCTCGACCTGCGGTTCGTGGTGCCGTCCGGGGTGCAGCTCAGCAAGTCGGAGGGTGAGCTGGCCCAGAACATGCTGGCCCAGATCGGGGTGAAGCTCACCATCAAGGCGGTGCCGAGCGACGACTTCTTCACCAAGTACGTCATCCCCGGCAACTTCGACATCACGCCCTTCGCCTACATCGGGACGCCTTACCCGATTTCGAGCAGCTACGGGATCTACGCGAACTCGGCGAACGGCAAGACGTGGAACGCCAACTTCGGCCGTACCGGCTCGCCGGAGATCGACCAGGCCATGGACAAGGCGGCCCAGAACCTCGACCCGGCCGGCGCCCGCACCCAGACGAACGAGGCCGACGGGCTGATCTGGAAGCTGGTCAACGTCCTGCCGCTCTACCAGCGTCCGCAGAACGTGGCGGCCAAGCAGACGCTGGCCAACGTCGGCGCGCGCGGCTTCTACGACCTGCGCTACGAGGACATCGGCTTCACCGGCTGACCGGCGTTCAACGCTCCACGGCGAGCTTCACGCCGAGCCCGACGAAGATGCCGCCCGTCGCCGTGTTCACCCGGCGGCGGGCGACGGCGCTGCGGCGCAGCCATCCGCCGATGCGCCCGGCCAGCACGCCCACCGCGCCGTCCACGACGAACTCGAAGGCGATCAGGACGGCGCCGAGCACGGCGAACTGCAGCCACATCCGCCCCAGCCCCGGATCGACGAACTGCGGGAGGAAGGCGACGGTGAAGGTGACCATCTTGGGGTTGAGCAGGTTCGTCAGCAGGCCGCTCAGGTAGGCCCGGCGCCCGGACATCCCGGTGCCCGGCTCGGGCATGTCGCTCACCCCGCCCTTGCGGTCCCGCAACATCCGCACCCCCAGGTAGATCAGGTACGCGGCGCCGCCGATCCGTACGACGGTGAAGGCGACCGGCACGGCCGCGAAGAGCGCGGCCAGCCCCGCGGCGGCCACGGCGACGTGGATCGCCTCGCTGGTCGCCACCCCGGCCGTGGCCAGCAGCCCGGCCCTGGGGCCGCCCCGCATCCCGCAGCCCAGGACGAACAGCATGTCGGGGCCGGGCGTGATCATCGCCACGATGGTGGTGACCGCGAACAGCGCGAGAAGATGACCGTCGAGAGGCACGCTTGATCCTCTCATATCCCCCTTTTTCGCCCAATGTGCGGAATGTCGGTGGGAGGCGGTAGAAGTGACGCATGACGATGGAGCTCACCTGGCCGCAGATCCTCTCCTGGCGCCTGCGCAGGCAGTTCGTGGCGGCGGCCGACGGGCCGGACGCGGTGTCGGTGGCCCGCCGGCTGTGCGGGATGCAGGCGCAGGTCGCCTCCTCGGCCCAGCTCGCGGTGGCGGTCAGGAGCGCCCGGCCCGACCCCGGTGAGATCGACCGGGCCCTGTGGAGCGATCGGACCCTGGTCAAGACCTGGCTCATGCGCGGCACCCTCCACCTGGTGCCCGCCGACGAGCTGGCCGGCCTGTGCGCGGCGCTGAGCACGCTGCGCTTCTGGGAGAAGGGCTCCTGGCAGCGCGGGCACGGCGTGACCGCCGCGGAGATCGAGGCCGTCATCGAGGCCGTCCCCGAGGCGCTGAAGGGAGCGCCGCTGACCCGCGAGGAGCTGGTCGACGCGATCGTGGCGCTGACCGGCGACGCCCATCTCCGCGAGGCGCTGACGTCCGGCTGGGGGGCGCTGCTCAAGCCGCTGAGCCGCCTGGGCGAGCTGTGCTACGGGCCGCCCCGCGAGGGCAAGGTGACCTTCACCGCGCCGCGGTCGTGGGTGCCGGGCTGGCCGGGGGAGCTGCCCGGCCAGGAGGAGGCGGGCGTGCGGGTGCTGCGGGCGTTCCTGGGGGCCCACGGGCCGGCCACGCCGGAGATGTTCGACACCTGGCTGTTCGGCGGCGTGGCCAGGAAGGCGGTGCTCAAGGCGTGGGTCAAGGGCCTGGCCCCTGAGCTGGTGGAGGTCAGGGCCGACGACGGCACGACCCTGTACGCGCTGGCCGAGCACGCCGACGACCTGGCCGCCACCCGGCCCTCGCAGGAGGTCCACCTGCTGCCGGGCTTCGACCAGTTCATCCTGGGGGCGCCGCGGACGCTCGCCCCGCTCGTCCCGCCGCCGCTCAAGCCCAAGGTCAGCCGCCAGGCGGGCTGGATCTCGCCCGTCGTGGTGCACGAGGGCCGGGTGGCCGGTGTGTGGGAGGCGAAGAACGGCGCCATCACCCTCGACCTGGCCGCGCCGGTGCCTCAGGACGCGCTCGACCGCGCCCTGAGCCGCATGCGGTCGCTGCTGGCCCCGGCCTGACGCCGTCCGGTCAGGCGGACGAGCTCGCCATCACCCGGTCGACGATGCCCTTGTTGCCCTCCTCGCGGGCGCAGTGGGCGCAGCAGTACCAGTGCTCGCCCGACTGGACGCCGTGCCCGATGACCTTGGTGCCGCAGTGCTCGCAGATCGGCGCCATGGCCTCGATCGCGCACTGGAAGCAGTCGAAGGTGTGCACGGCTCCCTGCGCGTGCACCTCGAAGGCCATGTCGTAGTCGTTGCCGCAGTTGTCGCAGACGGCCATGGTGATCCCCTCTTCACGTCCGAATCACCTGGGGCAATACCCCGAACCATGGTGCGCTTTCCCCAACGAAACGCCATATTCACGCCGAGTCACCCTTGATGATGACGAAACGTACGATCAGCGGCAGCCCCAGGAGGCCCAGCGCGGCTAGCGCGACGGGCAGCCCGAACGGTCCGGTCAGCCCCGCCACCAGCAGCGGGCTGACGACGAACCCGGCGTAGGAGACCATCGACACGCCCCACACCAGCGTCCCGGTCGGGTCGTCGGCGGCCGAGCGGCTGAGCAGCGCGGGCACCAGCGGCCCGAGCGCCAGCCCGGTCAGGGCGAAGCCCGCCATCGACAGCGGCACGCCGTCACCGAGGCCGGCCAGGCCGATCCCGGCCGCGCCGCCCACCCCGGCGACCAGGTACAGCGCGCGCAGGGGCACCGGAGGCAGGGTCTGCGCGGCGATCCGGCCGGCCGTGAGCGCGGCCATGTAGACCGAGGGGGCCAGGCTCGCCATGAGCGGCGTGGCGGCCCGGTGCTCCTCCAGCAGGAGCACCGACCACTGCTCGACGGCGTTCTCGATCACCAGCACGCATCCGGCCAGCGTCCCGAGCAGCAGCGCGACGCCCCACAGCCGGCGCCCCGCGTGGTGGTCGCCGGAGGGGGCGGCCCGGCCGCCGCCCACGGGCAGGGCGGGCAGCGACAGGGACGTCGCCGCCACCAGCACCGCGATCACCAGCAGCACGGCCCGGACGTCCAGGCCGAGCGAGCGGGCCAGGCCGGTGAGCGGGGCGGCCACGATGACGGCGAGCGGGAATGCCGCGTGCACCGCCTGGAAGAGCCGCCGGCCGCTCTCGCGCTCGACGCGTCCCGTGGTCAGGTTGAGCGCCACGTCGAGCGCCCCGCTGGCCGCGCCGAGCAGCAGCAGCCCGGCCACGAGCGGCCAGTACGCGGTGACCGCGGCCAGGCCCGCCACGGCCAGCCCGAACAGGACGGTCGTCGCCATGAGGGCATGGCGCTCGCGCCCGCGGGCCAGCCGGCCGGTCAGCGCCATCGCGGGCAGGGCCCCGACGGGCACCGCGCTCAGCGCCGTGCCGAGCTGCGCCGCCGAGACGCCGAGCTCCTGCTTCACGGCAGGCAGCAGAGCCGCCCAGGACCCCCAGAACACCGCCCAGACGGCGGACACCGCGATGAGCGGCATTCACCAACCCCCTTGAATTGCGGTCAAGTCTCGGTAAAGATCGACGACGTCCTTAATATCCCCCGCCGAAGGGAATATCGTGCTGACGCGAACGGTCATCGCGGCCGGACTGGTCGCCGCCGGTCTCGCTGCCACCCCCTCCGCCGCCTCCGCGGCCACCGCCCCCGAGACGCCCGAGCGCGTCTGCGGCGCGGGCTACCACCGGGTGCAGGACGGCCACCGCGCGATGAAGACGCGCGACGGGAAGGTGCTCGGGCACGTCTACCTCATGTACAACAAGAGCGCCGGGAAGAACTGCGTGGCGGCGATCAAGACCGCCTTCCGCGGCACCCCTACGGTCACCGGCGCCTCCATCGAGGTCCGCGGCGGCGGCCGCAGCGAGGACGTGCAGCGTTACCGCTTCTACGCCGAGACCGGCCACATCGACGGTAGCTGGAAGTGCGTGAAGTACGCGGGCTGGACGCGCACCCCGGACAACCGTGTCGAGGCGTGGGGCGGCCGCGGCTCGTGGGGCAACTGCCGGGGCTGAGACGAATCCCCTCCTCCCGGCCCGGAGCTGTCACATCGCGCCGGGCCACCTCGTCCTGTGTCATGGAAGTGACGACACAGGGAGGACACCATGACCCAGCGCATCGACATCGCCAAGCTCGCCCCGGAGGCGTACCGGGGGTTCCTGGCGGTGGAGGCGTACATGCACGGCAGCGACCTGCCCGCGGCCACGATCGAGCTGGTCAAGCTGCGGGCCAGCCAGATCAACGGTTGCGGCTACTGCGTGCACATGCACAGCGGGGACATGAAGAAGGCCGGGGAGAGCGACGAGCGGCTGTGGTCGGTCGCCGCCTGGCGGGAGGCCACGGTCTTCACCCCGGCCGAGCGGGCCGCGCTGGCGCTGACCGAGGAGGCGACCCGCCTGGCCGACCGCGGCGAGGCCGTGCCGGACGAGGTGTGGCAGCAGGCGGCCGAGCACTATGACGACAAGCAGCTCGCCGCCCTCGTCGTCTCCATCGCGATGATCAACGCCTGGAACCGGATCGGCGTGACCGCCCGCCTGGTTCCGGGGACGTGACGCGGGCGCATTCGCACGCGAGGCCGTAGAAATGCGTTGAGCGGTCCCGGGAGCCCCGGTTAGGTTGGCGCGCAAGGCGGGTGGCGGCACCCGCCGAGCCGCCGTCAGCCGGCGGCGGCCCGGAAGGGGGAAGACCGTGAAACGTGTCAGAGTCCCGAAATCGACGGCCATCAGGCGTCCGCATCCGTCGGCCGAACCCGATCTGCGCACCCCGTCAGGGCGAAAGTTGCCCTATTAGCTACCCTTTACAGCGAACTTACGGCTGTATCGGTAGATAACAGAGGTAACAGAAACATCACGGGGGGCTCACATGAAGAGGCTTGCGGTGGTGCCGCCGCACATCGCCAGGCACAAGATCCGCGACATCCGGGCGGCGGTCCGCCGCCGAAGGACCGAGGCCACCGACCCCAAGGTGGTCGACCTGCGGGCCTACAGCGGCCGGAACGTGATCCGCTTCCCCGGCGGACCGACGCCGGCCGCCTGAACCGCACGGGATTCACCGCACCGCTGAGGCCCGACACGACCGGCTCCCCCCGCCGGCCGTCCGGTCTCAGCCGTAGAGCCTCTTGGCGTAGCTCTCGCCGTAGTACGACTCCAACTGCTCCAGCGTCTCCTCGACCACCTGGACCTCCTTGATCAGAGTGGCGTGCGAGGGCAGGACGGACGGGTTCCAGGAGTCGGGCGTCCAGAGCTGCGAGCGCAGGAACGCCTTGGCGCAGTGGAAGAAGATCTGCTCGACCTCCACCACCAGGGCCAGCCGCGGCCGGTGGCCCTTGACGACCATCTCGTCGAAGAACGGCGCCTCGCGCACGAGCCGGGCGCGGCCGTTCACGCGCAGGGTCTCGTTGCGGCCGGGGATCAGGAAGATCAGGCCCACGTGCGGGTTCTTCAGTACGTTGAGGAACCCGTCGGCGCGGCGGTTGCCCGGCCGGTCGGGAATGGCGATCGTGGTGTCGTCGATGACGTGGACGAACCCGGCCGGGTCGCCCTTGGGCGAGACGTCGCAGTTGCCCTCGGCGTCGGACGTGGCGATCAGGCAGAACGGGGAGGCCGCCAGCCAGTCGCGGTCACGCGCGTGCAGCCGGACCCGCTCCTTGGTCACGGCCCTCGGCATCACCTCGCCCAGCAGTTCCCGCAACTCCTCCTCGGACCCGATCTCCGCCCAGCTCATCTGATCTCCTTTCGAGGGGTACCGCCCGATTTTGTCAGGAGATCGGAGCAAGCATCCTGTGGGGTGCCCTGAGCAGAACGCTGACCGGATCATCACGGTTGTCCGTCAGGCCGGGGCCGGGGCGCACCTCGATGTCCTCCAGCCCGACGGCCGTGCCGCACGACGGGCACCGCGACACCGGGTCGAGCCGGGCGCCGCAGGCGGCATGGTGGAACAGGCGGCGCGGGCCGTCCCCGCCGAGGTTGCGCTCGCCCCACTGGGACAGGGCCAGCATGGGGACCCACAACTCGCGGCCCGTGGCGGTCAGGACGTACTCGTCGCGCGGCGGGTTGTCCTGGTAGCGGCTCCTGGCCAGCACGCCGGCCTCGACCAGCGCCCCGAGCCGCTGGGACAGGACCGCCCTCGGGATGTCGAGGTGGGCGAGGAAGTCGCCGTAGCGGCGCACGCCGTACATGGCGTCGCGGACGACCAGCAGCGTCCACCGTTCGCCGATCACTTCCAGGGCCCTGGCCAGCGAGCAGTCCTGGCCTTCGTAGTTCTTGCCGAGCGCCATGGGACCCATGTTAGTTCATTCACCGAACCGTGATACGTTGCGCCGCATGAGTTCAATGACCGAACTGACCCGGGTCCGGCCGGGCACGCTGGCCGTGGCGTCCTCGGCGCCCCTGCTCGTGCTGACGAACTACACGGTGCCGATGGTGACGTTGCCGCAGACGGCCGCATCCCTGGACGCCGGCCCGACGGGGCCGGTGTGGATGCTGGGCGGCATCTCGCTCGGGCTGTCGGCGCTGCTGCTGGTCTCCGGCGGGCTGGCCGACGACCACGGGCGCAGGCGGGTGCTGGTCTGGGGGTCGGCCGTGCTGGCCGCCGCCGGGGTGGCGGCCGCGCTGAGCACGTCGGTGCCGGTGTTCGTGCTGGCCAGGCTGGCGCAGGGCGGGGCGAGCGCGGCGATGCTGGCCGCCAGCCTGGGCATCGTCGGCCACGCCTTCCCCTCGGGCGCCGCGCGGGTGCGGGCCACCGGGCTGTACGGCGCCATGATCGGGCTGGGCACCGCGCTCGGCCCGCTGGCCTCTGGCGTGCTGGCCACCGCGGTGAGCTGGCGGGCGGTCTACTGGGTGTTGTCGGCCGCCGCGCTCGCCCTGGCGGTGGCCTCGGCGCGGCTGCTGGCCGAGTCGCGCTCCCCCGCGCCGCGCCGGTTCGACGTGCCCGGCGTGGTGCTGCTCAGCCTGGGCGTGGGGGCGCTGGTCGCGGGGGTCACCGAAGGGCGTGCCGGGTGGGGGCGTCCGGTGGTGATCGGGGCGTTCGCGCTGGCGGCGGTGCTGGTGGCGGCGTTCGTGTCGGTGGAGCGCCGGCGTCCGGAGCCGCTGCTCGACCTGGAGCTGTTCGGACGGCCGGTGTTCCTGGTCGCCACCGGCGGCGCGCTGGTCGTCGGGGCGGCGGTGGTGGGCCTGCTCAGCTACCTGCCGACCGTGCTCCAGACCGCGCACGCGCTGACGCCGCTGCAGACCGGCCTGCTGTTCTGCCTCTGGTCGGGCACGTCGTTCGCGGTGTCGCTGGCGTCCCGGCTGGTACGCCTGCGCACCGCCGCCCGGCTGGCCCTCGGCCTCGGCCTGACCGCGCTCGGGTTCGCCGGCCTGCTGGGCGCGGGCGGCTCGCTGGACCTGCCGCTGGTCATCGCCGGGCTGGTGGTGAGCGGCGCCGGGTCCGGGCTGATCAACTCCTCGATCACCCACCTGGCGATCGAGAGCGTGCCGGCCCACCGGGTCAGCATGGGGTCGGGCGCCAACAACACCGCCCGCTACGTCGGCTCCTCCCTGGGCGCGGCCGGCGTGGCCGCGGTCGTCGGCGCGTTCGGCGTGGACCGGGGGACGACGGTCGCGGTGGCGGCCTGCATCGTGCTGGCGGCGGTGACGGCCCTGGCCGCCGTGCTCACCCGCCCCTGAGCCCGCCGCTGGGTCCGCCGCTGAGCCCGAGCCCGGCTACCAGCGGCGGGCGTGGGCCATCGAGGTGAGCAGGGCGTCGCGTTCCATGGCGAACCTGGCCGGGTCCATGCCCTGCCGTTCGGCCCGCAGGTGCAGCACGGTCAGCTCGGTCGCCGCCTGCTGGTAGTCGCTCATCGCGCGGCCGAGCCCGGCGCCCCTGGCCCACCTGCGGGCCGCCTTGCGGGCCTTGAGCGTGCTGAGCATCTTCAGGTCCTCCGCCGTGACCAGGCCGGTCTGGCCGTAGCCGGGCAGGTAGACGCCCATCTTCGAGACGAGCTGGCGGCGTTCGACGACGGTGACCACGATGAGCAGGACCAGCGCCACCATGATCACCAGGTACGCCGTGCCCAGCCAGGCCAGCGACTGGGTGGAGGCGGCGCCGTTCCACAGCCCGTGCAGGACGACCGCGCCCAGGTAGCCGAGCGGGATCGCGGCGAACCTGGCGGGCGTGCGGCGGGTGAGCGCGTAGGCGACGCCGAGCCCGATCATCGAGGTGTAGATGGGGTGGCCGAGCGGGTCGATCAGCCCTCTGAGCACGAACAGCCGGACCGCGGCGCCGGTGCCGTCCTGGCCGAACGCGATCAGGTAGTAGCCGATGTTCTCCACGGCGGCGAAGCCGAGCCCCGCCATGGAGGCGTAGACGATGCCGTCGGTCAGGCCGTCGATCTCCTGCTTCCTGCGCAGGAGCAGCAGCAGCGCCGACCCCTTCAGCGCCTCCTCGATCACCGGGGCCAGGAACACGGTGCCGACGTCGTTGACGAGCTGGGCGCCGTACCCGGCCCGCAGGAACAGCGCCTGTCCGGCCAGCGTCAGCCCGACGCCGAGCACGATCGCCAGGCCCGCGCCCCACGCGAAGGCGAAGGCCAGGTGCAGCTTCGGCTCCGGCTCCAGCCGGTCGAGCGAGAGCACCGCGGCCAGCAGCACCGGCAGCGGCGCGAGCCCGAGCACCGCCGACAGCCCGAACCCGACCGGCCCGCCTTTGTGCAGCATGAGACCGAGGACGATCAGCGCCAGGACGCCTGAGACGACCAGTCCGATCAGGAGCGCCTTGCTGGGTCTCCTGGCGGGGTGCGGAGCTGTCATGGGGGGCGCCTTTCTCCGACTCAGTGCACCTACTATGAGCGTTCCCGGCCGTCGCGCACTTGACAGTCGCCTACATCACCGTGACTCGCGGTAATAGGGATCGGCCACGACGGATTCCCCGTCCACGTAGGAGTACACCTCACGCCCGGCGATGAACACCCTCAGCGCCCGGCTCATCACGTCGAGCGGGTCGCCCGACCAGATCACCACGTCGCCGTCGAGGCCGGGGCACAGCGAGCCGACCCGGTCGTCGAGGCCCATGATGCGGGCCGGGTTGACGGTGATCGAGCGCAGCGCGGTGTCCCGGTCGAGCCCTTCCTTGACGGCCAGGGTGGCCTGGTGGACGAGGAAGTGGATGGGCACCACCGGATGGTCGGTGGTGATCGCCAGCTCGACCCCGGCCCGCGCGAGGATGCCCGGGTTGCGCAGGGCGCGCTGCCGCAGCTCGACCTTCGACCGGCTGGTGAACAGCGGGCCGATGATGACCGGCACGTTCCGCTCGGCCAGCGTGTCGGCCAGCAGGTGGCCCTCGGTGCCGTGGTTGAGGATCAGCCGGTGGCCGAACTCGTCGGCCAGGCGCAGCGCGGTGGCGATGTCGTCGGCGCGGTGCGCGTGCTGGCACCACGGCAACTCGCCGTCGAGCACGCGGACCAGGATCTCCAGCGTGCCGTCGCGGTCGAACGGCTTGTCCTCGCGCTCGGCCGCGGCCTTCCTCGCCTTGTAGTCCTGCGCCTTCATGAGGGCGTCGCGGATCACCGCGGCCACGCCCTGCCGGGTGGAGGGCAGCTTCTTCTGGTCGCCGTAGACGCGCTTGGGGTTCTCCCCCAGCGCGCTCTTGACGCTCACCGGCTCTCTGACCAGCATCTCGTCGACCGACCTGCCCCAGCACTTGACCGCGACCGTCTGGCCGCCGATCGGGTTGCCGGAGCCCGGCTTGATCACGACCGTGGTGACGCCGCCGGACAGCGCGTCGGCGAAGCCCTGGTCGGCCGGGTTGATGGCGTCGAGGGCGCGCAGCCGGGCCCCGTTGGGGTCGGTCATCTCGTTGGTGTCGTTGCCCGCCCAGCCCTCGGCCTCCTCGTACACGCCGAGATGGCCGTGCGCCTCGACGAAACCGGGCAGCACCCAGCCGCCGTCCGCGTCCACGACGGTGGCGGAGTCGGGGATGGTCACGTCCCGCCCCACGGCGAGGATCTTCCCGTCGCCGACCAGGACGGTGCCGCCCTCGATGGGATCTCCGTCAACCGGCACGACATATCCGTTGATGATGGCGAGAGTCATAGCGGCAACTTACCGTTGCCATGCTTTCCCCCGTAAAGCCTGGACCGATAACCAGATTTCGGGCATGCTTGTCGAGATCTTCAGTCAAGGCCAATCGAAAGGGACGTACTGGTGCGCATGCCCGCAAAGGCAATCCTTCTGACGGCGGCGATCGGTCTCAGCGGCGTTCTCGCGACCCCGGCGAACGCCACGGCCGCGAGCACCCCGCAGGGCGTCTGCGGATCGGGCTTCGGGCTCGTCTCCGGCGGCGCGAAGCCCGTCAAGACCCAGGGCGGCAAGCGCTACGGCACGGTCTACCTCCTGTACAACCGCGGCACCGGCCAGAACTGCGTGGTCACCATCAAGTCCAGCTTCATCGGCTCGAAGACGCAGATGAGCGCCAGGCTCACCGTCATGCCCAAGCCGCACAAGGACGAGAAGCAGGACCCGATCGTGCGCATGGACGCCGGCAAGTTCGGGCAGTACGCCGGGCCGGTCAAGTACTGGGCCAAGAGCGCCTGCGTGAAGTTCTGGGGCACGATCCAGGGCACCGACGGGTCCATCGCCGGCGGCGGCCGTACCAGCTGGGGCAACTGCGGCTAGGGGCCTCCCGCGCGGGTAGTCGTGCCGCCATGCTGACCGAACTGTACGAGCGCTGGCTGCTCGAACTGTGGAACGGCGACTTCCCCCTCGCGCACGACCTGGTGACCCCCGAGTTCGTCGGCCACTGGCCCGGCGCGGACGTGCACGGCCCCGACGGGCTGATCGAGGCGATCCGGCAGGGCCACGAGCCGTTCGACGACGTCCGGGTCACGCTCGACGTGGGCCCGGCCGTCGACGGCGACCTGGTCGCCGCCCGGTGGACGTTCACCGGCGCCTACCGGGGCGGCCTGCCCGGCGCGAGCGCCCCGCCGGGCACCCCCGTCTCCTTCTCCGGGCACGACCTCCTGCGTGCCACGGACGGACGATTCTCCGAATACTGGGTGATCTCCGACGTCCAGTCGTTCTCCCGGCAACTCGGGATAGGCTGACATATTCGCATCACGACGGGGGTCGAAGGATGTCACAGGAGGCAATGGGGGCGATGGGCTCGATGGGCGCACAGCCGCTGGAGCTGCCCGAGGAGGACCTGTCGGCGCTGCTCGCCGGCCAGCGCTTCGGCGCGCTCGCCACGAACGGCGGCGGCGGCCGTCCGCAGTTGTCCACGGTGGTCTACACCTGGGACCCGCCGCGGCGGGTGGTGCGGATCTCGACCGTCGCCGACCGGCTGACGGTGCGCCGCCTGCACCAGGACCCCCGCTGCGCGCTCTACGTCACCAGCGACGACTTCGGCTCCTACGCCGTCGCCGAGGGCGAGGCCGAGCTGTCCCCCGTGAGCGACCGGCCGGGTGACGAGGTGGGCCTGGAACTGCTGGCCATGCAGCCGTCCTTCGGTGACGCCGCGGGCGAGCTGGCGTTCCTGCACCGGATGGTCGCCGACCGCCGGCTGGTGGTCAGGATCCAGGCGAGACGGCTCTACGGGGCCCTGCTGCCGACGCCCTGACCGCGCGCCGCCGGTTGTAGGCCACCATCGCCACCACCAGCAGGATCAGCGCCAGGTCGATGGCGGCCGACCAGCGCATGGCCCGCGCGTGGTGGCCGCCCTCGGCGACCGCGAAGTAGACCGCCCCGATCACCGCGACGCCGCCCGCGCCGGCGAACTGCTGCGCCGTGCTGAGCACGCCCGACCCGATGCCGGCCTGGTGCGGCGCGACCTCCACCAGCGCCGCGCCGATGAGCCGCGGCAGGACCAGGCCGTTGCCCGAGCCCACGAGCATGAGCGCGACCATGACGTACGGCAGCCCCCACCCGGCCCCAGCCACCAGCAGCGCCAGCCCCAGGGCGGTGACCAGGCCGCCGATCATGACGACGACCAGCCCGTACCGGCTGACCAGGCGGGTGCCGAGCAGCGAGGTCACGGTGAACAGCACGCCCATCGGCGCGAAGGCCAGGCCCGCCTGGAACGCGGTGAGCCCGAGCCCGCTCTGCAGCAGCAGCGTCAGCGTGAACATGAACGAGGCGAAGTACGCCATGAACGCGACGATCGCCCCGACGCCCGCCAGGTAGGAGTGGACCTTGAGCAGGCCGAGGTCGAGCACCGGCTGCCCGCCCCGGGCGGCCAGCGTGCGCTGCCACCACCAGGTCAGCGCGAACACCGGCGCGCTCGCCGCCATGGCGGCCCACGTCCAGGCGGGCCAGCCCAGGCTGTTGCCGAGGCCGAGCGGCACCAGCAGCAGCGCCAGCCCGGCGGCCAGCCCCGCCGCGCCCGGCAGGTCGAACGCGACGGGCTTGTGCGGATCGGCCTCGGGCAGCAGCCAGCGGGCCAGCGGCACGACGACCAGACCGACCGGCAGGTTGATCAGGAAGATCACCCGCCAGCCGAGGCCGAACACGTCGGCGGTGAGCAGCAGGCCGCCGAGCACCTGGCCGGCGATGGAGCCGAGGCCGCCGGCGGCGCCGTACCAGCCGAGGGCGCGGCCGCGGCGCTCCGGCGGGTAGACGGCCGAGATCATGGCCAGCACCTGGGGCACCATGACGGCGCCGGCCAGGCCCTGGAGCAGCCGGGCGGCGACCAGCCAGGCGGCCCCGGGCGCGAGGCCGCACAACACCGAGGCGACGGTGAACCCGGCCACGCCGAGGACGAACAGCCGCCGGTAGCCGTAGCGGTCGCCGAGCCGGCCGCCGGTGATCATGCCGGCCGCGTACGTGAAGGCGTACCCGGCCACGATCAGCTCCAGGGCGGCCGGACCGGCGCTCAGGTCGTGCTCGATGGCCGGCGCGGCCACGTTGACCACGAAGAAGTCGAACTGGGCCATGAACCACGCCGACAGCAGGACCGGCAGCACCCCTCGCATCTTGTCAGGCTAGATCAGACAGGCTCTTGCAAGTTGAGTGGGAGGGGCTTACGATCCGCGTAATTGTTAGGAAACTTTCTTTAAAGAAAGGTCCTTGACGTGCGCCGATTAGTCACCCCCCTGATCGCCGTCCTCGTGATCATCGGCATGTGCACCCTTCCCGCACAGGCCGCGAGCCGCCTCATCGCCACGTTCTCCCTCTCCGGGAACACCGGCACCTTCCTGGTGAGCAACCCGGGCACGACCGCCGTCAGCGGCTGGTCGATCGTCTTCGAGCTGCCGTCCGGGGTCACCGCGAGCAACCCCCAGAACGCCACCATCCGCCAGAACGGCACCAAGGTGACGCTCACCCCCGCTTTCTACATCAACACCGTGCAGGCGGGGAAGAACACCGAACCCTACAGCCCCAAGGTGACGCTGAGCTCGGCCGTCCAGCCGACGAGCTGCCTGATCAACGGCGCCAACTGCGACGGCACCGGCGGTGACCCGCCCGCCAAGCCGCCGGTCAGCGCCACGTACGACGTCAACGGCACCTCGGCCAAGTTCATCGTCGCCAACAACAGCACCACCGCGCTGAACGGCTGGTCGATCGTGTTCGAGCTGCCCGCGGGCGTCACCGCGAGCAACGCCCAGAACGGCTCACTCACCCAGAGCGGGCGGACCGTCACCCTGACCCCCGTCCACTACAACACCACCGTGAACGCGGGCGCGACCACCGAGCCCTACAGCCCGAGCTTCACCGTGAGCACGGCCAACGCCGAGCCGACGAGCTGCCGGATCAACGACGTCAACTGCGACGGCACCCCCGACGCGCCGCCCGGCGCCCCCGGGAACCTGCGCTCGCCGGTCAAGACCACCAAGACCGTCTCCCTCGCCTGGGACGCCGCCACCCAGGGCAGCCTGCCCATCGTCGGGTACGAGATCTACAACGGCTCCGCCCTGGCCGCCTCGGTCACCGAGACCTCCGGCACGGTCTCCGGCCTGACGCCGAACACCGAGTACACGTTCACCGTCAAGGCCAAGGACCGCAAGGGCACCCTGTCGGCCGCCTCCGCTCCGCTGAAGGTGACCACCCGCAACCCGGCCGACGACTCGCAGGCGCCGTCGGTGCCGTCGGGACTGCGCAGCACGGCCAAGTCCTCCAGCAGCGTCACGCTGGCCTGGACGGCCTCCACCGACAACACCGGCGTGGCCAACTACGACGTCTTCGCCGGCTCGACCCTGGCCACGACCGTCACGGGCACGACGGCGGTCGTCTCCGGCCTGTCCCCCTCGACCGAGTACTCCTTCACGGTCAAGGCCCGCGACCTGTACGACAACCTCTCGGCCGCCTCCGCCCCGGTGAAGGTGACGACGTCGGACATCGTCGAGACCGGGTACGCCCGCGTCGGCTACTTCGTCCAGTGGGGCATCTACGGCCGGCAGTACTTCGTCCGCAACCTGGACACCACCGGGGCCGCGGCGAAGCTGACCCACATCAACTACGCCTTCGCCAACATCGACCCCAAGAACCTGACCTGCCTGCAGGGCGTCACCAAGGGCACCACGTCCGACCCGCAGGACCCGAACCAGGGCGACGGCGCCGGTGACGCCGAGGCCGACTACGGCAGGCCGTTCAGCTCCGCCCAGTCGGTCGACGGGGTCGCCGACACCGGCTGGGAGAAGCTGCAGGGCAACTTCAACCAGCTCAAGAAGCTCAAGGCGAAGTACCCGAACCTCAAGGTGCTGATCTCGCTCGGCGGCTGGACGTACTCCAAGTACTTCTCCGACGTGGCGGCGACCGACGCCTCCCGCAAGAAGTTCGTGTCCTCCTGCATCGACACCTACATCAAGGGCAACCTGCCCGACTACAACGGCAAGGGCGGTCCGGGCACGGCCGCGGGCATCTTCGACGGCATCGACCTCGACTGGGAGTGGCCGGGCGCCGAGGGGCACGCGGGCAACCACATCGGCCAGAACGACAAGGCCAACAACACGCTGCTGATCGCCGAGTTCCGCCGCCAGCTCGACGCGCTGACGACGACGACCGGCAAGCGGTACCAGCTCACGGCGTTCACCCCGGCCGACCCGGCCAAGATCGCCGCCGGCTGGGACCTGCCCGAGGTCGCCAAGTCGCTGGACATCTTCAACATCCAGGGCTACGACTTCCACGGCGCGGGCAGCGACAACTCCTGGGAGCCGAACCGCACCGGCCACCAGGGCAACCTGTACCTCGACGCGGACAGCCCGTACAACCCGGACTTCAGCGTCGAGAAGGCCGTGGACGTCTACCTCCAGGCCGGCGTCAACCCGCGCAAGCTGACCATCGGCCTGGCCTACTACGGCCGCGGCTGGCAGCAGGTGACCGACGGCGGCAAGGCGGGCGAGTGGCAGGACGCGCACGGCGCGGCTCCCGGCCAGTTCCAGGAGGAGGCGGGCACGCGCGGCTACAGCAACCTGCTCGCCATGGTGCCCGGCTGCACGATCCGCCACGACGAGGTCGCCGTCGCCACTTACTGCTACACCGGCAACAACGGGCAGTGGTGGACGTTCGACGACGCCTGGTCGATCGGCAAGAAGACGGCCTGGCTGAAGAGCAAGGGCCTGCTGGGCGCGATGATCTGGGAGATGTCCGGCGATCCGGGCGTCCTCACCACCGCGCTGGACGCCGGCCTGAAGTAACCCGGGTTCGGTAACACCGTTCGGTAACTCGTTCGGTGACAGCTGAGGGCGGGCCGCCGCGGGCGGCCCGCCCTCAGGCATGTCCGCGTGTCGAAGCCTCATCGGATGGGCACCGCTGCGTTACTCTGCCCTCAACTCACGGTCATCCTCGCTGGTCATGGTCGGGGTTGTCGGTCTCTCCCCCACCGAGGAGATCCATGTTGCGGCGACTCGCCCTGTTCCTGCCCCTCGCCCTCCTCCCCCTGGCCTCCCCGCCCTCCTCCGCCGCCGCTGTGACCACAGTGGTCAACGTCGCCCATCGGGGCGCGTCGGCGTACGCGCCGGAGAACACCGTCGCAGCCTTCCAGCTCGCCGCCCGCCAGGGGGCCGACCTGTTCGAGCTGGACGTCCAGGAGACCAAGGACCACGAGCTGGTCCTGATGCACGACACCACCCTCGCCCGGACCACCGACGCCGAGCGCGCCCTGCCCGGCCTGGCGCCCTGGCGGGTGCGCGACCTCACGCTCGCGCAGATCCGCAGGCTGGACGCGGGCTCCTGGTTCGACCGGGAGTACACCGGCGAGCGGGTGCCGACTTTGCAGGAGGCGCTGCGCGCGACGGCCGGGTCCCGCGCCGGCATGCTGCTGGAGGTCAAGGAGCCGAAGCTCTACCCCGGCATCGAGGCCCGCATCGTCCGCGCGCTGCGCGCCGAGCCCTCCTGGCTCGCGCCGGGGCGGCTGGTGGTTCAGTCGTTCGACTGGGACTCGATGCGCGCCTTCCACCGGCTGCTGCCCGAGGTGCCGATCGGGCTGCTCGGCACGCCCAGCGCCGCCGCGCTGCCCGGCCTGGCCAGGTTCGCCGACCACGTCAACCCGCCGTACGCCGCGCTCACCCCTTCGTACGTGAAGCTGGCCCACGAGCACGGCATGAAGGTCTTCGCCTGGACGGTCGACAGCCCCGACGTCATGCAACGCCTGCTGACGTACCAGGTGGACGGCATCATCACCGACAAACCCGACATCCTGCGCGACCTGCTGACCGGAGCCTGATCCCCGAACGCCCGGCCGGAACCTGACCCCCGAACGCCTGACCGGACCCCGCCCCCGGAAAGCCGATGAGGGGGCCCGTTCCCGGGCCCCCTCATCTCAGTTCAGCGTGGATCAGCTGCAGCCGCTGGTCGAGCCGCAGCCCTCGCACACGTAGCAGCTTCCGGCCGGCCGCATCTTGGTGCCGCAGGTCATGCAGAGCGGCGCGTCGGCGGTGAAGCGCTGGTGGCTCTCCAGCGTCAGCTCCCGGACCGGCTCCTCCTTCGGCTCCTCCTTGGGCTTCTCGATGGGCGCCGACTGGGCCAGCGCCTCCCGGTCGACCGCCTCCGCCAGCGCCGCCGGGTCCTCGCCGCGCTGCTGCGCGGCGCGCTCGGCCGCCGAGAAGATGCCGAGCGCCGCCCGCTCGTCGTAGGGCAGGTGGTCGAGGGCCAGGCGGCGGAAGATGTAGTCCATCACCGACGTGGCCATCCGGATGTCCGGGTCGTCCGTCATGCCCGCCGGCTCGAACCGCATGTTCACGAACTTGCTCATGTACGTCTCCAGCGGCACCCCGTACTGGAGGCCGATGGAGATCGCCACCGAGAAGGCGTCCATGACGCCCGCCAGCGTCGAGCCCTGCTTGGACATCTTGAGGAAGACCTCGCCGAGCCCGTCGTCAGGGTAGGACGAAGCGGTCATGTAGCCCTTGGCGCCGCCCACGGTGAAGCGGGTGGTCATGCTGGGACGCTGGTTGGGCATGCGCCGCCGGGTCGGCCGGTTGACCTCGATGACCTTGACCTCGGGCTCGGCCTCGACGGCCTTCGCCTCGTCCTTCTTGGCGCCGTTGCCGGCCGACAGCGGCTGGCCGACCTTGCAGTTGTCGCGGTAGACGGCCAGCGCCTTCAGGCCGAGCTTCCAGCCCTCCAGGTAGACCTGCTCGATGTCGTCGATCGTGGCCGACTCCGGCAGGTTGACCGTCTTGGAGATCGCGCCGGACAGGAACGGCTGGGTCGCCGCCATCATCCGCACGTGGCCCATCGGCGCGATGGCCCGCTCGCCCATCGCGCAGTCGAACACCTCGTAGTGCTCCTTGCGCAGGCCGGGGGCGTCGACGACGTGGCTGTGCTCGCCGATGTACTCGACGATGGCCTCGATCTGCTCCTGCTGGTAGCCGAGTTGCTTGAGCGCCCGCGGGATCGTCTGGTTGACGATCTGCATCGAGCCGCCGCCGACCAGCTTCTTGAACTTGACCAGCGCGAGGTCGGGCTCGATGCCGGTGGTGTCGCAGTCCATCATCAGGCCGATGGTGCCGGTGGGGGCGAGCAGGCTGGCCTGGGCGTTGCGGTAGCCGTTCTTCTCGCCGACCTTCAGGCACTCCGACCACTGGCGCGAGGCCTCGGCGTGGATCTTCGCGTCCATGGTGCCGACCGTGCGCAGGTTGTCGTTGGCGGCGGCGTGCTTGCGCATGACCCGCTTGTGCGGCTCGGCGTTGCGGGCGTAACCGTCGTACGCGCCCACCACGCCGGCCAGCTCGGCGCTGCGCCGGTAGGACACACCGGTCATCAGCGACGTGATCGCCCCGGCCACCGCGCGGCCGCCGTCGGAGTCGTAGGCGTGGCCCGTGGCCATGAGCAGCGCGCCCAGGTTGGCGTAGCCGATGCCGAGCTGGCGGTAGGCCCGCGTGGTCTCGCCGATCTTCTCGGTCGGGAAGTCGGCGAAGGTGATCGAGATGTCCATCGCGGTGATGATCAGCTCGGTCAGCTTGACGAAGTCGGCGACGTTGAAGGTGTTGTCGTCCTTCAGGAACTTCAGCAGGTTGATGCTGGCCAGGTTGCACGAGGAGTTGTCCAGGTGCACGTACTCCGAGCACGGGTTGCTGGCGGTGATCCGGCCGGTCTCCGGCGTGGTGTGCCAGTCGTTGATCGTGTCGTCGTACTGCACGCCCGGGTCGGCGCACTCCCAGGCGGCCTTGGCCATCTTGCGGAACAGGTCCTTGGCGTCGACCTTCTCGATGACCTCGCCGGTCAGGCGGGCACGCAGGCCGAACTGGTCGCCCTTCTCCACCGCGCGCATGAACTCGTCGGAGACGCGCACCGAGTTGTTGGCGTTCTGGTACTGGACGGAGACGATGTCCTTGCCGCCCAGGTCCATGTCGAAACCGGCGTCACGCAGCGCGCGGACCTTGTCCTCCTCGCGCGCCTTGGTCTCGATGAACTCCTCGATGTCGGGGTGGTCGACGTCGAGCACGACCATCTTGGCCGCCCGGCGCGTCGCGCCGCCCGACTTGATCGTGCCCGCGGAGGCGTCCGCGCCGCGCATGAAGCTGACCGGCCCGCTGGCCGTGCCGCCGCTGGAGAGCAGTTCCTTGGACGAACGGATGCGGGACAGGTTGACGCCCGACCCCGAACCGCCCTTGAAGATCACGCCCTCTTCCTTGTACCACTCCAGGATCGACTCCATCTGGTCGTCCACGGAGAGGATGAAACAGGCGCTGACCTGCTGCGGCGAGGCGGTGCCCACGTTGAACCAGACCGGCGAGTTGAACGCGAAGACCTGGTGGACCAGCGCGTGCTTGAGCTCGTGGTCGAAGATCTCGGCGTCCTCGTCGCTGGCGAAGTAGCCGTGCTCGACGCCCGTGCGGGTGTAGACGCCGACCACCCGGTCGACGAGCTGCTTCAGGCTCCACTCGCGCTGCGGCGTGCCGACGGCGCCGCGGAAGTACTTGGTCGTCACGATGTTGGCCGCGTTCACCGACCAGAACTCGGGGAACTCGACACCCCGCTGCTCGAAGTTGATCGAGCCGTCGCGCCAGTTCGTCATCACGACGTCACGGCGCTCCCACTGGACCTCGTCATACGGGTGCACGCCGGGCTTCGTGAAGATCCGCTTCATCCTCAGCCCCTTACGCGGCCGCTTACCCCCGCGCGCCACTGAACCGCTGGCCGTGTCCGTCATGACTCCCCCTTCTCCGCCTTCAACTGTGAGATCTCGGCCTCGAAGTCCGCCAGGCTCTCGAAACCGCGATAAACCGATGCGAATCGCAGGTAGGCCACCTCGTCCAGCTCCCGGAGCGGGCCGAGGATCGCCAGGCCCACCTCGTTCGACGGCAGCTCGGCCGCGCCCTTGGCCCGGATGGCCTCCTCTACCCGCTGCCCGAGCTGGGCCAGCGAGTCCTCGCTGACCGGCCTGCCCTGACAGGCCCGCCGCACGCCCGCGACGACCTTGTCCCGCGAGAACGGCTCCGTCACCCCGCTACGCTTGCTCACCATCAGCAGGACGGTCTCCTGCGTGGTGAACCTGCGCCCGCACTCGGGACAGGTGCGCCGGCGCCTGATGGCCGCGCCGTCGTCCGTGGACCGGCTGTCGATGACCCTGGTGTCAGGGTGGCGACAGAACGGACAGTGCACGGCTTCGCCTCCTCGACCCGCCCGGCCCACCACACGCGTAAAACCCTCGCCGCGGTACGCTCGCGCACGCCCCACGGCTCGCCATGGTGCGGTCACGGAAACACAAGGTGTGGTGAACCGACATCGGTGTAACTACTAGATGTTGTGGTCCAACCGTAGAAGCGCGCGACCATGAACGCAAGTTGAGCAACACCGTGGAGCTGAAGTCGCTGATCAGCCCCCGCGTCACACGAGCCCCGGGCGTGTCGCCTCGGCCGGCCCCCTCGCGCGCCTCACCCGACCGGCCCCCTCGCACCCGACGGCGACCAGCCCAAACAGGCCCCACAAAGGTACCGGAGCCCACAGCCTCCCCCCACCTCCCACCACCCCCGAAGCCCCCTCCCCTACCCCCACAAAACAACCCGGAACCCCCACCCGGCCTTCGCTTGCCCCCGCCCCTTTGCTTGCCTCCCCGTCTTCCGCTTGCCCCCTGGCCTCTCGCTTGCGTCCCTGCCCTCCCCACGACCTGGCCGACTCACCGGGCGCCCTTGCTCGGCCATTTCCCTTACGCGTGCCACCCCCGAAGCCCCGCCCACGCCCTCGGGGTCCGCTTCCTGAACCCAACGCGTTGGCGAGTGCTGAACGGCCCCCCTCACTCAGCGGCTCCCGCCCCCTTGAGCCCGCGCGGGGTGTGCCGCCTTCAAGGGCCCCTGTCGGGGCCGCTTCCCTGCGCCCTGAGCCCCGCCCCTGAGCCAGGCACGCGGCCACCGCGCGATCTTCGGTTGTCTTCACAAGCTCCGAAGGATCACGCGGTGGCCGTCCCCATGCGACCCCAACGCTTCAAGATCACCTAGCGTCACTGGAGTCGTGGATGGTCACCCCACGGGGTGGCGGACGGAGCGCGTCACGGGCACTTCGCGCGCATCGTGGGGCTCCAGCCGTTGTGGACGACGTACTTGCTTCCCGCGTAGTAGCTGACCTGGCCCTGCAGGCGGTAGGTGAAGGTGTCCCCCCGCTTGCAGCCCTTGTACAACGTCCTCTTGCCGGCCCCGTACCAGGAGGCGCTGGAGATGTTCTGCCAGCCCCACCAGCGCTTGCGCTGCAGCATGATCTTGACGCGCTGGTTGCTGGAGCAGCCGATCGCCCAGCCGGTCGCGGCCACGTGTCCCTTGCGCATCTCCGGACGGTACACACGCACCTCACGGCAGGACATCGTCGCCGAGCCGGCCGCCGTGGCGGCCGTGGTGACGGCGGTGAGGGAGGTCTGGGCGCTGGTCTGGACGGAGGCCTGCGCGGGGGTGCCCGCGGTCAGAGCCGCGGCGGCAACCGCCGCACCGACGACCATCGTGTTGAACGTTCGCATCGAGTTCTCCTTGGTGCTCGTCGTACTGGACACCGCGAAGGTAGCCAGGCCGATGTTGAGAACCTGTGGAGTGCCTGTTGAGCGACCGATCGGCCAGCTGTCCTCCAGTGACACATCACGATCACGGTTGGGATCCGCCCTGACAGTGGCAGTGTCGGACGGTTGCCTGATGACGACGCCACCAGCCTGACCAGCGCACGACGTCCGTGATCGTGCAGGTCGTGGCCAGGATGAGCACGGCCGGTAACCGCCAGATCTGAAGGGCCGTCAGCAAGACGCGGTCATCAGTACTGGACGGCCCGGCGGCGGCGATGGCCGTAAGCAGAGCCAGCGCGAGCATGGCCAGCGCGAGCATGGCCAGCGCGAGCATGGCCAGCGCGAGCATGGCCAGCGCGAGCATGGCCAGCGCGAGCATGGCCAG
>NZ_JBSGCE010000005.1:164018-301954 GCF_053601695.1 Nonomuraea sp. NPDC004702
CGCCAGCGCGAGCATGGCCAGCGCGAGCATGGCCAGCGCGAGCATGGCCAGCGCGAGCATGGCCAGCGCGAGCATGGCCAGCGCGAGCATGGCCAGGGCGAGGTGCCGGTGCCAGGCCGTCCGGCGCGCACCTGGTGGGGGCCCAGGCCGGCCTGGCCCGTGGGGCAGCTTGGAGGGACTCCTCCCCCGTTCCCTTGAGGCCAGGCCACCTGCCCGCTTTCCGCCTTCTTGAGGCCAGGCCAGCCTGCGCCCGTTCCCGTGGGACCCCCTTTGTGCCTGCTTGCTAGGGGCCAGGGCCCATCAGCCTGGGCCCATCCCTAGACGCCCTTGAGGTCGGCCCTCTGGAGCTCTGCCCCCTGCGCCCAGCGTCCGGCGATCCCCCGCAGGGAGTGCCTTCAGCCGACCTCCGCCCTTGGCTACCCCGCCCGGCCGGGCAGCCCAGCACTCACGGCCGCGCGGCCGGCCACCCCGACGCCCACAGCCGAAGCGCCGGGCGCCCCGGCGCCCACAGCCGCATGCCCGGCCGCCCGCGTCCCGAGCCAGAACCCACCCAGGGACAGCAACACCATCACCACCACCAGAAGCACGATCCGCCCCCGGCGGGTCAGCCGCACCGGAGGAGCCGCAGCCTTGACGCCGGCCCCCGTAGGAATCACCCCGACACCCCGCCCACGGCCCCGCCGCCGCCGCAACGTACGGCCATTCCGCACAAACCCCGCACCGTCACCGGCCGGAGCACTCTCCGCCCCCACAACACGTCCCAACATCTCCCGCCCCCCGCGAGCCTCACCGTCACCAGAACCCCCGTTCCTCCGCGCCCCCCGGCGCCGCGAGCCCCCCGGCCCGCTCACCACCTGTCCCCGATCCCGGCCCTTGGCCTCCCCAGAGCGCCGCCCCCGTACCGAGAACCGCTCCGCCGCCCGTCCCGACCGCCGCCCCTGCCTGTCCGACCGCTCGGCCGACTGCTCTGAGCGCCGCCCTGGCTCGTCCGGCCGCTCCACCAACCGTCCCGAGCGTCGCCCCTGCTCGCTGGACCGTTCGGCGGCCTCCTCCCGGCGCCGCCCCTGCTCGCCCAACCGCTCGCTCCTCTTCCGGCGCCGCCCCTCTGCTTCGGGCTGCTCGGTCGAGTCACCTGAGCGGCGCCTTCGCGTCTCGGGCCGGGCCGTGGGCTCACCAGAGCGCCGCCTGCGAAGCTCGGGCCGGCCCGTGGCCTCCCCTGGACGCCGCCGTTCCCAGGGGCGGTCCGCCCGGGCCTCCGCCCGGCGCTCCCGCTCCCCTTCCGGCACGATCGCCGCGTTCCGGCCCGCCGGTCGCGCCGCACGGCCCCCCTGACCTCGCCTCCCCGGCGCCTCCGCCAGACCTCGGCTTCCTGACATGTCGGCCTCGCCGCGCCTGCCTGGCCCCTCCGCCTGACCTCGGCCTCGCCGCCCCTCCGTCTCGTCTTCCGGACGTCGTCCGCTCGCTTCGGGCGGCCGTCGGCGCCAGGGGCCGGGCTCGGGCGGGCGGGCGCGGGGTTTTGTCACGCCCGTGCCGGGGGTGCCCTGTTTGCCTTCGGGACGGCGGCCAGTCAGCGTGTCGTCGGCGAGGGGCCGTCCACCGCCCTCCTGAGGCAGCGTCCGGTCGCCGCCCGTGTCCGTGTCCGTGTCGGGACGCGGGGAGGGGACCAGCCACAGCCGGGGGCGGCCCGAGCCGTGGACGGCTCCCCCTGAGCCGCCGGCGCGGCGCCGCCGGGTGTTCGAATCGGGAGCCGGTCGTTTTCCCGGATTTTCGTGGCGGCCGGAGCCGGTGTGCGGGTCGTCCCCCCGTCGGCCCGCGCCCCGGGTGGCGTCGGCGATGAGGGTGAGCCGGTTGGCGTCTTCGCTGGTCGGGTCGGTGCTCGGGGTCGTTCGCACGATTGACCTCCCGCCGTCTGGCCCGAGGAAACGGCCAAAATAAGATCAGCAAATCGAACACGGTGTCGATCGAACTCCCGTACGATGTTGTACACCACGCTGGCGACAATTTCGAGGAAGACTCGAACAATTGTTTGAAGATGATCTTCAACAGCGATACGGTCGCTGTGTGCGACATCAAGACCACGGACCGGGAGGTTCGCCGGTGAGGCGGGCCGCCGCCAGGCGAGGAGGAAGAGCATGAGCGAGCGGGAAGACGCTAACGGGGTCACAGACCTCGCGGTGCGCCGACGCGACTCCCTGGGCCTGACGCCCAGGCAGCGCAAGATCCTCGAAGTGATCCGCGATTCGGTGCAGCAGCGCGGCTACCCGCCCTCGATGCGCGAGATCGGCGAGGCCGTGCAGCTGACGAGCACGTCCAGCGTGTCGCACCAGTTGACCGCCCTGCAGCGCAAGGGATACCTGCGCCGCGACCCGCACCGGCCGCGCGCCCTGGAGGTGCGCCTGCCCGGCGAGCCCGTGCTGTGGGTCGACCCCGACGCCACCGACGACGAGGCCCCGGTGAGCCGGCCGACCGCCGCCTACGTCCCGCTCGTGGGCCGCATCGCCGCCGGTGGCCCGATCCTGGCCGAGGAGAGCGTGGAGGACGTCTTCGCCCTTCCCAAGCAGCTCGTCGGCGAGGGCACGCTCTTCCTGCTCCAGGTGGCCGGTGACTCGATGATCGAGGCCGCCATCGCCGACGGCGACTGGGTGGTCGTCCGCCAGCAGCCGGTCGCCGAGAGCGGTGACATCGTGGCCGCCATGATCGAGGGCGAGGCCACGGTCAAGACGTTCAAGCGCAAGGACGGGCACGTGTGGCTGGTGCCTCACAACTCGAACTACGAGCCCATCCCCGGTGACGAGGCCAGCGTGCTGGGCAAGGTGGTGGCCGTCCTCCGCCGCCTCTAGTCCGTCCGCCGGCCGGCCCTCCTCCCTGAGGCTGCGGCCGCCGTTCGGTTTCTCCGCGATCCGGCTTCCCTCGCACGGGGGCTGTGATCGTCGGCGCCATGTGGCGATTCCTCGCAAGTCGCACGCACCGAACGCCGCCCTCCACGCGAGGCCCTTCCACCCCGGCCTCGCGTGGAGGGCGGCGTCGCATCACCCGCTCGCCTTTCTCTCTGGACGTTCCTTCGGGCCCCAGAACACAACGCGTCCACCCCCGCGCAGCCGCCCACGCCCCAGACGGCAGGCACCGGCATCAGGCCCCCCATACCGCCACACCGCAGACTCCTAGACTGTGCCCGTGACCGACACGAATGCCCCAAAAGAGACCCCCGCCTCCAAAGAGTTGAAGGACCTCAAAGAGACGCATGACGGTCTCAAGTGGGCAATCACCGCCCCCGGTGTCATCCCCGCCTGGATCGCCGACATGGACCTGTCCACCGCCCCCGAGGTGATCGAGGCCCTGACCCGCCGCGCCGCCGGTGACCTCGGCTACCCGACCTGGCTGGACAAGCCGCAGGCCGGCCCCCTGGCCGAGGCGTTCGCCGAGCGCATGGCCGTCCGCCACGGCTGGACGGCCGACCCCTCGCACGTCCACACGTTCAGCGACATCAACCAGGCCCTCCAGGTACTGCTGCACCTCTGGACCAAGCCGGGGGACGGCGTCGCGCTGCACACCCCCGCCTACCACCCGTTCCTGACGACCCTCGACGTCATGGAACGTCCGCTCGTCCCCATCCAGCTCGAACCGGACGGCGACGCGTGGCGGTTCGAGGTGCCCGACCTGTCCGGCTGCCGGGTGCTGCTGCTGGTCAACCCGCAGAACCCGACGGGCCGCGTGTTCACCCGCGCCGAGCTGGAAGGGCTGGCCGAGCACGCCGAACGCCACGACCTGCTGGTGCTGGCCGACGAGATCCACGCCGACCTCACCTACGCGCCCCACCGGCACATCCCCTTCGCGACGATCCTCCCCGAGCGCACGGTCACCCTCACCTCGGCCACGAAGGCGTTCAACCTGGGCGGCATCCGCTGCTCGGTCGCCCACGTCGGGCACGCCGGGATCCGCGCGGCGCTGGCGGCGCAGCCGCCGTTCCTCTTCGGCTCGACGCACCTGTTCGGGGTGGAGGCCACGGTCGCGGCCTGGCGGCACGGCGACGCCTGGCTGGACCGGACCCGGGCGCTGCTCGACCGCAACCGCCGGCTGCTCGCCGAGCGGCTGCCGGACCGGTTCGGGTACCGGATGCCCCAGGCCACCTACCTGGCCTGGCTGCACACCGGGCAGCCGGGCATGGCCGAGCTCATCGAGCGGGAGGCCCGGGTGCGGCTCAACGACGGCGCGTCGTTCGGGCCCGGCGGCGCGGACTACGTACGGCTGAACTTCGCGACGACCGAACCGGTGCTCTCGGAGATCCTCACCAGGCTGAACTGAGGAGGGGCCCGGCGCTCTTCGAGGCGACCAGGCCGGGCCGGCAGACGGCCGAACCGCCGCTCTCCGAGATCCCGCCGGCCTGAGGGGCGGCCCCGACGGGCCGCCCCTCAGGACGGTCAGCTCAGCGGCGGCAGGTCCGGCGGGGTGGCGGCCGGACGCTCCTCCAGCGCGGCGAGCGCCAGCTCGACCGCCTTCGCCAGCTGCGGGTCGCGGCCCGCCACCCGGTCCTGCGGCGTGATCACGACCTCGACGTCGGGATCGACGCCGTAGTTCTCCACGCCCCAGCCCGGCCCCTCCAGCCAGAACGCGTACCGCGGCTGGGTCACCACGGTCCCGTCCACCAGGGAGTAGCGCGAGTCGATGCCGATGACGCCGCCCCAGGTCCTGGTGCCGACCAGCGGGCCGAGGCCGCGGTTCTTGATCCCGGCGCTGACGATGTCGCCGTCGGACCCGGCGAACTCGTCGGCGACGGCCACGATGGGGCCGCGGGGCGAGTCCTCGGGATAGCGCATCGGCTCGTAGCCGCGGGCCCGCGCCCAGCCGGTGACCTTGCGCGACAACTTCTCCAGCACCAGCTCCGACAGGTGCCCGCCGCCGTTCTCGCGCACGTCCACGACCAGCCCCTCGAAGGCCATCTCGGTACGCAGGTCGCGGTGGAACTGCGCCCACCCCGAGGCCACCATGTCCGGGACGTGCAGGTAACCGAGCCGCCCACCGGACGACTCGCGGACGAAGGCCCGCCGGCTCTCCACCCAGTCGTGGTAGCGCAGCTGGCTGTCGTCGGCGAGCGGGGTGACGACGACCCGGCGCGTCGAGCCGCCGGCCGCGGGCCGCACGGTCAGCTCCACCGGCTGGTCGGCGGTGCCGGACAGCAGCGCGAGCGGGCCGCGTACCGGATCGACCGGACGCCCGCCCACCGCCACGATCGCGTCGCCGGGACGGATCGCGACGCCGGGCGCGAGCAGCGGCGAGCGGGCCGCGTGGTCGGAGGTCTCGCCCGGCAGGATGCGCTCGACCCGCCAGGTCCCGTCCTCGTCCTTGGCCAGGTCGGCGCCGAGCAGGCCCTGGCGGCGGCGCGGGTCGTTGACGCCGTCGTGGCCCCTGGCGTAGGCGTGCGAGGTGCCGAGCTCGCCCTGCACCTCCCACAGCAGGTCGATCAGCTCGGAGTGGCAGCCGAGGCGGCTGACCAGCGGCTCGTACCGGTCGAGCGTGGCCTGCCAGTCGTGGCCGCCCATGTCCTCGCGCCAGAAGTGGTCGCGCATGAGCCGGCCGGCCTCGCGGTAGCCCTGGAGCCATTCGGCGACCGGGTCGATCTGGACGGTGATGCGGTCGAGGTCGATGGTGACGACCTCGTCGCCCTCGCCGGCCGCCCGCGTCTGCAGGCCGTTCTTGCCGTTGGTGACGAGCCTGGTGCCGTCGCCGCTGACCTCGAAGGCCCGCACCTCCTTGCCGAGCTCGGCCTTGGCGCGCTTCTTGAGGTCGTAGCGTTCGAGCACGGTCTCGTTCACCGGCTCGGTGCCGTCGCCGAGCTGGCCCGTCAGGGGGTGGCGGAGCCAGAGCAGCGCGTCCTTGGCGGTCCTGAGGTTGCCGTAGCGGCCCGCCGGCACGGGTACGGGCACCACGCGGGAGGCCAGCGCCTCCGGGTCCACCTCGGTACGCGGCGGCGCGTCGTCCTTCTTGTCGTCCTTGCCGGGCTTGTCGTCCTCCCCGTTGAACCCCCGTCCCTGCAACGAGGGGTCGAACGGCGACGGCGTGGCGGCCTGCAGCGGCACGATGTACGGCCGGCAGCCCGCCGGGAACGACAGGTCGAACACGTGCGCGTCGTACACCGGGTCGAACGTGCGCACCGACAGGAAGGCCAGGTGCTTGCCGTCCTTGGTGAACACCGGGTCGTAGTCGGAGAAGCGCAGCGGCGTCACGTCGATCACCGATGTGCCGTCCACGCGGCCCATCTTGATCTGCGACAGCGGCTCGTGGTCCGGATGCACCCAGGCCAGCCAGCCGGAGTCCGGCGAGAAGGTGACCCCGCTGATGTCGCCCTGGGTGGTGCGGTCGAGCTCGCGCAGGTCGCCCGACTCCAGGTCCACGACGAGCAGCCGCCCGTCGTGCGTGGCCACGGCCGCGTGCTTGCCGTCGGGGGCGGCGGTCAGTTCGAGCACCCTGCCGAGCTGCCCGCCGGCCAGGCTCCTGATCTCGCCGCCGGGGGTGCCGATCTCCAGGCCGTCCTCGCCGCCGGCGTCGGAGACCCACACGGCCCGGCCGTCGGCGCCGAGGGCGCGCGGCAGGCGTACCCGCACGCCGGGTTCCACCCGGAGCGCGCCCGCGGGCCCGTCGCGGTGGGTCACCCAGTGCGCGGTGCCGCGGATCTCGACCGCGCTGGCCCGCCCGGTCGTGTCCGGCGAGAAGGCGCCGACGCGCGTGGGCGCGGGGCGGCGCGCCCGTCCCGGCCGCGGGCCGCCGAGCTTCACCTCCAGCTTGTACGGCTCGGCGTCCAGGCTCTCCAGCAGCCACAGGTCGCCCGCGTGGCTGTAGATCACCCGCTCGCCGTCGCTCGTGGCGTGACGGGCGTAGAACTCGTCATGGCTGGTGTGCCGGCGCACGTCGGACCCGTCGGGAAGGGCCGAGTAGAGGTTCCCCACGCCGTCCGCGTCGGACAGGTAGACGATCCGGTCGCCGACCCAGTTCACCGCCCAGTGCTGGGCGGGGCTGTCGGCGAACAGCCGGACGAACTCCCCGTCGCCGTCGGCGTCGACCCAGATCTTGGCCGCCGTGCCGCCCCGGTAGCGCTTCCACTGGGACGGCTCGCGCCAGACCGGCGACACCGTGGCCACCTTCGCGCCGCTGACGGCCGCCTCGCCGACCCAGCCGTACGGCAGCCGCTCGGCCGGCCCGCCGTCGAGCGGGACGGCGTACGCCCACAGCCGGGTACGCGACGCCTCCCCGGTGGAGCTGACCGCGAGCACGGCTCCGTCCGCGGTCCAGCCGCGGACGCCGGTCATGGCGTTGCCCCAGTGCGTCAGCCGGGTGCCTTCGGCGCCGTCGAGCTCGGCCGCGAACACCTCGGGGGCGCCCTCCTTGCCGCTGGTCCACGCGATGCGCGAGCCGTCGGGCGAGAAGCGCGGGGTGGAGACCGGCACGCGGTCGGCGGTGAAGCGCCAGGCCCGGCCGCCGGCGACGGGGGCGAGCCAGACATCGTCGTCGGCGACGAAGGTGACCAGGTCACCAGACAGATGTGGATATCTCAGGTATGCGCCATATGTCACAGCTAGACACTAATGCGAGACACCAAACCAGCTAAAGATTTTCTCTCAGAGCAGCGGTCCACCGTCCGCGAACAGCCAAGACCGTCCGATGTCCCGGATGTGCGGGGAACGGCAGGGAAGGAGCCAATCGCCACAAATCACACGCTGTGAGGAATCATGCGATTTTTCGTCCGCCCACACCAGATCCCGGGCCGCCTGGCCGCCGCCGCCATCATCCTCAACTCCGGGATCGGCAAGACCAAGGCCGACGAGCAGACGGCGGCCGGCCTGCACGGCATGGCCGCGGGCACGTACCCGTTCCTGCGCGGCCAGGACCCGGTGGCCTTCACCCGGCTGCTGTCGAAGGGCGAGCTCGCCCTCGGGGCCGCGCTCGTCCTGCCGTTCGTGCCGTCGTTGCTGGCCGGCGCGGGGCTGACCGCGTTCGCGGCGGGCCTGCTCGGGCTCTACCTCAGGACGCCGGGCATGCGCGAGGAGGGCAGCCTGCGCCCGACCCAGCAGGGCATCGGCCTGTCCAAGGACCTCTGGCTGCTGGCCATCGGCCTCGGGCTGGTGATCGAGGAGCTGCGCAGTGACGATTGATCTCCGGACGCCCGACCCTAATCCGGACAAACCTGGGTAGCCCGACCACATGGTACAAATCGGCTACACCTTGATGTCCGAGCAGACCCCGGCCCGCGAACTGGTGGACTACGCCGCCACCGCCGAGCGCGTCGGCTTCGACTACGCGGTCATCTCCGACCACTACTTCCCGTGGATCGAGGAGATGGGCCACTCGCCGTACTGCTGGTCGGTGCTGGGCGCGGCGGCGCAGGTGACCGAGCGCCTGCCGCTCATGACGTACGTGACCTGCCCCATCATGCGCTACCACCCGGCCGTGGTGGCGCAGAAGGCGGCCACGATGGGGGTGCTGAGCGAGGGCAGGTTCACCCTGGGCCTGGGCGCCGGCGAGAACCTCAACGAGCACGTCGTCGGCGAGGGCTGGCCGCCGGTGGACACCAGGCACCGGATGTTCGCCGAGGCCGTGCAGATCATCAAGGAGCTGTTCAGCGGCGAGTACGTCACCTACCAGGGCGAGTTCTTCGACGTCGACTCCGCCAAGCTCTACGACCTGCCGGACGCGCAGGTGCCGATCGGCATCGCCGCCTCCGGCGGCCGGTCGGCCGAGCTCGCCGCGGAGCTGGGCGACGTGCTGGTCATCAACGACCCGATGCCCGAGGTGGTGCAGCAGTTCCACGCCGCGGGCGGCCAGGGCAGACCGGTCTACGGCCAGCTGCCCATCGCCTACGACACCGACCCCGAGGCCGCCAAGGAGCGGGCCCACCGGCTGTGGCGCTGGTCGGGCGTCGGCGGCTGGAAGGTCATGGCCGAGCTGCCCGGCCCGGTGAACTTCGCCGCCGCGGCCGGCTCGGTGCGCCCCGAGGACGTCGCCCAGAGCGTGCCCTGCGGCGACGACCTGGACGCGGTCGTGCAGGGCGTCAAGAAGTTCGCCGACGCCGGGTACACGCACGTGGCGCTCGTGCAGATCGGGCACGACCAGCAGGAGCCGTTCTTCGACTGGGCGGAGAAGGAGCTCCTGCCGGCCCTGCGCCGGATCTAGCCGCCTACGGGACGATGTTGACCAGCTTGGGCGCGCGCACGATCACCTTGCGCGGCGCGCCCTGGAGGTAGCCGGACACCTTGTCGGAGGCCAGGGCCAGGGCCCGCAGCTCGTCCTCGGAGATGTCGGGGGCGACCTCCAGCCGGTCGCGCACCTTGCCCGCCACCTGCACCACGCACGTGACCGACTCCTGCACCAGCAGCGCGGGGTCGGCGACGGGCCAGCCGGCGAAGGCGACCGGACCGGTGCGGCCCAGGCGCTCCCAGCCCTCCTCGGCGACGTAGGGCGCCACCAGCGACAGCATGACGGCCAGCGACTCGGCGGCCTCGCGCACCGCCGGGTCGGCCGCGCCGGGACCGGAGTCGATGGCCTTGCGGGCGGCCGAGGTCAACTCCATCATGCGGGCCACCGCGACGTTGAAGCGCTGCGACTCGACCAGCTTGGTGACCTCGTCGATCGTGCGGTGGGTGACCTTGCGCAGCTCGGCGTCGCCGCCCTCGAACGACACGCCCGGCTCGGCGGTCGCCTCCGACATCACGCGCAGCACGCGGGCCAGGAACTTCTGCGAGGCGGCCGGCGAGACGTCGGCCCAGTCGATGTCGTCCTCCGGCGGACCGGCGAAGATCATCGTCAGGCGGACGGCGTCGACGCCGTACGCGTCGATCTGCTGGCCCAGGTCGATGCCGTTGCCCAGGGACTTCGACATCGCCTTGCCGCCGTTGATCACCTGCCCCTGGTTCAGCATGCGCAGGAACGGCTCGGTGAAGCTCACCATGCCCATGTCGTGCAGGACCTTGGTGAAGAAGCGCGAGTACAGCAGGTGGAGGACGGCGTGCTCGATGCCGCCGACGTACTGGTCGATCGGGCCCCACTTGCGCACCTGCTCGGGGTCGAACGGCCCGTCGGTGTAGCCGGGCGAGGTGTAACGCAGGAAGTACCAGGACGAGTCGACGAACGTGTCCATCGTGTCGGTGTCGCGCTTGGCCGCACCGCCGCACTTGGGGCACTCGACGTTGACCCACTCGGTGGCGCTGGCCAGCGGGGAGACGCCCTTGGGCGCCAGCGCCTCGCCGCGCAGGTCGGGCAGCGTGACGGGCAGCTGCTCGTCGGGGACGGGCACCTCGCCGCAGTCGGCGCAGTGGATGATCGGGATCGGCGTGCCCCAGAACCGCTGGCGGGACAGCAGCCAGTCGCGCAGCCGGAAGTTGACCGCGCCGGTGCCCCGGCCCTCGGCCTCCAGGATCTCGATGATCTTGGCGATGGCCTCGGCCTTGGTCAGCCCGTCGAGGGGGCCGGAGTTGACCAGCGTGCCCTCGCCGGGCGTGGCCTCGCCGGTCTCGCCGGGGTCGGCCAGGCCGGTGTGGACGACGACCTTGACCGGCAGCTCGAACTTCCTGGCGAAGTCGAGGTCGCGCTGGTCGTGGGCGGGCACGGCCATGATCGCGCCGTGGCCGTAGTCGGACAGCACGTAGTCGGCCGCCCAGACCGGGATGCGCTCGCCGCTGACCGGGTTGACCGCGTGGCGGCCCAGGAAGACGCCGGTCTTCTCCTTGTCGGTGGACAGGCGCTCGATGTCGCTCAGCTTGGCGACCTCGGCGCGGTAGGCCTCGAAGGCCGGGCGCTGCTCGTCGGTGACGATCTCGTCGGCCAGCGCGGCGTCGACCGCGACCACGAAGAACGTGGCGCCGTACAGGGTGTCGGGGCGCGTGGTGTAGACGTGGACCGGCTCGTCGCGGCCCTCGATCTCGAACAGCACGTCGGCGCCCTCGGAGCGGCCGATCCAGTTGCGCTGCATGGTCAGCAGGCGCTCGGGCCAGCCGTCGAGCTGCTCCATGTCGTCCAGCAGGCGCTGGGCGTAGTCAGTGATCTTGAAGTACCACTGCGTCAGCTCGCGGCGGATGACGTCGGCGCCGCAGCGCTCGCACTTGCCCGCCACGACCTGCTCGTTGGCCAGCACCGTCTGGTCGTTGGGGCACCAGTTGACCAGGCCGCCCTTGCGGTAGGCCAGGCCGCGCTCGAAGAAGCGGTTGAACAGCCACTGGTTCCAGCGGTAGTACTCGGGGTCGCTGGTGTGCAGGCGGCGCGACCAGTCGAAGGAGATGCCGTAGCGCCGGAAGGAGTGGGCCTGCGTCTCGATGTTGGCGTAGGTCCACTCGGCGGGGTGGGCGTTGCGCTTGATCGCGGCGTTCTCGGCGGGCAGGCCGAAGGAGTCCCAGCCGATCGGGTGCAGGACGTTGTAGCCCTGCTGCATCCAGTAGCGCGCGACGACGTCGCCGATGGCGAACACCTCGCCGTGGCCCATGTGGAGGTCGCCCGACGGGTAGGGGAACATGTCGAGCATGTAGCGCCGCTCCCGGGTGTCGGCCGCGTCCTCGCTCGCCCGGTAGGGCTCCTGTTCCTCCCATCGCTGCTGCCACTTGGCCTGCAGCGCCTGCGGGTCGTACTCACTCACGGCTACTGTCCTTCTGGCTTGACTCGGACCCATAAGAAAACCCCTCGTGCACGACGAGGGGTAGCCGCGACGGCGAGACCTCTCAGGGCCGTCGCGGCCCGCTAAGAAGCAGGGTCGCGGAACGCATGTGTCAAGCCTAGCGCACGTCTTCGACGGAATGCAGATACTCCGGGGACCGGCGCAGGCACAATGGACCCTTCAGGTCCAGCGAGACCTGATGGTGATGTATCCGTTGTGACCTCATATGTCCCTTTAGAATACTGTCGTCGCGTGGTGTACCCAGCTGAGCCAGATCGACCGGAGGGCGACCTGCCGCTGCAGGATCCGCCAACCGATCCGCGCGGCTTCGCTCGTTTCGCTGCGAAACCAGCCGTATCTCCTGGAAAATCCCATGAGATCATGCCTGGTACGTCAAATCCGGATATAGCGGCACATCCGGACACAACCTCGGGAGGGCCGGCAGCAATGGCAACGGAGAATTCCGCGAGCTCCGGAGCGTCGCACCTGCCACCGTCCTGGCCGGAGGTCCGCAACGACGTGCCTTCCTCCTGGCCGTCCGGCGGGCAGGAGTCCTCCGGCGTGCCGATGTCGTGGCCGGAGGCCGCCCCGGCCCAGCCGTCCTGGCCCGAGGCCCCGCAGGCGCCCTCCTGGCCCGAGCCGCCGCGCCCCGACCCCTCCTGGCCCGACGTCCCGCGCAACGATTCGTCGCGGAACGACTCACCGCGCAACGACCCGTCTCGCAACGACTCCCGCGCGCAGCAGCGGGGCGGCGACGCGTCGTGGCCGGAGCCGGCGCGGCCGTCCTGGCCCGACCCGCCCCGGCAGGAGCAGGGCTGGCCCGAGACCCCCCGCCAGGAGGTTCCCGTCTCCTGGCCGGAGCAGCAGCAGCCGGCCCAGCCGCAGGACCCGGTGCCCGCCTGGTCGCAGCCGCCGACGCCGTCCCCCGGCGCGTGGTCCAACCTGTCCACGCCGGCGCCCTGGCCCAACAGCCCCGCCCCTGCCCCCTCCCCCGCCCCGTCGGCGTCCGCCGCCGACCCGCTGGACCGCACGGTCACGCTGGGCCGCGCGCCCGGCCCGCTCGACGCCCCCGTCCAGCCCGCGCCGTCGCCGCTCGACGGGCCCGGCGGACATGGCGGACCTGGCGGACCTGGCGCGCCGTCCGCCGGCCCGGCCGACGAGCACACCGTCATGTACGGCGGCCGGCAGGCCGACACCATGGTGGGCGACCCCGCGATACCCTCCGGCCCGCTCGCGGCGGCCCACGTCGGAGCGCCCCCGGCCGGACCGGGCATGCCCGGCGACGGCCACCCCGACCAGCCGCGCCCCGGCTCCAACCTGAACCGCGACCCCTCCGACCCCGACCGCCGGTTCGTGACGGCCGGTCAGATCAGCGGCTCGCGCACCCCGCCCCCCGACCGCCAGCAGGAGCTCTGGAACAACGTCTTCGGCGACGAGTACCAGGGCGGCGACCACGACTCCCTGGACGACGAGCCGGGCAAGCCCATCTGGATCTACGCGCTCGGCGGCTCGGTCGTGATCGCCCTGGTCGCGGCGCTGCTGTGGGCCTTCCTCGCGGGCCCGCTGGCCGGCGAGGACACCCCGGAGGGCAAGACCGCCTCCTCCCCCACGGCCTCGGCCGGCCCCACGAAGGCGGGCACGGGCAAGCGCTCCACCACGATCCCGGCCCTGCCCAAGTACCCGGGCAAGGCGTCCCCGGTGACCGGCCGGGTCGAGGACGCGGCGGCCGGGGTCTCCCTGCCCCGCCTGGGCGGCAGCTGGCAGCTCGACCAGCGGGCCACGGTCAAGTCCACGTTCGGCTACGACACCCGCCAGTACACGGAGGTCGCGCCCGACAAGTACGCCCAGGTCATGTCGGGCCCGCTGCCGGCGAACCTGTCCTCCCTGTACCAGGAGGACGACCTGGAGCCGGTCATCCGGCGCATGGTGCTGCAGGCCCGCAAGGACTTCTACCCCGACGGCAACAAGGTCAGGAAGATCGCGCAGCAGCCGATCAAGGTGGGCGCCTCCACCGGCCGGCTCATCGCCTACGCCATGACCGCCGGCACGGAGAAGGCCACGATCGTCACGATGGCGGTCAACACCGGCGGCAGCGTGCCCGCCATCGTGTTCGTGTCGATCCCGGACGAGGGCAAGCAGCTCCTGCCGGACATCCGTACCGTGATGAACCAGCTCAAGCTGACCGCGCAGTCCTGAGCCCCGGGCGCCGCCGCGCCCGGCTCAGAACGTGCACTCCATGTGCTTGATCCCGTTGATGAACGAGGAGTGCAGGCGGTCGGGCCTGCCGCCCTCGATCTGCGGCACCCGGCGCAGCAGCTCGCGGAACATCACCGTGATCTCCCGCCGGGCCAGGTGGGCGCCGAGGCAGAAGTGCGGCCCCGGCCCGCCGAAGCCGACGTGCGGGTTGGGGTGGCGGGTGATGTCGAAGCGGTACGGGTCGGCGAACACCCGCTCGTCCCGGTTCGCCGCCCAGTAGAACAGCACCACCTTCTCGCCGGCGCGGTAGAGGTGGCCGTTCATCTCGTGGTCGCGGGTGACCTTGCGGCGCATGAAGTTCACCGGCGAGGCCAGCCGGACGATCTCCTCCACCGCCCCGGGGGCGCGGCCCTCGACGTCCTCCAGCCACAGGGCGCGCTGGTCGGGGTTCTTGGTGAGCAGGCGCAGGCCGTAGGAGATGGCGTTCCTGGTCGTCTCGTTGCCCGCGACCACCAGCAGGATGAAGAACGACCCCAGCTCCTGCATCGTCAGCCGCTCGCCGTCGATGTTGGCGTTGACCAGCGAGGACGTCAGGTCGTTGGTGGGGTTGGCGGTGCGGTGGGCGGCGAGGTCCTGGACGAGCTGCTGCAGCTCCATCCCGGCGGTGAGCAGGCGGGTGGCGAGCTGGTCGAGGTCGCCACCGGTGTACTCGGGGTCGAAGCCGCCGAGGATGATGTTCGAGCGGTCGAAGACGAACCGGTAGTCGCGCTCGGGAATGCCCATCATGTCGCAGATGATCTTCAGCGGAAGGCGCGCGGCCACGTCGGTGACGAAGTCGCCGCCGGGACCGGCGGCCACCAGGTCGTCCACGATGCGCACGGCGGCGGCCTCGACGTCCGACTCGAACTGTTTGATCATCTTGGGGGTGAACGCGCGGGAGACGATCCTGCGCAGCCGGGCGTGCCGGGGGTCGTCCATGTTGATCATGGAGCCGAAGTACTCGGTGAACTCGGCGGGCATGTCGGGGATGTTCGTCGCGCCGCCGTCGCCGGAGCAGAAGACCTCGGGGTTGCGGCTCGCCTCCAGGATGTCGGCGTGCCTGGCCAGCGCGTAGTAGCCGGGCCCCTTGGGCGCGACGGCCATCTCCATCTCCTCGAAGAAGGCCGGCGTCTCGCGGGCGCGCAACCGGTCGAACGCCGCCTCGCGCTCGCTCATGGGCCTGGCCCAGAAGTTCCGGTCCGAAAGGTCGAAGTCCAGGACGGTCATAGGGCCATCATTCGGAAAGCGACCACTTACGTCAATGGGTTCGACGTACACCGTACGTGGCTGCCCGAAAAACCGGTGGCTCGCGCCGTCGGGGCTTTGTAGGGTGCCGCGCATGACGTTCTTCTTCCTCCTCGGCTAGCGATCCGCCGGCGGGCCGTGGGCTGACCCACCGCCGGTGATGCGGGGCGGCCTGCCGCCGTCCCGGGTCGCTACGTGGGAGAAGAACAGTTGCTCACCTTGGCGGTGGCCAGGGCGGTGCGTGGCACCGAACCCCTGGTCGCGGCGGAGATCCGGCGTGCCCGTCTCGGGGTCGTCGTCGGCGTCCGCCATCGGGAGGTGTGGTTCGAGGTCCGGCCCGGCGCCGGGCTCCTGGGATTGCGCACCGCGGACGACGTACTGCTGGCCGCGGCCGTGGTGGACGGGGTCGGCCACGGCCGCTCCGCGCTCGCCCGGCTGGCGCGGGCGGCCCGCGGGATCGACCTCGGCCCGCCCGGCGGCCCCGACGTCGAGGTCTCGGCCTCGTTCGTGGGACGCCGCAACTACACCAGGCACGAGATCGAGGACGCCGTCGGGACCGAGCTGGCCCGGTCGTGGCGCCTGCGCTACCACTCCCGGCGGGACGGCGGCCGGCCACCCGCGGGGGCGACGGCGTGGCGGGTGACGATCGAGGGCGACCAGGCGGTCATCGCCCGGCGGGCCGGTGACCGGCCGCTGCACCGCAGGCCGTACAAGACGGCCTCGATCCCGGGCACGCTGCACCCGCCGCTGGCGGCCGCGATGGCCCAGCTCGCCGGGCTGGGCGCGGAGGGCTTCCGCGGCGTCGTGCTCGACCCCTGCTGCGGGGCGGGCACCACACTCATCGAGGCCCACGCGCTCACGCGCGCGCCCCACACCGAGCCCACCGGGCTCTCCGGGCTCTCCGGGCTCGCCGGGGGTTCCAAGAGTGTCGGGGGTGTCGGGGGTGTCGGGGGTGTCGGGGGTGTCGGGGGTGTCGGGTTCGTCGGGTTCGACCGCGACCCGGCCGCCGTCGCGGCGGCCGCCGCGAACGCTCGGGCCGCCCTGCCACTGGACGGTCCGCGCCCGTTCCGCTGGGGGCTCGCCGACGCCGGACGGCTCCCCGTGGCGGACGGAAGCGTGCGACGGGTGCTGGTGAACCCGCCCTGGGGACGTCAGGTGCCGCCGCGCGGCCTGCTCGGGCCCGGCCTGGACCCGTTGTGGCGGGAGGTGCGGCGGGTGCTGGAACCCGGCGGCCTGGCCGTGGCGCTGCTCCACGACGACCCCGGCCCCGGCGGGACACCGGGCGGCGCCCCGCGCGGGTTCACGATCGAGCAGGCGCTCCCGGTGAGCCTGTCAGGACGCCACCCGGTGATCACCGTACTCAGCAGGCGGGACCGCGCCGGACGAGGTGCCACCCGGTGAGCGCCGAGGTCAGGAGGCGAGCCGGTCCCCACCCGGTGATCGCCGAGGTCAGGAGGCGGGGCCGAGCCAGTCGAGGATGAGGCGGTTGACCTCCGCGGGCCGTTCCAGGTGCAGGAAGTGGCCCGCGTCCGCCACCAGCTCGACCCGCGACCCCGGCGGCAGGCTGCCGGCCGCGTCCTTGGCCATCTCCACGCCCATGCACCCGTCGCGCTCGCCGTGCAGGTACAGGACCGGGCCCGCGGTGGCGGGGTCGACGTCCGGGTAGCGGCCCGAGGGGGGCGTGGTGCCGAGCGCGGCGCGGTAGTACCCGATGGCCGCCGCCATGTTGGCGGGCTCGCCCAGGCTGCGCCGGACGAACGCCAGGTCCTCGGCCGGGTCGTGGCCGGGCGACCAGTCCCGCCACAGCCGGTCGAGGAAGGCCGGGTCTGCCGCGGCCGGCTCGGCCAGCACGGTCTGGAACAGGAAGATGTAGAACGACCGCTTGAGCTGCTCGTACGCCAGCAGCCCGGGAAGCTGCGCGCCCGGCGGCGGCACCGCGAGCGCGACCGCCCGGCGGAAACGCCCGGCCAGGGCGTAGGCGGGGAAGGCCCCCCAGTCGTGCCCGACGATCACCGCGTTCTCGTCGCCGCCGAGCTCCTCGTGCAACGCGCGCACGTCGGCGACCAGGGCGGCCTCCTCGTACGCGCCGTCGGCCGGGATCTCGGTGGGCGCGTAGCCGCGGCTGAACGGCGCGACGGCGCGGTAGCCGCGTCCGGCCAGCTCGGGCATCAGGTGCCGCCAGGTGTGCGCGGTGTCGGGGAACCCGTGCAGGCACAACGCCAGCGGCCCCTCCCCCACGGTCAGATACGCGAACTCCACACCGTTGGCGTGGATCGTTCTGATCTCCATGACTGCGAAACCTAGCATTCGCCTCCTTCCGGGAGTACCACTGCACAAGGGGCCTTTCATCGTGAGGAGCAGGCATGCGACGCGGATGGGTTCTCGCTCTCGCCTCACTGACCATCGTGCTCGTGGTGGTGGACCTGACCGCCGTGACGATCGCGCTGCCCGACATCCGCGCCGCCCTGGGGGCGAGCCTGCCCGAGGTGCAGTGGGTGGTGGACGCGTACGCTCTGACGCTGGCCGCCGTCCTGCTGCCCGCCGGGGTGCTGGCCGACAGGTACGGCCGCCGCCGGATGCTGGCCGTGGGCGTGACGGTCTTCACGGTGGCCTCGCTGGCCTGCGCGCTGGCCCCCACGGCTGCCCTGCTGGACGTGGCCAGGGGCGTCCAGGGCCTGGGCGCGTCCGCGCTGTACGGCACCACGACCCCGCTGATCGCCTCGGTCTACCCGGAGGGCCCGGCCCGGGGCCGGGCGCTCGGCATCTTCAGCGCCGTCTCCGGCCTGGCGATGACGCTGGGCCCGGTGGTGGGCGGCGTGCTGACGGCGACGTTCGGCTGGCGGGCCATCTTCCTGATCAACCTGCCGATCGGCGTGTTCGTGGTGGTGGCGCTGCGGCAGCGGGTGCCGGAGTCGCGCGGCCGGGGCCACCTGGACCCGCTGGGCGTCGTGCTGATCGCCGCGGCGCTGTTCGCCGTCATCCCGGCGCTCATCCACGACGTGCCGCTGCTGCTGGTGGCCGGGCTCGCGCTGCTGGCGGCGTTCGTCTTCGCCGAGCGGCGGACGGCGACCCCGATGATCGACTTCGGGCTGTTCCGGAACCGGGTGTTCGCGGTCGGCTCAGCCACGACGCTGCTCATGCTGGCCGCGCTGCTGGGCGGGTTCACGTACCTCACCCTGTACGTGCAGGGCCCCCTGGAGGCGAGCCCGATCGAGGCCGGGGTGCGTTTCCTGGCCTTCAGCGTGGCCGCGGTCATCGGCCCGATCGCGGTCGGCCAGGTGCTGCACCGCTGGCCCATGGGCGTGCTGATCGCCGCCGGCCCGGCGCTGATCACCGTGGCGCTGCTGGTGATGGCGATCCCGGCGGCCGACCGGTGGACGCCCATCATGGCCGGGCTGTTCCTCGGCGGCCTGGGGCTCGGCGCGGGCAACGTGGTGGCCAACCAGGTCGGCCTGACCGCGCCGATGGATCAGGTGGGCATGGCCACCGGGACGGTGAACACGCTCAAGCAGGTCGGCACGGCGGTGGGCGTGGCGGTGCTGGCGGCGCCGTACCGGTCGGGGGTGTCCACGATGTTGCTGGTGGCGGCCGGGCTGGCGCTGGCGGGCGCGCTGCTGCCGCTGGCCCTGGCTGGCGGGCGGGTCAGTCGGTCTCCGGCCAGTCCCAGCCCAGCTGGAGGAACAGGCCCAGCCGGTCGCTGACCGCGCGGATCTCGCTGATCCGCCCCTCGCGCAGGGTGACCAGGAAGATCGCCTCGACGTCGAAACTGCGCCCGGTGGGCGTGGGCATGCGCGGGTGGGTGCCGGAGTGCGTGCCGGTCATGCGGAGCCGGGCGACCAGTCTGTCCCCCTCGGCGACGACCTCCTCGACCTCGATGTGGAACGGGTCGAACGCGTCGAGCTGCATCCGGATGCCCTCGAAGGCGGCGCCGGGCTCGTCCGGCTCGCCAAAAATGATCTTGTTGTGGTCGACGACGTCGGGGGTCAGGTAGTCGCCCAGGTCGTCGAGGCGGCGTTCGTTGACGGCGGCGAAGAAGTCGGTGATCACGGTCGGCCCTCTCTCTTACGGTGTAAGACAGCAGTATCTTACGGTGTATGAGAGAGCGGATGTCAAGGGAGCGGGTGCTGGAGGCGGCCCTCGAACTCCTCGACCGCGAGGGCGCGGCCGGGCTGTCCATGCGCAAGCTGGGCAAGGAGCTGGGCGTGGAGGCGATGACGCTCTACTACTACGTGCCGAACAAGGACGCGGTCCTCGACGGGCTGGTCGAGCTGGTGCTCTCGCGCGTCACGATCGAGCCCTCCGGCGACTGGCGGGTGTGGATGCGGGCGTTCGCCGAGTCGATCAGGGCCGAGCTGCTGCGGCATCCCGCGCTCATGCCGGTGGTCGCGATCCGGCCGGTGGCCACGCCGGGAGCCCTGGGCATGGTCGAAGGCGCCGCCGCCGCGCTGACCCGGGCGGGCTTCACGGCCAAGGAGGCGCTGCACGTCATCAACGCGGTGTCGACGTTCGTGATCGGGCACACGCTGGCCGAGGCGGGGCCGGACAGCCCGCGGCAGCCCGACCTGGACCTGGCGGACCATCCGGTGCTGGCGCGGGCGGTCGCCGACGGCCTCGGCACGCCCGAGGACCACCGGGAGCGCTTCGAGCTGGCCGTGGCGGCCCTGCTCAGCGGATTCGCTCCGCGAACCCCTGAAGGAGGCACTCCAGCCCGAACTCGAACTGGTCGGCGAAGCTGAGGTCGTCGGCCTCGGCCACCCGCCGGTTGAACTCCGGGTAGGCGCCGGTGGCCATCACCTCGCGGACATAGGGGCCGATCGTCGCCCGCCACTCCTCCTCCGACAGCCCCGTGCGGCGCAGCGCCTCCTGCTCGGCCAGCTCCTTGGCCACCGCGCCCAGCACGTAGTCGCCGATCACCCCGATCACGGCGGCGGCCCGGGTGATGTCGGAGGTCAGCGACCGGGCCGCGGACAGCGCGTGCTCCACCCGCCGCAGCGAGTTGGGCCCGAGCGCCGGCCTGCTCGTCATCAGCGCGGCCAGCCACGGATGGCGCAGCACGCCCGCGCGCTGGTCGCGGGCCACCCCGGCCAGGTCGGCCCGCCAGTCTCCGGTCAGCGGACCGGGCTCCCCCTCGCCCCACACCGCGTCGACCATGAGGTCGAGCAGCTCGTCGCGGTTCTCCAGGTAGCGGTAGAGCGAGGTGGTGCCCGACTTGACCTCGCTCGCCACCCGGCGCATGGACACCGCGTCGAGGCCCTCGGCGTCGGCCACCGCGATCGCGGCCCGCACGATCGCCTCGACGCTCAGGGCCTGACGCTTCGGCGCGTACGGCTCGCGACTCCACACCAGTGACATCCGGCTCCCCCCTCTGGCCTTCATCGTACGCCTGTGGTTACAGTGTTCCCATGACGGAAACAGTGTTCCCACAAACCACCGACGTCCTGATCGTCGGCGGCGGCAGCGTCGGGCTGAGCGCGGCCGTGTTCCTCGCCCGCCACGGCGTGCCCGCCCTGGTCGTCGAGCGCGAGCCCGGCCCGCGGGCGCACCCCCGCGCCACCGGCATCGGCCCGCGGACGGTCGAGCTGCTCCGCGAGGCCGGCCTCGAACGGGCGGTGGACGAGGTGGCCATCGACATGACGAACGCGACCCTCGGCAAGATCACCGTGGACACGCTGGCCGGCGCCGACCTCGCCGCGATCGCGGCCGGCCTGCCCGCCCGGACGCGGATGTTCGACACGGCGGCCTACAGCCCGGCCCGGCTGCGCGGCATATGCCCGCAGAACCGGCTGGACCGGGTGCTGCTCGACGCCGCCCGCGAGCGCGGCGCGCACGTCGCGTACGACACCGAACTGCTCTCCCTGGAGCAGGACGCCGACGGCGTGACGGCGGTCGTGTCCGGCCCGGACGGGACCCGCACCCTGCGCGCCCGCTACGTGATCGCCGCGGACGGCGTGCGCAGCGGGGTACGGGCGGCGCTCGGCATCGGCGTGACCGGCCCCGGCGCGCTCGGCCCCGAGCTGCACAACGTCATGTTCCACGCCGACCTGAGCCACCTGACCGACGGGTACGGCTTCGCGCTCGCCGAGCTCACCACTCCCGACGCGCCGGGCATGCTCATGGCCATCGACGGCGAGACCGAATGGGTCTTCCACACCGCCCAGGAACCGAGCCCCGACCTGCTCAGGACCGCGATCGGCGACCCCGGGCTGAAGGTCGAGATCGTCAGCGTGCTGGGCTGGCGGGCCCGCGGCCAGGTCGCCGACCGGTTCCGCGAAGGGCGGGTCTTCCTCGCCGGCGACGCGGCGCACGCCGTGCCCCCGACGGGCGCGTTCGGGCTGAACACGGGGGTCGCCGACGCCCACAACCTGGCCTGGAAGCTGGCCCGCGTGCTGACCGGCCGGTCGGCGCCCGCACTGCTGGACACCTACCACGACGAGCGGCGGCCGGTCGCGCTGCTGGCGCTGGAGCAGTCGCGGCTGCGGATGCGGGACCTGCGGATGCACTTCGGCTCCGGCCCCGAGGCCGCCCGGCTCAGGGCGGCGGCGGGCGCGGTGAACGCCCCGATCGTGCACGTCGGTTACCGTTACGGCGGCGCCTCGGCGGTCGAGGGCCTGCCCTCCACCGAGGACGTGACGCTCTGCCTCGACGGCTCGCCCGGCTCGCGGCTGCCGCACGTGTGGATCGGCGAACGGTCCAGCCTCGACCTGGTCGGGCCCGATTTCAGCGTGTTCACCGGCGCGCCGGTGCCCGACCCCGGCGTCCCGGTGCACGTGGTCGAGGGCTGGCCGTACGGGACCGTGCTGGTGCGGCCGGACGGGTTCGTGGCCTGGCGCGGCGCGGACGACGACCTGGCCGAGGCGGTCAGAACGTGTACGGCAGGTGCTTGATGCCGTTGATGAAGTTCGACAGCAGGAAGTCGGGCTCGCCGGCCGTCCTGATGCCGGGCAGGCGGGTGAACAGCTCGCGGAACATCACGCTCATCTCCCTGCGCGCCAGGTGGGCGCCCAGGCAGTAGTGCGGCCCGGGGCCGCCGAAGCCGACGTGCGGGTTGGGGTCGCGGGTGATGTCGAAGACGTCCGGGTCGGTGAAGACGGACTCGTCGCGGTTGGCCGAGTTGTAGAAGAGCAGCACCTTGTCGCCCTTCTTGTACGGCACGCCGTTCATCTCGTGGTCCCGGGTCAGCGTGCGGCGGAACTGGATCACCGGGGTCGCGTAGCGCACGATCTCGTCGCACGCCCGGCCGACGCGCGCGTCGAAGTCGGCCAGCAGCAGCTCCCGCTGGCCGGGATGGTCGGTGAACAGCTTCAGCCCATAGGCGATGGCGTTGCGGGTGGTCTCGCTGCCGGCCACCACCAGCAGGATGAAGAACGACCCCAGCTCCTGCGGGCTGAGCCGCTCCTCGCCGCCCACGAGCAGGCTGACCAGGTCGCCGGTCGGGCGTTTGCGGCGCTCGTCGCCGAGGCGGGCGGCCATCCGGTTCAGCGAGTAGCCGGCGCGCAGCAGCTTGGCCAGGCCGCGGGCGACGTTGACGCGGCTGAAGTTCGGGTCGATGCCGGTGTACTCGGGGTCGGCGTTGCCGAGGATGACGTTGGTCCGTCGCAACACCAGGTCATGAAATTTCGGCGGAATCCCCATCATGTCGCAGATGACCCGTACGGGGAGCCGGGCGGCGACCTGCGCCACGAAGTCGCCCGGCCCCTGCTCGATCGCCTCGTCCACGATCTCGGCGGCGGCCCTGGCCAGGTCCTCCTCCATCTTGGCCAGGATGCGCGGGGTGAAGGCCCTGGAGACGATCCTGCGCAGGCGGGCGTGGCGCGGGTCGTCCATGTTGATCATCGAACCGAAGTAGACGCTGAGCCAGCGCGGCATGTCCGGGATGCTGTTGGAGCACGGCTCACTGCTGAAGACAGCCGCGTTCCTGCTGGCCTCGGTCACGTCGGCGTGGCGCACGAGGGCGTGGTAGCCGGGCCCGCCGCCGATGAACGGCACGGTCTGCTCCGGCACGAAGAGGGGCCGTTCGAGCCGGCGCAGGCGGCGGAAGGTCTCCAAGCGGTCCGCCTGCGGCAGTCCCCAGAACGGTATCTGCGAGATGTCCAGATCCGCGGAGAGCGTCATACCGTCCAAGCCTTGGGCAAGTGCTCACTTACGTCAAGGTCCGCCGCATCGCGGCTACCGGTTTCCCAGGATCAACTCGGAGCCCTTCTCGCCGATCATGATCGCCGGGGCGTGCGTGTGGCCGCGGTTGAGCGTCGGCATGACGGACACGTCCACCACCCTGAGCCCTTCGAGGCCGCGCACCCGGAGCGACGGGTCCACGACCGACCCCTCGTCGGTGCCCATCCGGCAGGTGCCGACGGGGTGGTAGAGGGTCTCGCCGCGTTCGCGCACCCACCGGGCCAGCTCCTCGTCGCTCTCCGGCCCCCAGTACGGCGCCATCGGGCCGCCCGCGTACCGCTTCATCGCGCTCGTCGCGAACACCTGCTTGGCCGTCTTCAGCCCGGCGACCAGGCGCTTGACGTCGGCCTCCGCGCTCAGATAGCCGGGGTCGATCAGCACGTCGCGGCCGCTCAGCCCGACCCTGCCGCGGCTCTGCGGCTGCAGCAGCACGACGCCGACAGTCAGGCCGTGGCCGGTCGGCGGGGTGAGCCCGTGGTCGACGAACGGGCCGGGGGCGAAGACGAGCTCGATGTCGGGGGCGGGCTCCTCGGCCGAGGTCCGGACGAAGGCGACCGCCTCGCCGACGTTCGTGGTCAGCATGCCCGAACGCAGCACGATGTAGCGCAGCAGGTTCACCAGGGACTCGGCCTTGGTCAGCGTCACCGGCTCCTTGCACTCGACGTACACGCCGGAGGCGAGGTGGTCCTGGAGGTTCTTGCCGACCTCGGGCAGCTCGCGCACGACCGGCACCCCCGCGTCGCGCAGCTCATCGGCCGCGCCCACCCCGGAGCGCATCAGCAGGTACGGCGAGCCGATCGCCCCCGCCGACAGGACGACCTCCCTGGCCGCCCTGACCATGGTGCCGCCGCTGTGCTCGATGCCGACGGCGCGGGAGCCCTCGAACACCACGCGGTCCACGGTCGCGCCGGTGAGCACGGTGAGGTTCGGCCTGGCGGCGGCCGGGCGCAGGTAGGCGTCCGCGGCGCTCCACCTGCGGCCGCGGTTCTGGGTGACGGGGGTGGGGCAGTAGCCCTCGTTGGAGCGGCCGTTCAGCTCCGCCAGCCGGGTCAGGCCCAGCTCCTCGCAGGCCCGCAGGAAGGCCGCCGTGGTGACGTTGGGGCTGCGCAGCTCGGAGACGTAGAGCGGGCCGGAGGTGCCGTAGACGCCGCCGTGGTTGCTGCCGACGCGCTGCTCGGCCCTGGTGAAGTAGGGCAGGACCTCCTCGTACGTCCAGCCGGGCACCCCCCACTGGTCGTAGTCCTCCTGGCAGCCGCGCACCCACATCTGCGCGTTGAGCGAGGACGAGCCCCCGATCACCCGGCCGCGCGGCCAGTAGAGCTCGCGGCCGGACATCTCGCCCTGCTTGGCCGTCGTGAAGTTCCAGTCGTAGTCGGTCTTGAACAGCTTGGCGAAGCCGGCGGGCATGCGGATCTCCAGCTTGTCGTCATGCCCGCCCGCCTCGACCAGCGCCACCGACACCGACGGGTCCGCCGACAGCCGGTTGGCCAGCACGCACCCGGCGGACCCCGCTCCGACGATCACGTAGTCGTACTGCATGAGCACTCCAGGGGGCTAAGTAACCTGCCACTTGCTTACTCCAGGTGAGCTTTCGCGTCCATATGCATCTGTAACCTTGGTTACCTACCGGTCGGTATGGGGTGATGCCAAGATGGCGGCAAGCGCGTACAGAGGAGGAAGGCGTTCATGCTCAACTTGTCGGTCGTCCTGGAGGACAGCGCCAGAAACAACCCCGACGGCACGGCGATCGTCTTCGGCGACATGCGCCTGCCGTACGGCATGATCGACACTGTCGCCCGCCAGGTGGCGAACCTGCTGGTGTCGCGGGGCATCGGCAAGGGCGACAAGGTGGCGCTGGCCTGTCCCAACCTGCCGTACTTCCCGTTCGTCTACTTCGGCATCCTCAAGGCCGGCGCCACCGTGGTGCCGCTGAACGTGCTGCTGCAGGGCCGGGAGATCGCCTACCACCTCGACGACAGCGACGCCAAGGCGCTGTTCTGCTTCGAGGGCTCGCCGGAGCTGCCGCTGGGCGAGCGCGGCAAGGCGGGCTTCGAGGCCGCGGACGGCTGCGAGCACTTCTTCGTGCTGCCCGCCACCCCGCTGGCCACCGAGTCCCCGTACGGCGAGACGGTGTGGGCGGCGCTCAACGGCGTGCCGGCCGACTTCGAGACGGTGCAGACCGACCCCGAGGACACCGCCGTGATCCTCTACACCTCGGGCACCACGGGCCAGCCCAAGGGCGCCGAGCTCAGCCACCAGAACATGCTGATGAACGCCCTGATCAGCGACCGGATGTTCCCGCGCAGCGAGGGCGGCGACACCTACCTCGCGGTGCTGCCGCTGTTCCACTCCTTCGGCCAGACGACCGTCATGAACACCGCCTTCATGCGCGGCGCGACGGTCGTGCTGATGCCGCGCTTCGAGCCGGGCGAGGCCCTGGAGCTCATGCGCAAGGAGAGCGTGACGACCTTCGCCGGCGTCCCGACGATGTACTGGGGCATGCTCACGAAGATCCACGCCGAGGGCGCCGAGGTGGCGCGCAGCCTGAAGGTGGCCGTGGCCGGTGGCGCGTCCTCGCCGGTGGAGGTGCTGAAGGACTTCGAGCAGACCTTCGGCATCGGCATCCTGGAGGGGTACGGCCTGTCGGAGACCTCCCCCGTGGCCAGCTTCAACCAGCTCGGACGGCCCACCAAGCCCGGCACGATCGGCACGCCCATCTGGGGCGTGGAGATGAAGCTGATCGACGGCGACTGGAAGACGGTCGAGGGCGAGGGCCCCGGCGAGATCGCCATCCGCGGCCACAACGTCATGAAGGGCTACTACGGCCGCCCGGAGGCGACGGCCGAGGTGCTCAAGGACGGCTGGTTCCGCACCGGCGACATCGCCACCCGCGACGCCGACGGCTACTACGCCATCATCGACCGGGCCAAGGACATGATCATCCGGGGCGGCTTCAACGTCTACCCGCGCGAGCTGGAGGAGGTGCTCATGACCCACGAGGCGGTGTCGCTGGCGGCGGTCGTGGGCGTCCCGCACGAGTCGCACGGCGAGGAGGTCAAGGCGTACGTCATCCGCACGCCCGGCTCGTCGGTCACCGAGGACGAGCTGATCGCCTGGGCCAAGGAGAACATGGCGGCCTACAAGTACCCGAGGATCGTCGAGTTCCGCGACGCCCTGCCGATGACGGCCACGGGCAAGATCCTCAAGCGCGAGCTCCGCTGACCGGCCACGGCGCGGGCCCCGGCCCGCGCCTTCCGGCCGCGCCGATCACCGAGCCGACCGCTGAGCCGACCGCTGAGCCGACCGCTGAGCCGACCGCTGAGCCGATCACCGAGGCCCGCCCGCTCGTGCTGTTCGACCTGGACAACACGCTGATCGACCGGCTGGCGGCGTTCCGGCTGTGGGCGGCCGGGTTCGCCGCGGAGCGCGGGCTGGGCCCGGACGCCGTGGACTGGCTGGTACGGCTGGACGCCGACGGGTCCGTGCCGATGGACGCCTTCTTCGCCCGCGTACGCGAGCGCTTCGCGCTTGCCGAGCCCGTCGAGGAGTTGTGGCGGGCCTACCGGGCCAGGCTGCCGTGGCTGGTGGAGTGCCGTGCCGAGGTGCTGGCGGGGCTCGACCGGCTGCGGGCGGCGGGGTGGGCGGTCGGGATCGTGACGAACGGGATGGCCGACAACCAGACGGGCAAGATCCGGCGTACCGGGCTGGCCGAGCGGGTGGACGGGTGGGCGATCTCCGGCGCGGAGGGCGTGCGCAAACCCGGCGCGCGGCTGTTCCGGATCGCCGCCGACCGGTGCGGAGCCGTGCCGGCGGGCGGGTGGATGGTGGGCGACGACCCGGAGAAGGACATCGCGGGCGGACGCGCGGCCGGACTGCGGACGATCTGGATCGACCGCGGGACGGGCGCGGCGGCTCCCCCGTCGGACCTCACGGTGGACGACGTGCTGGCGGCCATGGAGCTGTTAATCGGGATGCCCGGCGGCGAGGGCGGTCGCTAATGTGGCCGGATGCGTGACAAGCCCGCGGATCTGGACGAATCGCTGCTGGTGCCCGCCCTGGAGGCGTGGGGGATCAAGGCCGTCGGGCTGGCGCACGCGCCGGTGGGCTTCGGCGACCACCACTGGATCGCGACCGGCGCCGACGGACGACGCTGGTTCCTCACCGCCGCCACCCTGCCCTCCGCGCCGAATGCCCCCCTCCCCCGCGAGCCACGGGCGGCCGGTGGCCTGGGCGAAGGGGCGCGGGTGGCGTTCGGGGAGCTGGGGCGGGCGCTGGAGACGGCGGCGGCGCTGTCCGCGACCCTGAAGTTCGTGGTCGCGCCCGTGCCGGACCTCGACGGCGGCGCGCTGCTCCGCCCGCTCGCCGCCCGGTACGCGCTGAGCGTCTTCCCGTTCGTCGACGGCGTCACCGGCGGCTTCGACGACGAGCCGGCCGAGCACGACCGCGCCCAGGTCATCGACCTGCTGGCCGAGCTGCACGGCACGCCCCCGCCCCCATCCACCCCGTCCCGCCCCCTGCAGCCGGCCGGACGGGCGGCGCTGGAGCGGGCCCTCGACGAGACCGGCCGCCCGTGGACCGGCGGCCCGTACGCCGAGCGGGCCCGAGCCCTGCTCGACCGGCACGCCGGAACCCTGCACGCCCGGCTGCGCGACTTCGACCGCGGCTGCCGCGACCTCGGCCCGCCCGTCGTCACCCACGGCGAACCCCACCCCGGCAACGTGCTCCGGCACGAGGGCCGCTGCCTGCTGATCGACTGGGACACCGTCGGCCTGGCCGTGCCGGAACGGGACCTGTGGCTGGTCGCCAGGACCCCCGGCGACCTGGCCAGGTACGCGGCCGCCACCGGCCGTACGCCCGACCCCGCCGCCCTGGCCCTCTACCGGCTGCGCTGGAGCCTCGACGACGTGGCCCAGTACGTCGCCCTGTTCCGCGCCCCGCACGGCCACACCCGCGACGCCGAGCTGAGCTGGCACTTCCTCACCCGCACGCTCGACGGCCTGGCCGCCGGCGGGCCCTCCGCCCGCTGAGCGTCCCCGGCGGTCAGGCGCCGAGCAGTTCGGCGAGCACCGCGGCCTCGCTGATCTCGGGCTGCTTGGTGGCGGTGAGCAGGGTCAGCGGGCCCTTCCCGGCGAGCTCGCGCAGGTGGGCGACCGCCTCGGCCCGCTCGGGCTCGGCCAGCTCGTCCCGGTAGCGGTCGCCGAACTCCGCGAACCGGTCGGGGTCGTGCCGGTACCAGGTGCGCAGCTCGGTGGAGGGAGCGACCTGCTTGCACCATTCGTCGAGATGGGCGTCGGCCTTGGCCAGCCCGCGCGGCCACAGCCGGTCGACCAGCACCCGGGCGCCGTCGTCCGGCGCGGGCTCCTCGTAGACCCGGCGCACCCGAACCTTGTTCCCAGCCGTCACCGTCCGCCCCTCCTTCCGACCGTGAGACCACGCTACGCCGGGCGACGCCAAGCGCCGTTCAGGGACCCGGCCGGGGGACGTCTAGGATCCGGGATGTGGACGAGCCGATCCCCGACGCGCTGCTGCCCGTGCTCCGCGACCTGCGCGCCACCTGCGGGGTGCGCCCGGACCTGCGGGAGGAGACGCCGCTCTGGGGCGGCGAGCGGGTGCTCATGCTGTTCGCGCCCGACGGCAGCGGCGTGGGCCTGCGCCTCGGCGTCGCCGGCGGCCCGGCCGAGCAGGTGGCCGACCTCGCCGACCAGGCGCAGGAGTGGGCGGTCGAGGCGCTGTGGGGTCAGGGGCTGCCCGCGGTGTGGCCGGAGTGCCCCGAGCATCCCGGCACCCACCCGCTGGCCGCGACGGTGGTGGACGGCGTCGCGACCTGGTCGTGCCCGCGCACCCGCGTGCCCGTCACCGCCGTGGGCCACCTCTGACCCCGGACACACCCAGGGGGCCGGCCGCTCGGACCGCGCCTTGGGGCGGGGTGAGCCGTGGGGAGAGGGCGACGGGCCCTCTCCCGCCCGTCACGGCCAGTTGACCGCCGGACGCAGCTGCACACCGGACCGGCCGTCGTCGTCGAGCTTGACGCCCAGCACCTGGTGCAGCTGGACCTTGTTGCGCTCGAAGCCCACGATGCAGCCCGCCATGTACAGGGCCCACACCCTGGCCGTGCCCATCCCGACCTCCTGGACGGCCTCGTCCCAGTTGGCGTCGAGGTTGTCGCACCAGTGGCGCAGGGTCTTGGCGTAGTGCTCGCGCAGGTTCTCCTCGTGGCGGATCTCGAAGCCGATGTCCTCCATCTGCCTGATCAGCCAGCCCACCGACTCCAGCTCGCCGTCGGGGAAGACGTAGCGGTTGATGAAGCCGCCCTTGTTGAACGTCTTCTCCTTGCCCGTCGGACGGGTGATGCAGTGGTTGAGCAGCCGGCCGCCGGGCTTGAGCTTGCCGTAGAGGAACTCGAAGTACGACGGGACGTTGTCCTTGCCGATGTGCTCGGTCAGGCCGATGGAGCTGACCGCGTCGAAACCGGTCTCCCGCACGTCGCGGTAGTCCATGAAGCGCACCTCGGCGAGGTCCTGGAGGCCCTCGTCCGCGATCGCCTTCTGGGCCCACTCGGCCTGCTGGCGGCTCAGCGTCACGCCCAGCGCCTTGACGCCGTAGTGCTTGGCCGCGTGGATGACCATGCCGCCCCAGCCGCAGCCGACGTCGAGCAGGCGCATGCCCGGCTTGAGGTCGAGCTTCCTGGCCACCAGGTCGAACTTCGTGTACTGGGCCTCCTCCAGCGTCGCGCCCTCCTCGGGGTAGGTCGCGCACGTGTAGGCCATGGACGGCCCCAGCACCCACCGGTAGAACCGGTTGGACACGTCGTAGTGGTGGTGGATCGCCTCGGCGTCACGCTGCTTGGCGTGCCGCGAGCCGAGCCGGGCCAGGGCGCTCTGACGCACCTCCTGCGGAGGCGGCGGCACCCGCATCAGCAACGGCTTGACGCCCAGCGACCGCACGGCGGCCAGCTTCTCGCCCGCGGTCAGGTCGTTGGTGGTGATGTTCCACATGCGGTCGAGCAGGGTGTACAGGTCGCCGTGCACGTCGATGTGCCCCGAGATGTACGCCCTGGCCAGACCCAGTTCCCCGGGGGCCTGTGCCAGGTAGGCCACCGCGATGGGCGACTTGACCTCAAGACCGAGGTCGGCGCCGTCGGGACCGGCCTTGCTGCCGTCATAGGCCATGAACGAGATGTTCGCGTCAGAGCCGACGATCTTCTCAAAGATGCTTGCGAGAGCCATGCTCACCTTCCCCGTACACACTTTTCGTACAGGTCCAGCAGGCGACCGTTCGGGTCGTATTCCCGCTTGACCGGCCAATAAGCATCACCGTTGTACAGCTCCCAGAACTGCTCACGGGCGTAGAAGGAGGTCGAGTAGAGCGACTTGTGGCCGTCCAGCTCGTGTACCGAGTCCTCGATGAGCCTGTTGTAGTAGCCGTCGAACTGGCCGCGGGGCAGCGGGACCATGCCCCAGAAGCCGAAGTTGACGTAGAGCTTCCCGGGCTCCAGCGGGTACAGCGGCCACTGGGAGCTCGACCGCAGCGGGCACATCCAGACGGGGGTCATGCCCACCTTGTCGTGGAAGAACTCCAGGAACTGCGCGCCGCGCTCGACCGGCACCTCGACGTCCTGGATGACCGACTCCTGGACGGGCTGGTCACGCCAGCGGTCGATGCGGGCGGTCAGGCCGGTCCGCCGGTCGAGGGCGACGAGCCTGCGGTAGACGTCGGAGCGCATCCAGCGGCGCGGCATCAGCGAGCGGACCACCGGCTGCTGCACGCCGAACGCCCGCGAGCACCAGAACCAGTCGGTGTCCCAGCGCCACAGGTAGTCGTGGATGCTCAGCCAGTCGCGGCTGCGCTGCCTGATCGACTGGTAGTAGATGCGCATGCCGGTGTAGTCGGAGACGTAGGGCGCGCGGTCGGCGAAGCGGCCCAGCGTGATGTACATCTCCTCCGGGTCGAAGAAGACGCCGTCCACGAAGTCGACCTGCTCGCCGTCGTGCACCATGCTGTCGCAGATCTCCTGCATGGCCAGCATGCACTTGGCCGCGTCGGTGAACCTGATGTGCGTCAGGTGCACGTACGGCTGGACCTTGCGGAGCTTGATCCGGATGCGCAGGGCGTAGCCGAGCGTCCCGTAGGAGTTGGGGAAGGCGCGGAACAGATCCTGGTGCTCGTTGTCGTCACGGGCCACGACGATGCGGCCGTCGCCGGTGAGGATCTCCAGTTCCTCCACCGACTCGTGCGGCAGGCCGTCCCGGAAGCTGGTCGACTCGATGCCGAGGCCGGTGACGGCGCCGCCGAGCGTGATCGTCTTGAGCTGCGGCACCACGTACGGCATGAGCCCGTGCGGCAACGTGGCCTCGACGAGGTGCTCGTAGGTGGTCATGCCCTGGACCTCGGCCGTCATCGTCGCCGGATCCACGCTGATGACCTCGTCGAGGTCTCTGGCCGACAGCTTGGCCGTCCTGCCTCCGTCACGGAACCTGAACAGGTTGGACGTGGACTTGGCCAACCGGGGAGCGGCGTCGCCGGGGATCTCGGCGTAGGACTGCCGGATCTGCTCTACTGCCCGTTGGTGTGTCGACATCGTCGTCGTCACGGAAGCACCCCCTTGAGCTGGTAGAGATCGTCCGTAAGACCGTATCTCCCGCAGCCCGCCTCGAACAGACCGGGGTCGTTAAAGACACGAAAACTGTTCATCGTGCCAGGTGAAACGCCTATGTGGCAGGCAAATGCGGAAATCTACGTCGAACCAGAGGTGAGACCCCATTGAGCACGGCACGCACCTCTCGTCCCTCCAGTGCCGCCGTGAGGTTGTCCAGCACGGCCGTGAGCAGGCGCGTCGTCGCCTCGGGCGTCACCCCGGCGGCGTGCGGCGACAGCAGCACGTCCGGCAGATCGCGCAGCGGGTCGCCGGCGGGCAGCGGCTCGGTGTCGAACACGTCGAGCGCGGCCCCGCCGAGGTGCCCGTCGCGCAGCGCGGCGACCAGCGCCGCCTGGTCGACGACGCCGCCCCTGGCCGCGTTGACCAGCAGCGCGCCCTGCTTCATGCGGCGCGGGTCGATCAGCCCGCGGGTCTCCTCCGACAGCGCGATCACCACCACCAGCACGTCGCTGGCGGCCACCAGCGTCTCCAGGTCGGCGCGGCCCGGCGCCTGCCGCGGGGACCTGGTCCAGTAGGAGACCTCGCAGCCCAGGGCGCCGAACAGGCGCACGCAGTTCTCGCCGATCGGGCCGTACCCGACGACGCCGACCCGGCGGCCGCTCAGCTCGCGCGGGCGCAGGCCCTGCTGCGGCCACTCCCCCGCGCGCACGGCGGCGTCGGCGGCCCCCAGCCGGCGCGACAGCGACAGCGTGGCGGCCAGGCACCACTCCGACACCGCGACGGCGCTGACGCCCGGCGTGTTGGCCAGCGGCACCCCGGCCTCGGCCAGGGCGGCCAGGTCGTGGCCGTCGACGCCCACCGAGGGCTGCTGCACGAAGGCCAGCGCGGGCGCGTGCTTGACCGCCTCGGCGTCGAGCACGAGCGTGGAGGTCCAGTCGCCGAGCACGATCTCGGCCTCGGGCAGCGCGGCCAGCAGCCCGGCCCGGTCGCGGGTGGCGGGCACGCGGACCGTCACCCGGTCGCCGAGCGGGGCGAGCAGGCCGCGCGTCGCCTCCTCGGGGAGCGGCGGCAGGGCGAGCAGGTTCCAGGGGCTCATGCCTTCACCGTAAAGCTGTCGATCACCTGTCGCATCAGTGCCCTGTTGCGCAGCCACTGGTCCTGGGTGACCGTCCAGGACAGGATGTAGGCCGTCTCGCCGGACACCACCGCGCGGCGCACCTCGTGGTAGGTCATGCCCGGCCTGATCCAGTGGGTGCCGGCGGCGCTGGCGGCGGTCCAGGAGAACTCCCACTCGACCGCCTTGACGCCCCGGTGGTTGACGACGCGGCGGCCGCGGCTGATCACCTCCTGGCCCTCCTGCCGCAGCGTCTCCTCCGAGTCGCGCAGGATCTGGTTGGCGTCGAGGCTGGAGTACAGGGCCTCCACGCCGAGGTGGGCGTTGCCGTCGCGGCGCGTCCACTCGGTGACGGACTCGCGCAGCGCGCCCCGCCAGCCGATCGGGCGCAGGATCGACCAGCCCTCCCGCGAGGTCCACGCCCGTACGGCCGGGCGCACCCGCCGCACGGTCGGCGTGGGGGTCGCCGACGGCGTCCGGCTCGTCGTGGGCTGCTGCGAGGGTGACGGGCTCAGCGGGCTGGCCGCGGCGGCCGGCTGGGCGGTGCGCGGAGCGCCCTCAGCGGGCGTGGCGAGCTTGAAGTAGGCGACCGCGCCGCCCGCGACGACCACGACGGCGGCGGCGGCCACGGCCAGCACGGCCCGCCCGCGCCCGCTGCCCGGCTTCTTCTCCGGCAGGTCGGTGTAGGCGGGCTTGGCCGCCACCTCGATGGCCGCGAGCAGCCGGTCGGCCTCCTCGGCGTCCACCCGGTCGGCGGGCTCCTTGCGCAGCAGGCCCTTCAGGATCGGGTGCATGATCGGCGGGATGCGCCGGTAGTCGGGCTCCTCGTTGAGCAGCGCGTTGATCGTCGCCATGGCCTCGCCGCGGTCGAAGGGCGAGCGGCCGACCATCGCGGCGAACAGCGTCGCGCCGAGCGACCACAGGTCGGAGGGCGGTCCGGCCTCGTCCGCGCGCACCCGTTCGGGGGCCAGGAAGCTGGGCGAGCCGGTCACCATGCCCGTCCTGGTCAGCGAGGCGTCGCCCTCGACCGTGGCGATGCCGAAGTCCATCAGCACCGCGCGGCCGTCGTCGGCGAGCAGGATGTTGGCGGGCTTGACGTCCCTGTGCAGGATCCCGGCCTCGTGGGCGGCCCTGAGCGCCGACAGCACCTGGCGGCCCACGTCGGCCGCCTGCCGTACGGGCAGCGCCCCCGAGGTGGCCACGACCTCTTCGAGCGAGGGGTGCGCGACCAGCTCCATGACGATCCAGGGCCGGCCGCCCTCCTCGACCACGTCGTAGACCGCGACCACGGAGGGGTGGTTGAGCTTGGCCGCCGTACGGGCCTCGCGGGCGGTGCGCATGAGGTGGCGCTCCTGCTCGCCCGGCGACAACCCCTCGGGCAGCAGCACCTCCTTGATGGCCACCTGCCGGTTGAGCAGCGTGTCGTAGCCCTCCCAGACGACGCCCATACCCCCGCGGCCCAGTTCACGCCGTAACTGGTAGCGCCTGGCGACAAGCCGGTTGCTCTCCGAAACCATGTCCTACCCCTGTAGCGGCGCGAGCGCCTGCTGCAGACAGCCGCTGGACGCCGGCGATCTGTAGACCACCCGAACAGTGGGCAAGTTTCCCATACCTCCCACGAGTTCGCGGGAAGGACGCAAAAGGCCGCTTGCCACGACTTGCCGAATGTTGTTCTACTGAGGCAGGTTCGGAGCCGTGAAGCCAACCGTTTGCCTGTGCGACTGTCGAGGAGATGTCCATGTCGAAGGGTAGTGGCGGCCCGCTGGCCGGAGTGCGCGTGCTGGAGCTCGCGGGGCTGGCCCCGGGGCCGTTCGCCGGGATGATGCTGGCCGACCACGGCGCCGAGGTGCTGCGGGTCGACCGGGTGCAGGCCGTCTCCGACCGACCTCGTACGGACGTCATGGACCGCGGCAAGCGGACGATCGGCCTGGACCTGAAGTCGCCCGAGGGCGTGGCCGCCTTCAAGGAGCTGGCCCGCAACGCCGACGTGGTGATCGAGGTCTTCCGTCCCGGCGTCGCAGAACGGCTCGGCATCGGCCCCGCCGACCTGCACGCGGTGAACGAGCGGCTGGTGTACGGCCGGATGACCGGCTGGGGCCAGGACGGCCCGCTCGCGCCCACCGCCGGCCACGACATCGACTACATCGCGATCTCCGGCGTGCTGTCGATGCTCGGCCGCGAGGGCGGCAAGCCGACCCCGCCGATCAACATCCTCGGCGACTTCGCCGGCGGCGGCCTCATGCTCGCCTACGGCGTGCTGCTGGCCCTGTTCGAACGCGAGCGCACCGGGAAGGGCCGGGTGATCGACGCCGCCATGGTGGACGGCGCCGCCCTGCTGTTCTCGATGTTCTACCAGGCCGCGCAGAGCGGCTTCTGGGGCCCGCGCGGCACCAACCTGCTCGACACCGGCGCCCCCCAGTACGACACCTACGAGACCGCCGACGGCGGCTTCCTGGCCGTCGGCTCGCTCGAACCGCAGTTCTGGGACGCCATGGTGAACCTGATGGGCCTGACCGGCCTGCCCGACCGCGACGACAGGACGCAGTGGCCCGCGCTCAAGGCCCGGCTGGCCGAGGAGTTCGCCAAGCGCACCCGTGCCGAGTGGGAGGCCCTGTTCGAGGGCTCGGACGCCTGCGTCTCGCCCGTCCTGTCCATGGCCGAGGCCGCGCGGCACCCGCACAACGTCGCCCGGGGCACGTTCGCCGAGGTCGGCGGCGTGACCCATCCGGTGCCCGCGCCGCGCCTGCTCGGCGTGCCGGACCCGGACCTGTCGCCGGCCACCCGCCTCACGGACCTGTCCGCGTGGGGGCTGCCGGCGGCGGAGGCGGAGAAGCTGCGGGAGCAGGGCGTGCTGGCCTGAGCCTTCGTCAGGGGCGGGACGTCGCCGGGCGGGCGTGGGCGGCGTAGTCCTTGAGCCGGATCGAGTCGTGCAGGCGCATCCCCTTGCTGCTGATCTTGGTGGCGGCCCTGGTGAGGGCGACCGGCAGGTGGCTGACCAGGCGGATGCCCTGGGTGAGTGCCCACAGGTCGAAGCGGCTCCCGGGGACGATCCCCCTGGCCGCGCGGCGGGCGAAGGCGCGGCTGCGGCGCACGTACTCGCCGATCTCGGCCTCGTAGGCGGGGTAGGCCGTGCGGTGGTCGCCGCCGTGCGCGGCCAGCTCGCCCGCCAGCACGTACGCCCCCACGACCGCCAGGCTCGTGCTGCCGCCCACGGCCGGCCCGGGGCAGTAACCGGCGTCGCCGGCCAGCGTCACCCGGCCGCGCGACCAGGAGTCGAGCCTGAGCTGGGTGATGGAGTCGAAGTAGAAGACGGACGTGCGGTCCACCTCGTCCAGGATCCTGGGGACCTGCCAGCCGAGGCCGCCGAACCGCTCGCGCAGCAGTTCCTTCTGCCGGGCCACGTCCCGGTAGTGGTAGTCGAGCGGCTCGGGCGTTCTGAACAGGAAGCCGGCGCGGGCGTCGTCCATGTGCGCGGCGCTGTAGACGGCGGCCATGTAACCCTCGCCCGCCAGAGCCTCCATCCGGCCGTCGAGACCCAGGAAGTCGGGGACGGAGGCGACGGCGAGGTACGCGCCGATCCAGGTGGCGAAGCGCTCCTCGGGGCCGAAGGTCAGGCGGCGCACGTTGGAGTGCAGTCCGTCGGCGCCGATCACCAGGTCGAAGCGGTCCTGCCGGCCGCTGTCGAAGCGCACCGCGCCGTCCTCGGCGATCGAGGCGATGGAGTCGCCGAAGACATAGGCGGCGTCGTGCCGGGTGGCCTCGTGGAGGACCTCGCTCAGGTCGTCGCGCATGATCTCCACGTGCCGGTCGGAGACGGCGCTGAGGATGCGGCGCAGCTCCAGCTCCACGGGCCGCGCCCGGCCCTCGCGGTGGACCCGGAGCCAGTCGGTGCCGGTCTTCTTCGCCATGACCGGCTCCAGGAGCCCCATCTTCTCGACGATGTCCATGGCGGGCCGGAACAGGTCCACCGCGTGGCCGCCCGACTTCCTGAGCGCCGGGGCTCGTTCGACCACCGTGACCTCGAAGCCGTACCTGGTCAGCCAGTACGCCAGCACCGGCCCGGTGACGCTGGCTCCCGAGACGAGGACCTTCATGGCCCCCTCCTTACTTAACGGTTGGTAAGTACACGCTAGCACGCGCCCTTACTTAACGGTAGGTAAGGGATAAACTTCAGGCATGCCCAGTGACACCAAGTCCCGCATCCAGGCGGTGGCCCGCGAGCTGTTCGCCGAGCAGGGCGTGCAGAACACCAGCCTGCGCCAGATCTCCGACCGGCTGGGCATCACCAAGCCTGCGCTCTACTACCACTTCGCCTCACGCGACGACCTGGTGCGCAGCATCGTGCAGCCGCTGGTGGAGGACTTCGAGCGCTTCGCCGCCAGGCAGGAGCCCGGCGACCCGCGGGCGCTGCTCGACGACTACTTCGAGCTCATGTGGCGCCACCGCGACGTGACCGGGATGATGGTGCGCGACATCTCGATCCTGGCCTACCTCGACCTGGGTCAGCGCATGTTCGAATGGCGGCGCGAGCTGATCGCCCTGCTGCTCGGCCCCGACCTCACGCGGGCCCAGCAGATCCGCGCCACACTGGCGCTCGGCGGCATGGCCGACTGCACGGTCGAGTACGCCGGCCTCCCCCTGGAGGAGGTCAAGCCGACGGCCGTCGCGGCGGCGGCCGAGGCGCTCGGCCTGTGACCCCCCGGGCCTAGACGGCCACGTAGAGGTCGGCGCCCTCGAAGTGATGGACCTCCAGGTCCGTGGTGAAGGCGCGGGAGGGCTGGCCGCCCGACTCGGTGTGCTGCCACACCTGCTGCCACGCCTCGATCAGCGCCTGCGGCAGCTGCCCGCGGGCCGCCAGCCGGATCGACTTGGCGGCCGGCACGCGCACCGCCACCATGCCCTCGGGCAGGCGCGGCACCGTGCGCACGCCGATGCCGACGATCTGCGTGTAGGCGCCGGTGTGGTCGCTCTCGTAGTCGGTCAGCACCGCGTAGAGGTTCTCGTCGATGCGGCCCGGCACGTGCGCGAAGGCCCCCGGCGCGCCCGCCCGCTGCCACAGCGCGGGCAACGCGGCCCGCGCCGGATCCGCCTCGTCGGCGTTCGTCGTGCGTACGGCGAAGCCCACGACGGTCAGCTCGGCCCGTTCGACGATGTCCACGACTTACCTCCCCCAAATGTGTCCCCGGCCGATCATAAGCCCCGGAGAACGGGGGAAACCCCTTGTTGGACCTGTCACCCCATAAGATGGATGAACGTGAAGTTTCTCAACGACCAAGAGCCTCGTTACGATTTGACTTACAGCGACGTGTTCATGGTGCCGTCGCGCTCCTCGGTCGGATCGCGGCTCGCGGTCGACCTCTCCACGAACGACGGCACGGGCACCACGATCCCCATTGTCGTCGCCAACATGACCGCGGTCGCCGGCCGCCGCATGGCCGAGACCGTGGCCCGCCGCGGCGGGATCACCGTGATCCCCCAGGACATCCCCCTCGACGTCGTCGCCGACGTGGTCGACTGGGTCAAGAAGCGCGACCTGGTCCACGACACGCCGCTCACCCTCACCCCGCACGACACCGTGGGCGAGGCGCTGCAACTGCTGCCCAAACGCGCCCACAACGCGGTCATCGTCGTCGACTGGGACAACCGGCCCGTCGGCGTGGTGACCGAGGCCGACTGCCAGGGCGTGGACATGTACACGCAGCTGTCCGAGGTCATGTCGAGCGAGCTGCTCACGCTGCCCGCCGGACTCGACCCGCGCGGCGCCTTCGACCGCCTGCACGAGGGCCGCCACCGCCTCGCCCCCATCGTGGACGACGAGGGCCGGCTGGTCGGCATCCTCACCCGCACGGGCGCGCTGCGGGCCACCCTCTACCAGCCCGCGCTCGACGCCCAGGGCCGCCTGCGCATCGCCGCGGCCGTCGGCGTGAACGGCGACGTCGCCGCCAAGGCCAAGGAACTGCTGGAGGCCGGGGCCGACTGCCTGGTCGTGGACACCGCCCACGGCCACCAGGAGAAGATGATCGCCGCCCTGCGCGCCGTCCGGGCGCTCGACCCCGGCGTGCCGGTCGCGGCGGGCAACGTGGTGACCGCCGAGGGCGTGCGCGACCTGGTCGAGGCCGGGGCCGACATCCTCAAGGTCGGCGTGGGGCCGGGCGCCATGTGCACCACGCGGATGATGACCGGCGTCGGGCGTCCGCAGTTCTCGGCGGTGCTCGAATGCTCGGCCGAGGCCCGGCGGCTCGGCAGGCACGTCTGGGCGGACGGCGGCGTCCGGCACCCCCGTGACGTGGCCCTGGCGCTGGCGGCCGGGGCGTCCAACGTGATGATCGGCTCGTGGTTCGCCGGCACGTACGAGTCGCCCGGCGACGCCCGCACCGACGCCGACGGGCGCAAGTACAAGGAGAACTTCGGCATGGCCTCCTCCCGCGCCGTACGGCTCAGGACGGCCGAGGACTCCGCCTACGACCGCGCCAGGAAGGCACTGTTCGAGGAGGGCATCTCGACCTCGCGCATGTACCTCGACCCCAAGCGGCCCAGCGTGGAGGACCAGATCGACGGGATCGTCGCGGGCCTGCGGTCGTCGTGCACGTACGCGGGCGCGGCGAACCTGGAGGAGTTCCACCAGCAGGCCGTCGTCGGCATCCAGAGCTCCTCCGGCTACGCCGAGGGCATGCCGCTGCACCAGAGCTGGTGATCCACCGGCGCCGGTGACGTGCCTTTTCTCCCGGCTTCGGACGGCCCGGCGCCGGGAGAAAAGGGCGGGCATGAACGACGGCCGTACCCCGACGGCATAGAGTCGTCGGGTTATTGTCATCGTCAACAGGAGCACATTCGTGGCACTCGAGAAGCCCGAGATCGACTTCCCCGAGGGCAACCCGCCCGCCGACCTGGAGATCGTCGACCTCGTCGAAGGCACTGGCCCCGAGGCCAAGCCGGGCCACAACGTCAGCGTCCACTACGTGGGTGTCTCGTTCTCGTCCGGGGAGGAGTTCGACGCGTCGTGGAACCGCGGCCAGGCGTTCGAGTTCCCGCTCGGGGGCGGCCGCGTCATCGCGGGCTGGGACCGCGGGGTCGCCGGGATGAAGGTCGGCGGCCGTCGCAAGCTGGTCATCCCGCCGCACCTCGGTTACGGCGACCGCGGCGCGCCGCCGCGCATCAAGGGCGGCGAGACGCTGATCTTCGTGGTCGACCTGCTCGGCGTCAGCTAGACCGGGAACGGGCGGGCCGCCGACGGCGGCCCGCCCGGCTACCCCTGCTTTGGAGAACCCGGCACATATCGGGTGGGGAAATGTCGGCGTGGTGAGGCACGATAGCGGTGTGCTTCTGATCGACGTGGTCCGGACCTCCGACGCGGTGACGCGCACCTCCGCACGGCTGGGCAAGGTCGGGCATCTGGCCGAACTGCTCGCCCGGGTCGGCCCGGACGAGGCGGAGATCGCCATCGCCTACCTGTCGGGCGACCTGCCGCAGCGCCAGATCGGCGTGGGCTGGCGCTCACTGGAGGACGTCCCGCAGCCCAAACTCGCCGCAACCGCCACCCTCACGACCGTCGACGCGCTGCTGACCCAGATCAAGGCCGTCTCCGGCCCCGGCTCGCAGGCGGCGCGCAGAGCGCTGGTCGCCGAGCTGTTCGCCGGGCTGACCAGCCAGGAGCAGCAGTTCATGCGCAGGCTGCTCAACGGCGAGCTGCGCCAGGGCGCCCTCGACGGCGTGATGATCGAAGCGCTGGCCAAGGCGTCCGGCGCGCCGTCGGCCGACGTGCGGCGGGCGCTCACCCTGCGCGGCTGGCTGCCCGCCGTGGGCGCGGCGGCGCTGACGGGCGGCGTGGCGGCGCTGCACGCGTTCAAGCTGGAGGTGGGGCGGCCGGTCTCCCCCATGCTCGCCGGCAGCGCGCCCAACGTGGCCGCCGCGCTGGAGAAGGCCGGCTCGCCCGCGTCCCTGGAGTGGAAGCTCGACGGCGTACGCGTGCAGGCCCACCGCTCGGGCGCGCAGGTGCGGGTCTTCACCCGCACTCTCGACGACATCACCGCGCAGGTGCCCGAGCTGGTCGAGGCGGTGCTCGGGCTCGACTCCGCCGACCTGGTGCTCGACGGCGAGGTCCTCGCGCTGCGGCCGGACGGGCGTCCCCACCCGTTCCAGGTGACCGCGAGCCGCGTCTCCAGCAAGACCGACGTCGCCAGGCTGCGCGAGCAGACCCCGCTCAGTGTGTTCTTCTTCGACGCGCTGCGCGCCGACGGCGCCGACCTGCTCGACCTGCCGTACTCGCAGCGCCAGGAGGCCCTGGCCCGCGCCGTCCCGCCCGGTCTGCTGACGCCGCGGCTGATCACCGCCGACGTGGCCGAGGCGGAGAAGTTCTTCACCGACGTGGTCAAGGCGGGCCACGAGGGCCTGGTGGTGAAGTCCCTGTCCTCCCCGTACGCGGCCGGCCGGCGCGGCGCGGGCTGGATCAAGGTCAAGCCCCGGCACACGCTCGACCTGGTCGTCCTGGCGGCCGAGTGGGGCCATGGCCGGCGGGAGGGCAAGCTGTCCAACCTGCACCTGGGCGCGCGCGACCCCGAGGGCGGGTTCGTCATGCTCGGCAAGACGTTCAAGGGGCTCACCGACGAGCTGCTGGCCTGGCAGACCGAACGCTTCCTCGAACTCGCCGACGGCCCCACCGACGAATGGGCGGTCAAGCTGCGGCCCGAGCTGGTGGTGGAGATCGCCTTCGACGGCGTGCAGCGTTCGCCGCGCTACCCCGGGGGGATGGCGCTGCGGTTCGCCCGGGTGCTGCGCTACCGCCCGGACAAACGCCCCGAGGACGCCGACACCGTAGACACCGTCCGCTCCCTCATGCTCTGACCACACCGCACAGACCCCTTGGGGGTAAGCGAGGGGTCACCTGCCGCTCCCGTCGCTTCCCCCGCACACTCCCGAAGACCCTGCACATCCGCACCCAAGAACCGCCGCCCCACCGCCTTGCCGACAGACCCTCGCACCCTTCCCCGTACGGAACTGCACACCCAAGAAGCAGGCTCAGCAGCACGCGAGCACCGACGAGCACGGGGTACCCACCCGCCTTGCCACCAATCCCCCGCACACCCTCCTCGAACGGACTGCACACCCAAGAACAGGCACCGCGGCGAGTGCGGCGGCGAGGAGGAGGCTGGCCGTCTTGGCGCCGTGCTCTGCTGTTCACGGCGTGAGGATGCCCTCGGTCTCGACCTGAGGGGCGGGTTGGGCCGTTCGCGGCCTTAGATCAAGGTCAGCCCAGTTGCGGCCTTAGATCGAGTTGCGCCTGTTTGTGGGCTGCGGTCGGGTTGGCCTGCGGTGTGGTGTTAGACGAGTTCTGTCGTTCGCCGGAAAGCCCAAGATCCTCGGCGTACGCTCGGCGTTCTGGGCCTCTTGCGCCCTTAAGTGAGATATGTCACTGTATGTCGCATTAAGTTGTCTTTACCTGCTGTTTGTCGCATATGTTCGTCCTCGCCCGCCGGATCCCCCATCCCTTGCGGGCGGACAGGCCGTCACACGCCGCCCACCCCCCTTGACCTGGCCTTTCCCTTTCCTGTCCCCTAGCTAGGACCGTGGTTTACCTTGGGCCAGCACTCTCACAAATCGTCCCCCAACGACCGCAAGCTCTCCCCGGGCAAGCGCCGCTGGACCGCCATCGCCGCTGGGGCCGCCGTAGTGGCCGCCGCCTCGACCACCGCCTGGGCCGCCGTCGGCAACGACGCCCCCGGCACCACCGCCGCCAAGGACGCCGCCACGGCGACCACCTCCACCGGCACCCCCAACCCGCCGGTCGCTGCCAACCTCTCCCAGGCCAGGACCGCCACCCCGGTTCCCAAGGCTTCGAGCCCCAGCGCCTCGACCTCCACTGCTTCGGGGCCGAGCGCGAAGGGCGTCCCGAACTCCCCGCACGGCGCCAACCCCGCGCCGAAGGCCCCCGCCGCCGCCCGGCCCGACGCCACCGAAACGTCGGCCTCCGACACAGCCTCGTCCGACACGGCGGCATCCGACACAGCGGCATCCGACACGGCAACGTCCGACACGGCGAAGAAGACGACCAAGACCGTCAAGCCGGTCAAGCTCCGGGCCACGAAGCCGAAGGTCCGCGTCCTGTCCTCCGGGACGTGTGGCGCCTCGTACTACGGCGATCCCCAGATGACGGCCAGCGGCGAACGCTTCAACCCCTCCGCCATGACCGCCGCGCACAAGACCCTTCCGCTGGGCAGCCGTGTCCGCGTCACCAACCCGCGCAACGGTTCGGCGGTGACCGTACGCATCAACGACCGCGGCCCGTACGTGGGCGGCCGGTGCCTCGACCTCTCCAGGGCCGCGTTCGACGCGATCGGCAGCCTTGGGGCGGGCGTGATGACCGTCCGCTACGAAGTCCTGGCCCGCTGACCGCGTTCGGTCTCTCTCCTCGGCCCCGCCCCCGCTCATTCGTCCCTGGGGGCGGGCCGGGCCCTCCCCCAACACCGCCCCCCACGAATCCACAAATGCGCCGATCCTGGCTGCCGACATCCCAGCCCGATCGCCGGTCTCTATCGGAGGGCCGGGGAGCCGAGGAAATGGAACCGCGACATCGGGATCGGGGTGTTCGGGGGCGGACATCGGTCACCCGGGGACCGAACCCGGAATGTCGGGGCTGCGACCGGAATGCCCGGAGGGCGGAACCCGAGGACTGGGCCCCCGGAGGGCCGGAACCCGAGGACTGGGCCCCCGGAGGGCCGGAACCCGAGGACTGGGCCCCGGATGTCCAGGAGCTGCGACCGGGATGCCTGGAGGCCTCAGGTGGACAACTGGTTCCGGACATCACCGACATCCCTCGGGCCGTTACCGCAGCCCGGGATCCGAGCCCCCTGCCCCCCTGCTCTTCCAGACGTCCCCGAATCCCTCGGCCCCGCTGCCTGGACGTCTCTTCGATGGCGATCTCGATACCGCGGTCTCGATGGCTCGGGCCCCGGCCCGAAATCCCCGCACCCCGATTTTCCAGGGGGACGCCCCCAACGTCCCCGGACGTCCCTCAGTCCCGATGCCGCGGGTCCCGCTCCCCTGCCATTCCCGGACGTCCCCGACATCCCGCAGGCCCGCTCCCGGACGTCTCCTCGATCGCGGTCTCGATACCGCGATTTCGATGGCTCGGGCCTTCAACCCGAAGTCCCCGCACCCCGATTCCCCAGGGGGACGCCCCCGACGTCCCCGGAGCTTCCCCGACGTCCCTCAGTCCCGATGCCGCGGGCCCCGATCCGGATCTCCCGATCCTCGCCATTCCCGGACGTCCCCCGACATCCCGCAGGCCCGCTCCCGGAGGGCTCCCCGATCGCAGTCCCGACACCGCGGTTCCGGTATATCGGGCCCCCCACCCGAGTCTCCGGGCACTTGGCATCCCCAAATGTCCCGCAACATCCCTCGGTCCCGCTCCCCGGTCTCGAGCCTGATACCTCAAGGCCCTCGACCCGATATCCCCCGCCCACCCGCATCCGCGGATACCTCGATGCGGTACCGATCCCGTGATCCCTCAGGCATCCCGACCCGAAATCCCCGGACCATGATTTTCCGGGGACGCCCCCGATGTCCCCGGACGTCCCCCGACGCCCCATGGTCCCGGTACCGCGTGTCTCGGCCCCGGTCCTCCGCGATTCCTGGGACGTCCCCCGACATCCCTTGAGCCCGATCTGAGTTGCCCGGGTCTCGGCATCGCTTGGTCCTGATCCAGATCCTCGGACGTCGCGATCCACCTCTCGGATATCCCCCCGACATCCGCTGTCCGTGAGACCCCCGCCTCTGCGAATTGCGCGTCCGTCTATTAGCCGGCACCGCGCGTCGGCTTTTCTCCAACCCGTGCGCACGCCGCCGTTTCGTCGAGAGCAGGCTCCCCCGCGTGCTGCCGGGAGGCGTTACTTGACCAGGCGGACCGTCAGCGGGTAGCGGAAGCTGCTCTCGGCCAGGGCCGAGATGCCACCGACGATGCCCAGGACGACGGCGCCGACCCAGATCACCGGCAGCAGCACGATGCCGATGACGGTGAGCGGCAGGATGCAGGTCGCCCCCACCACGGTGAGCTGGAAGTTCAGGGCCTCCAGCGCCTGCCGCCGCAGGTACGGAGAGGTCTTGGCCGCCGTGAGCAGCAGGATCAACGGGCCCACCACCGGGATCCCGATGGCCATCAGCAGGTGGCCGAAGGCGGCCTGGACGCGTTCGTTGCTCTCCGGAGCCCGTTCCGGACGGACCGGACGGGGCATCGGCGGCGCGAATCTCGGCACCGCCATCGTCCCGTACAGCTCGTTCATGATGGGCATCAGGTCGCCGTGCGTACGCGCGGTCATCGCACGTTCCAGCCGGTCGTCGAACTCCAGCTTGTCGAAGCGGCCTTCCGCGTAGGCAGCCTTGACGTGCTCGACGACGTGCTCTCGGTCCTGGTGGGTGACGCGCAGATGAGCTGGCGGCACCTGTCCCGGCCCGGGGGTCTTGGGTACCCCAGCCATGATGGTCATGCCTCTCCTTGGAATCGGCAGTCAACTTTCATACTGCGTCCTCGGAGCCGGACGTGCCATCGGGAGAAACCCCGAGCTGTCCCCGAGATCATCCCCGACACCGGCGCTCCGGACGGTATAAAAAGGATCCATGAGATGGCGAGACCGCTACGGTATCCGTCGGCTGCGCGGGCAGAAGATCGCGCGGTTCGACCGCGAGGCGACCGATGCCGACATCGAAGCGCTCATCGCCTTCGCACGTTCGCGGCGTGGCGTCGAGTTCTACGTCGAGCCTGAGACGTTCGCCACCGACACGACCGCTGTGGCGGTGGCCGACGACGGCGAGTGGACCAGGCGCAGGGTCGGGTCGCCCGCGGTGATCCACAAGGTGGCCCGAGATCTGGCGTTACCGGTGTACGACGTGCAGCTGACGGGCTATCCCCCTCGGATGCGTGCTTACAACGAGCGCCGGCGCCGCGAAGAAGGCAGCCTGTAGTTCCGGCGGAAAGGGTGCTGGTGGAGGCCACCGGCACCCTTTCTTCATGCGCTCCCGCCCGGCCCCCGGTGCCGGTCGGGCCCCGGCGGGGGCGGGACGTCGTCGAGCAGGCCGAGCATGGGGATCAGCCAGCCGCCGTTGGCCGGCCCCATGGCGGTGTCGAGCTCGGCGGGGCTGGGCAGGCGGTCTCGGACGACGGCGGGTGAGAGCAGGCTCTGCAGGGCGTGCATCAGGAGATTGGCCATCGAGTAGTGGGGGTCGGTGGTGAGGGCGCGTTCGAGGGCGATGGTGGCCAGGATGTTGTCGCCCGTACGCCAGGCCGCCATGGCCAGCAGGGAGGCGGCCGGCGGGACGAAGCGGGGCTCCAGGCGGCGGGTGAGGTCTTTCCACAGAGGCAAATGGGCCTCGCGCATCATGGTCCAGGCTTCGTCGCGGACTCTGATCACGGTCAGGGCCAGGCCCAGGCGGGCGGCTGCGATGTCGTCGAGGCGGAGGCCGTCGCCGGGGGCGGTCAGAGTCGCGCGGACTTCGGCGAGCGCCTCGGCGACGTAGCCGCGGGCGAAGGTGTCCAGGTCAGGGGCGGCCACCAGGCGGGCGCGGACCTCGGCGACGGCGGTGGCGGTGGCCTGGCGCATCGCCATGCGGACCGGGCCGGCGGCGGGGGCGATCGTGCGTTCGAGACTGCGGCGGTCGGGGAGGGCGACCAGGCCGCGCACGGTGGCCTCGGCGGCGATCTGGCTGGTGGTCGGGTCGTACGGGGTGCCTTCGGGCGGGCAGCACCGGGGCAGGTCGCAGACGTAGGACCAGTAGCGGCCTTCGTGGGCGCGGAGCGCCTCGCCCACGCGGATCTCCGATGCGGCGGCGAGCCGCCTGGCCTCGTCGACGGCGGGTGTGACCGTGTCGCCTCTGCCGTAGCCGACGATGACCAGTTCGGTGACGCCTTCACGGGACAGCAGGCCGGGGAGGGGGGCGAGGGTGCCCCGGGGGAACGGGAGGTCCCACCGCGCGGCCACCTTGGCCTGGCCCCGGTGGAGGCCGACCACGACCAGGCTGTCGTGGGGGTGGAAGCCGACCAGGTAGGGGACGGCGGCCAGGATGTCGGCCGGACTGGTGAGCGTGAGGCAGGGGGCCGGGGCGTTGGTCGTCATGAGCGTCAAGGGTGCCGGGGAGGCACGCCTCGCGAACGCCCGAGCGCGGTTCTGTGGATGACGAGCGCCCCGACGGCCCACCCTGTGGACGACCTCGCACGAATGGAACAAACCGGCAGGTCAGGCGGCGAAGCCGGAGACGGGGATCAGGCGGGTGGGGGGGTCACGTCTGTGGGGGTCACGCCAGTGGGGGGGGTTACGCGGGTGGGAGTCAGGCCGCTGGGATCACGCGGGTGGGGGCACGCCGGTTGGATCACGTGGGTGGGGGCGCGGGTGGGAGGTCACGCCGGTGGTATCGCGCGGGTGGGTTATGCCGGTGGGGTCACGTGGGTGGGGTCGGGGGGTGGGGTGGGGGTTGTGCGGGCGCGTACGAGGAGGGCGGCGCCGGCCACCGCGGCCGGCATGGCCACCACCGCCACGAACGGCACCAGGAACAGCAGGAACCCCACCACCCCGAACCCCAGCGTGGTCGCCATGTTCCGGCGCAGCAGCGCGAACCGTTCCTTCCTGGCAACCCCCCGCCTTTCGAGGGCCAGCGTGGTCAGCTCGACCGTCAGGAAGAACCCGGAGACGAAGGCGCCGACCACGGGCACCACCGTCTGGCCGATCACCGGCACGAACCCCAGGAAGAACAGCGGCACGGTGAACAGCAGCACGTAGAACAGGGTGATCAGGCTGTCCCTGATCGAGCGGGGCAGCGTACGCCACCACGGCTGCTCCACCGCGCCGGGCAGCGGGTCGGCCTCGGCCGAGAGCCGTTCGTAGAACGGCTCGCCGATCGCCAGCGTCAGCGCCGTGAACGTCAGCACCGCCAGCGCCAGCCCGCCGAGGAAGATCGCGATGCCGACCAGCGTGCGGAACAGGTCGGCCCAGCTCCACGAGTCGGCGAAGGGGGTGAAGAACTCGGCCACGTCGCGCGCGTGGGTGCCGAGCAGGATCAGCGCCGCCACGTAGACGGCGAACGCGATCACCGCCGGGATCAGCCCGAACAGCCACCACCGGCCGTGCCGCGACACCCATCCGAGACCCTGGAAGAAGAAGCCGACGCCGGCGGCGAAGTCGCGCAGAGATCGCATGCCCGGCAGGCTAGCGCCAGAACGACGTGACCGCGTAACCCAGCTCGTCGAACAGCTCGCGCAGCAGCGGCAGGGACACCCCGAGCACGTTGCCGTGGTCGCCCTCGATGCCCTCGACGAACCAGCCGCCGCGCCCCTCGATGCTGAACCCGCCGGCCAGGCCGAGCGGCTCGCCGGTGGCGACGTAGGCGGCGATCTCCTCCTCCGACGGCTGGCCGAAGCGCACCACGGTGGTGGCCACCTGCGCCGCCTGCCGGCCGGCCGGCACGTCGATCACGCAGTGGCCGGTCACCAGGCGGCCGGTGCGCCCGCGCATGATGCGCCAGCGCTCGACGGCCTCCTCGGGGGTGCCGGGCTTGCCGTAGGGGCGGCCGTCGAGTTCGAGGATCGAGTCGCAGCCGATGACCAGCCCCTCCTCCAGCCCGCTCGCGACGGCCTGCGCCTTGGCCTTGGCCAGGACGAGGCTGAGCGCCGCCGGCGAGTGCGCGGAGAAGGCGTCCTCGTCGACCCCGGAGACGATCACCTTGGGGTCGAGGCCGGCGTTGCGCAGAACGGTGAGGCGGGTGGGCGAGGCAGAGGCCAGAACGATCACCGTCCCAGCTTACCGAAGGCCCGCGCGGTCACCAGTCGTGGTTGGGGGTGCCCCTCGCGGGCTGCCGGTCGGCCGGGTCGTACGGTCCGCCCTGGGCCGGGACGGCGCCGCCGAAGATGCCGCTCAGCAGGCCGTCGAGCAGGTGGCCGAGGCCGCCGGGCAGCGAGGCGTGCTCCTCGCGCAGGTCGGCGGCCAGGGCGGAGGCGTCCATGTTGGCCTTGGCGGCGCGGCCGGCCAGGAGGGACATGACCATGGGGGCGACCAGCGGGAGCAGCCGCATGATGGTGCCGGAGCTGACGCCGGCCAGTTGCGAGAGCCCGGCCGCGGCCCGTTCGGTGCCCTGGCCGCCGAGGACGTGGCCGAGGATGCTGTGGCCGTCGCGGGTCAGGGAGGCCACGTCGCCGTTGAAGGGGTCGGCGTCGACGTGGTCGTCGAGGGCGCCGCGCAGGGCCTCGGCGCCGTCGGGGTGCTCGGCGTTGCGGGCCATGCCGCCGATGACGGTGCCGGCCACGGCCTCGACGACCTTGCGCGCCGTGGCCGTGTCGGTGCCGAGCATGCCGGCGATCTGGTCTACGCCTGAGTCGCCGAGCTGGGTGAGAAGCTCGTCATTCAGTGTCAAGGCAGTCCCCCGATCCGAGTCGCGGGAGACGTTCCCCGGCCGTGATCGAGGCAAGGCCGGGGTTCCCCTAAGTCTCGGGAAAGGCGGGTCTCCCGCGGGGCTCAGTCGAGGGCGGGCTGCTTGCTGCCGCTGGCCAGGCCGGCGGCGGCGTACGCGCTCGCCTCGTCGAGCGTCTCGTGTTCGAGCAGGGCCGCCACGATGCCGTCGAGCCGTTCGCGGTTCTCGGTGAGCACCTGGACGGCGCGCTCGTAGCACTCGTCCACGATGCGCCGCGCCTCCTCGTCGACGGTGGCCAGCGTGGCCGGCGACGCCTGCGGCGAGGAGCCGTCGTTGGGCAGGATGGTCAGCGGGCCGATCTTCTCCGACATGCCCCAGCGGCCCACCATGCCGCGCGCGATCATGGTGACCTGTTCGAGGTCGTTCTCGGCGCCGGTGGTGATGATGCCGTAGACGACCTGCTCGGCCGCCATGCCGCCGAGCGCGCCGGTGATGCGCCCGCGCAGGTACGGCTCGTCGTAGGCGTAGCGGTCGGTGTCGGGGGTGGACAGCGTGACGCCGAGCGCCCGGCCGCGGGGGATGATCGAGATCTTCCTGACCGGGTCGGCGCCGGGCTGGAGCATGCCGAGCAGGGCGTGCCCGGCCTCGTGGAAGGCGGTGCGGGTGCGCTCCTCCTCCGGCATCACGATGCTGCGGGCGGCGCCGAGCTGGAGCTTCTCCAGCGCGTCCGCGAAGTCGGACATGTCGACCTTCTCCTTGCCGCGCTTGGCGGCGAGGAGTGCGGCCTCGTTGACCAGGTTGGCCAGGTCGGCGCCGGTCATGCCGGGGGTGGTCTTGGCGATGCGGTCGAGGCTGACCTCGCCGTCGAGCGGCACGCCGCGCGAGTGGACCTCCAGGATGGCGGTGCGTCCTGCCGCGTCGGGCAGGCCCACCTGCACCGTACGGTCGAAGCGCCCGGGACGGAGCAGCGCCGGGTCGAGGATCTCGGGCCGGTTGGTGGCCCCGATGACGATCACGCCCTCGGCGCCGGAGAAGCCGTCCATCTCGGTGAGGATCTGGTTCAGCGTCTGCTCGCGCTCGTCGTGGCCGCCGATGCCGCCCGCGCCGCCGCGGGCCCGTCCGATGGCGTCGATCTCGTCGATGAACACGATCGAGGGCGCGACCTTGCGGGCCTCCTCGAACAGGTCGCGGACGCGCGAGGCGCCCACGCCGACGATCATCTCGATGAACTCGGAGGCGCTGGCCGAGAAGTACGGCACCTTGGCCTCGCCCGCCACGGCCCTGGCCAGCAGCGTCTTGCCGGTGCCGGGAGGGCCGGCGAGCAGCACGCCCTTGGGCAGCTTGGCGCCCAGCCGGCGGTACTTGCCGGGGTCCTTCAGGTAGTCGACGACCTCGACGAGCTCGTTCTCCACCTCGTCGATGCCGGCGACGTCGTCGAACGTGACGCGCACCTTGTGGGCCTCGACCGGCTTGGCGGCCTTGGACTTGCCGAGCCCGCTCAGGCCGCCGCCCATCATGCTGGCGCCGCGGCGCATGATCCAGATCCACAGGCCGGCCAGCAGCAGCACGGGCAGCAGCGACAGCAGCAGGTTGGAGAAGAAGCCGCGGGTCAGCGGCTTGGACGTGGTCTCCACCTGGGCCGACTTGAGCTGCTGGTCGAGCTGGTCGGTGTTGGCGAAGGCGGGGATCTCGGTCTGGAACTTGGTGTAGGACTCGTTGCTCTCGGGGTTCTTGGCCGCGCTTCTCAGGTCGCCTTCGACCGACAGCCCCTGGGCGTAGATGTCCTTGACGTTCTTCGCCTCGACCTGCTTGGTGAACTCGGTGTAGGAGATCGTCTCGACCGAGTTGTTGTCGACCAGGGAGGAGACGACGAAGAAGCCCGCGTACACCACGAGCAGGGTGACGACGAAGCGCCACCAGTTGATCTTCGGCCGCCCGCCTGGCGAACCGGGCAGGCCCTCCGAGCGCCAGGGCGGCTTGACCTTGCCCTTGTTCGGTGCCTGCGGCGGTCCAGAGCGTTCCACGGCGTCACTCCCCCACATCGCCGCATACATGATCTTTCTAGCCTAGAACACGCACTCCTGAGACCACGCGGCCAATATCACGCCAACGCTTCCTCTGCGAGTCAGGCACTGTGACGAACGCAAGTCCTGGCTTGCTCATTCCCCCGTCCATCACCACGACGGCCGCCCGGGAGGAATGTTTGCCGTATTTGACGCGGTATACGAGCATCCATCCGGTTTTGACGCGTTGTGAGGCGAGCCAGCTGATCTTGGAGCCCTTGGGGTGGTGGTTGAGCGTCCAGCGCGCGGCCAGCAGCGCCGTGTCGCGCGGCGACTTCTGCTCCATGATCGGCAGCGGGCAGGTCACCAGCATGCCGCGCAGCCTGCCGCCGCGCACCGCCGGCAGCACCTGCTTGCTGGTGAACGGCGCCGCCCCGTGCGTCTTCCACGGCTTGCCCAGCCGGGGCACGGCCAGGCCGGTGCGCCGGTCCTTCACCAGCCGTCTGGCCGGCCGGGGCAGGGCCATCCGCTTGACGCGGCCGGTCAGGCGGGGCACCCGCGGGTCGGCGTACAGGGCCTGCATGGCGGTGTAGCCGGGCGCGAGCGAGGAGCCCGGCGACGGCGTCGGGGTCGGCGTGAGAGCGGACGTCGGCGTGAGGGAGGACGTCGGCGTGGGGGTGGCCGACGGCGTGGGGGCCGCCGCGGACGAGGCGGGTGCGGACGAGGCGGGTGCGGCCGGCGGCGCGGTTACCGGCCCCGCCACGACCTCGTCCGGCCCGGACGGGAGCGCCAGGACGATCACCGTGGCGCCGACCGCCACGGCCGCCACGACGGCGAGCCCCCGATATATCGACCGCATCCGGACATCGCCGATGCGGGAGCGCCTGGGCGGTGAAACAGGGTTCGCAGGGCGGTCTGTGGTTCTCACTCGTGAACCCTCGGTCTCATCTTCCCCATGGAGCACGACGGGAGCGTACGACATATCCCGCCATTGCGTGTGTGAAGCGACCGAAGTGCAATCATGGCGGGGTGGAACAGGTGGAACTGCGGTTCGGCGAGGACTCCCGGTTCGCCCAGACGCACACGAATCTCTCCGCGGTCAGGTGGGAGCCGTCGGGACTGTGGGTGGCCGGCGACGAGACCGCCACCGTCGAGCGGCTCACCTGGACCGGCGACCACTTCGGCGACGAGCGCTCCTTCTTCCTGGCCGACTACGTGGACCTGCCCGCCGGACGCTTCGACGAGGCCGACATCGAGGGCCTGGCCAGGACCGACGGCCATCTGTGGGCGGTCGGCTCGCACAGCCTCAAGCGCCGCAAGGCCAAGCCGGGCAGCCCGGAGAAGTCGATCAGGCGGCTGGGCACGGTCGTCCGCGAGGAGAACCGGTTCATCCTGGTCCGCCTGCCGCTGGACGCGACCGGCGAGCGTCCGCTGCCCGGCGCGATCCTGTCCGGCGAGCGCAACGTCGCCGCCATGCTGTCCGGCGACCGCCATCTGGCGCCGTTCCTGGCGCTGCCGGGCAAGGACAACGGGCTCGACATCGAGGGCATCGCGGTCGTGGGCGAGCGGGTCTACCTGGGGCTGCGCGGGCCGGTGCTGCGCGGCTGGGCGGTGGTGCTGGAGATCCGTCCCGTGGACGACGGCGGCGGCCGGTTACGGCTCGACGGGCCGTACCGCAAGCACTTCCTCGACCTCGGCGGGCTGGGCGTGCGGGACATGTGCCCGCACGGCGGCGACCTGCTGCTGCTCACCGGGCCCACGATGAGCCTGGACGGCCCGGTCCGGGTCGTGCGCTGGCGGGAGCGGCAGGGCGGCGGGCTGGTGCCCGCGCACGACCTGGAAACGGTCCTGGAGCTGCCCTACGGCGTCGGCGACGACCATCCGGAGGGCCTGGCCGTGCTGCCCGACGGCCGGCTCATGGTCGTCTACGACAGCCCGTCGCCCGCCCGGATCACCCCGGCGGGCGGCGTGCTGGCCGACGTCTTCACGATCTAGCGACCCGTCCCAGGAGCCAGGGCGCCTCGGCGACGAACGTGCACGAACCCGGCTCGATCTCGGTGAACCCGGCGTCGCGCACCACGGGCAGCCCGGCGGCCACCTTGGCGTCGAAGTCGTCGCTGCCGGGCGCGGCGCGCACGGAGACGGCCAGGCCGTCCGCCCGCCAGGCGGCCCGCTCGGCCTCGTCACTGGCCCACCAGGCGAGCTGCGCGGCATGCCCGGCCTGGGCCATGGCCTTGCCCGCCGACATGGTCAGCACGGGGTTCTCCCACAGGACCGGCGGGCCGGCGGGCGGGTCGCCGGGCTCGGCGGCGTCGCTCAGCTCCGTGCCGCCCACCTGGAGCCGGGCCAGGTCCTTGGGCCAGGCGTCGAGCGGGACGGGCGGGTGCACCCGCACCTCCGCCGTGCGGTGCTCGACCGTGCGGCCGGGGAGCGCGGCGGCCCTGCGCCACTCGGCGCCCCTGGCGCGCCGCACCACCTTGCGGATCTTGCCGGTGGACTGCCAGGCGTGCAGCTCGGCGGCCCACTCCCCCGGGTCGTCCAGCAGGCTCAGCACGGCCATGGCGGCGGCCTCCAGCGCGTCGGTGCGCTCGGGGGGAGCGGCCCTCTCGATCCTGACCACGAGGGGGAGGACCATCAGTTCGGTCTCGTTCATCACCGTCTAGCATGCCGGATGGCCAGGGACATTCCCGCGGCCAGGAGGCAGAGGGCGCCGGCGGCGTACCAGGCCAGGTCGTAGGCGCCGAGGTGGTCGCGGGTCAGGCCGGCGCCCACGGCGGCGACGGCGGCGCCCACCTGGTGCGAGGCGAACACCCAGCCGAACACGACCGCGCCGTCCTGGCCGTAGATCTGGCGGCACAGGGCGACGGTCGGGGGCACGGTGGCCACCCAGTCCAGGCCGTAGAACACGATGAAGATCAGCATGCTGGGCTCGGTGGTGGCCGCGAACAGGCCGGGCAGCAGCATCAGCGACAGGCCGCGCAGGCCGTAGTAGACGCCGAGCAGCAGCTTGGGGTTGACCTTGTCGCTGAGCCAGCCGGAGGCGACCGTCCCGGCGATGTCGAAGATCCCGATGATCGCGAGCAGGCCGGCGGCGACCGGCTCGGCCATGCCGTGGTCGTGCGCGGCGGGGATGAAGTGCGTGCCGACCAGGCCGTTCGTGCTCATGCCGCAGATCGCGAAGCCGCCGGCGAGGAACCAGAAGGGCCGCGTGCGCGCGGCCGAGCGCAGCACCGTCAGCGCCCGCGCCGCCGCGTTCCCGCCGGCCGGCCGGGTCCGTACGGCGCCCGCCTCGGCGCCGAGCGCCGTCGTGCCCACCTCCTCGGGGTGGTCGCGCAGCAACCACCAGACGAACGGCACCACCGCGAGCGCGGCGCCCGCCACCGTCAGGGAGGCCACCCGCCAGCCCGGTCCCTCGGCGAGCCAGGCCAGCACGGGCAGGAAGATGAGCTGCCCCGTCGCGCCCGCCGCGGTCAGGATGCCGGTGACCAGCCCCCGGTGCCGGACGAACCAGCGGTCGGTCACCGTGGCGGCGAACACCAGCGCCATCGACCCGGTGCCGAGCCCGATGAACACGCCCCAGAACAGCAGCAGGTGCCAGCTCGCCGTCATGACCACGGTGAGCCCGCTGCCCACCGCGACCAGCAGCAGGGCCAGCGACACCACGCGGCGCATGCCGAAGCGGTCCATCAGCGCGGCGGCGAAGGGCGCGGTCATCCCGTAGAGCACCAGGTTGATCGACACGGCCAGCGAGATCGTGCCCGTGCTCCAGCCGAACTCGTCGTGCAGCGGGGTGATCAGCACGCCGGGGGTGGCGCGGAAGCCGGCCGCGCCGAGGATGGCCACGAAGGCCACGGCCGCGACCCACCAGGCGCGGTGGATCCGGCGGGTCCGCGTGGGGGCGGGGGTGGTGCTCAACGTCATGCGCCAATCCTGATTCATCGCATTTTGACGGCGCGAGTGGCCCGAAAGCCAATATGTGCAAGAATCGGGCCATGGCCCATCGTGTCGCGGTCGTCGTGCTGAACCACTTCGCCCCGCTCGACCTCGGCGTGCCCGGCCAGGTCTTCGAGTCGGCCGAGACGCCGGACGGCGAGAAGCTCTACGAGGTCGTGACCTGCTCTCCCGACCGCGAGCCGGTCCGCTGCACGGCCGGTTACACCGTGCTGCCCGACCACGACCTCGACGTGCTGGACACGGCCGACACGGTGCTGGTCCCCGGCATCCACGCGGGACGGGCGATGAAGGACGGCACGATCACCGCCACCCTGCGCGCGGCCCTGCAAAACCGGCCGCGGGTCATGTCGATCTGCACGGGCGCGTTCGTGCTGGCCGCGGCGGGCCTGCTGGACGGCCGTCCGGCCACCACGCACTGGCGCGAGGCGGCCCGGTTCGCCGCCCTGTTCCCCCAGGTCAAGCTGGACCCCGACGTGCTCTTCGTGGACGACGGCGACGTGCTGACCTCGGCCGGCGTCGCGGCGGGCCTCGACCTGTGCCTGTACGTGATCAAGCGCGACCACGGCACCGAGGTGGCCAACCGGACCGCCCGCCGCTGCGTGATGCCGCCCTGGCGGGACGGCGGCCAGGCGCAGTACATCGAGCGCCCCCTGCCGCACGACGGCGCCGGCGGCACCGCCGCGACCCGCGACTGGATGCTGGCCCACCTCGACGCCCCGCTCGACCTGGCCGTGCTGGCCGCCCACGCCAGGATGAGCGTGCGCACCTTCACCAGGCGCTTTCGCGAGGAGACCGGGATGAGCCCCGCCAAATGGCTGTCCGGCCACCGCGTCCGCCACGCCAGGCGGCTGCTGGAGACCACCGACCTCGGCGTGGAGGAGGTGGCCAGGCGCTCCGGCTTCGGCACGGCGGTCTCGCTCCGGCAGCACCTGCACGCGGCCGTCGGCGTCGCGCCGCTGACCTACCGGCACACCTTCCGCAGCTCCTGAGAGCCCCTACTCGAACAGGTCGGGCTGCTCGCGCACGATCTGGTCGTGCAGCGGCTGGTAGTTGATCCAGCCGACCAGGTCGTTGCCGATCTGCTGGTGGGTGAGCGCGGCGTTGTCGGGCTCGATGGGCACGACCTGCCCGGCGGCCTTGGCCAGGAGCTGCACCTGGGCCGAGCGTTCCATGGTGATGAACCACCAGGCGGCCGCGTCGACCGTGTCGCCGACGGTCAGCAGACCGTGGTTGCGCAGCACGAGGGCCTTGTTGCCGCCCAGCGTCGCGGCGATGCGCTTGCCCTCCTCCAGGTCGGTCACGACGCCCGTGTAGTCGTCGAACAGCGCGTTGTCCTGGTAGAAGGCGCAGGCGTCCTGGGTGATGGGCTCGATGGTCTGGCCGAGCGCCGACAGGGCGCGGCCGTGGATCGAGTGGCTGTGGGCGGCCGCGACGACGTCGGGACGGGCCTGGTGCACCTGCGAGTGGATGGCGAAGGCGGCCTCGTTGACGTGGTAGCGGCCCTCGACGACCTGGCCCTCGTGGTTGACCAGGATGAGGTCGCTGACCCTGACGTGCTTGAACGACATGCCGAACGGGTTGACCCAGAAGTGGTCGCTCAGCTCGGGGTCGCGGGCGGTGATGTGCCCGGCCACGCCCTCCTCGAACCCGAACCTGCCGAAGATGCGCAGCGCCGCCGCGAGGCGTTCCTTGCGGTGCCGCCGCTCCTCCTCGATCGTCTCGAACGTCGGCGGCAGGCGGAAGATGAGGTTGTCCGGCATGGCTCTCCTCGTGCACAGAATGTTGTTCTGACCGCAGACTAACGCCTGAACGGCACGCCCGCCGTCCGCGACCTGGCCAGGATCACCAGGGCCTCGCCGAGCAGGCCGACGCCGATCGACAGCGGGATCGAGCGAACCTCCTCGTGCATGCCGGTGGCCAGCGCCAGCGCGCCCACGCCGAAGCTGATCGCGAACGTCACGACCCACACGACCAGCGTCCGCCAGGTGTAGCGCTGCCAGAGCACGCCCTCCCTGGGGAAGACCTGCGTGGTGGCCGCGCGCAGGGCGCCGAAGGCGACGCCGATCAGGGCGGTGACCGCCAGCCACATGATGTCGAGCGCGGTGGGGCGCAGGTCGAGCAGGCCGTGGAGGCCGATGCCGATGAGGATGACCGGCGGCGCGTACACGTCCTTGGCGACGAGCGGCTGGCCGATCATGCGCCGGGCCACGGAGTAGACGACGAGTGCGGCGATTAGTAGCACGTCCATGCTAAATAAATTAGCAGGGCCGTGCTATAAAGGACAACATGCCGAAAGTCGTGGATCCCGAGGCCCGCCGCGACGAGGTGGCCGACGCCGTGTTCCGGGTCGTGCGCCGCGCCGGGTTCGAGCAGGCGTCGCTGCGGAACGTGGCGGAGGAGGCCGGGCTCGCCATCGGCTCGGTCCGCCACTACTTCGCCGGGCACACCGAGCTGATGACCTTCGCGATGCGCGCCTCGATCGAGCGGATCAGCGCGCGTCTGGAGGAACGCGTCGGCCCGCTGCTCGCCGCGCGGAACGGCGAGGAGCGGGCCGAGCTGGTGGAGCAGATGTTGTCGGAGCTGCTGCCCCTGGACGAGCCGCGGCTGGAGGAGGCGGCGGTCTGGCTGGCCTTCACGACGGCCGCGCGCACCCGGCCGGAGCTGCGGCCGCAGGCCCGCGAGGCGTACGACGGCATGCGCCGCCTGGTCGGCCGGATCATCGAGGGCATCGCCGCGCACGGCCGCCTGGACGCCGACGTCGAGGTGGAGACCGAACGGCTGTGCGCGCTGATCGACGGGCTCACGGTCGAGGGCGTGCTGCACCCCGAGCGGATGACGCCCGGCCTGATGCGCCGCTGTCTACGCCGCCACCTCGACACCCTTGCCGAACCAGGTCTCTAGCGCCCGCGTCAGCGTCTCGTCCGGCGTGCCCGCCCAGGCCACGTAGCCGTCGGGGCGGACCAGCACGGCCTCGGCCGGGCACGACGGCACGGTGACCGTCTCGACCCGCTCGTGCCGCACACGCAGCTCGCCGGTGCGGTCGAGCAGCAGCGGACGGGCCCGGGAGGCGGGCTCGGCGGGCAGATCGGCCAGGAACCGGCCGGCGAGGGGATGCCCGCTGCCGGGCGTCGGGTAGGGCAGGTCGGAGCCCGCCATGAGCGCCGCGACGCGCCGCCGGTTGGCGTCGTCGTCCAGCAGCTCGGCGAACAGCGTGCGCAGGGCGGTCACGTCGGGGCCCGGCGCGGCCAGGGCGAGCTGGGCGCTGGAGTGCAGGGCCACCCGCTCGGCGGCGGGCCTGCGCTCGGCGTCGTAGGTGTCGAGCAGCCCCTCGGGCGCCCAGCCCTGGAGCTCGGCGGCCAGCTTCCAGGCCAGGTTGGCGGCGTCCTGGAGGCCGAGGTTGAGCCCGGGGGCGCCCATGGCCGAGTGCACGTGGGCGGCGTCGCCGGCCACCAGGACGCGGCCCGCCCGGTAGCGGTCGGCCACCCGGGTCTCGCGGCCGTTCAGCCGCCGGAGCAGGTGGGGGCCCTCGCCGGTGGGCGGGGCGAGCGGCAGGTCGGCCCCGAGCACGCGGGCCAGGCTCGCGCGCAGCTCGCCGATCGTCATCGGCACGTCGTCGCCGGGGACCTCGCCGCCCCACTCCATCGCGGTGACCGAGAGCTCGCCCGGCCCCGTGGGCAGCATCGCGTACGCGCCGCGCTCGGTCCGGTGCCAGGTGTAGAGCACGAACGTGCCGTGGCCGGGCACCTCCATCTCGGCCGTGCCGGGCCGCACGACCGCCCCCGGCACGGTGACGTGTGCCGTGCGGCTGACGACGTCGGGCGCGCTCACCCCCGGGAAGCCGATGCCGGCCCGCTTCCTGACCAGGCTGTGGGCGCCGTCGCAGCCCACCAGGTAGCGCGTCCGCAGCTCGAAGGGGCCTTCGGGGCCCGTCACCGCGAGCGTGACGCCCTCGGCGTCCTGCTCGAAGCCGGTCAGCTCGTGGCCGCGCCGGATCTGCCCGCCCAGCTCGGCGGCCCGCCGCTCGAACAGCTCCTCCAGCTCCGGCTGCCGGACGGGCAGCGCCCGCAGCGGGTTGCCGTCGAGCCCGGCCAGGTCGAGCGGCATGGCGCCGAAGACGAACGCGGGCACCGGCGCGGGCGCCGCGGCGAGCCCGCGCTGGTGCAGCAGGCCGACGACCTGGCCGATGATGCCGTTGGCCTTGGGCCGGCCGCTGCGGGCGGGCAGGCGTTCGAGCACGACGGGCTGGACTCCGGCCAGGCTGAGCTCGCAGGCCAGCATCAGGCCGTTGGGTCCGGCGCCGGCGATGACGACGTCCGCGACCGCGGCGTCTGTCGAGGTCATGGGGTCTCTCCTTCGGTTCTGGGGTGGGGGGCGGGCAGCCCCGCGGCCAGGCGGTGCAGCGCCTCGCGCAGCACCGGCACCAGCGGGACGGGCGGGTCGGAGCGCAGCCAGTGGCCGACGGCCACCTGCACGGCGGCGCTCACCGTGGCCGCCACCAGGTGCGGGTAGAGGTCTTCGTCCGGGTCGGTGCCCGTGCGCTCGGCCACGGCCGCGGCCAGCTCGCCGTCGGCCGCGAACTGCGCCTTCAGCGCCTCGGCGCGCAACGCCGGCTCCTCGGCCAGCAGCCTGGTGAGGGCCAGCCGGTCGGCGTCGGGCGGCCCCGGGCTGGTCAAGGCGTGTTCCCAGGGCTCGGCGACGGCCGCGATCAGCGCCTCCCACAGCGGCTCGGCCGCCGGGCGGGCGCGCAGGACGGCCACCGTCCGCCGGACGCGGTCGGTGTGGCGGGCGGCGAGGGCCTCGTACTTGCTGGAGAAGTAGTTGTTGAACGTGCGCGGCGACACGCCGACCAGCTCGGCGACGTCCTCCACCCGGACGTTCTCCAGCCCCCGCTCCAGGGCCAGCCGGAGCGCCGCGTCCATCAGCGCCTCGCGGGTCGCCTGCTTCTTCCGTTCCCTCAATCCGGTCACTCTTTCAGGGTACGCACTTTTTCTGATCACGCAAACTTTCTGAACAAGCAAATATTTACCTAACGGCCGTACGATCGAGCAGGCGTTAGATTGGAGAGATGTCCACCACGCTGACCATGGAGTTCGCCGGCACGGTCAGGGCCGACCGCTCCGGGCCCGTCGACCGGCTGCGCGACGCCGCCGCGATGACCGAATGGCTCCGCGAGCACGCGACCGACCTGGACCTGCCGCCCGGCTTCACCGCCACGGAGGAGTTGCGCGAGCAGACCGTACGGCTGCGCCAGGCCGTCCGGGCGCTGCTGGCCAGGGCGATCGCCCCGGAGCCGCCGAGCGCCGCGGACGCGGCCACCCTGCCCGGTTTCGCCGAGTCGCTGGCCCTGGTCAACGCCACCGCCCTGGCCGCGCCCACGGCCCCGCAACTGTCGTGGACCGGCGAGCCGGCGCTGACCATGGCCCCCGCGACCAAGGCGAACCCGTCCACGCGCCTGCGGGGACGGCTCGCCGTCGCGGCCGTGGAGTTCCTGGCCGGCCCCGACCGCGTCCTGCTCCGCACCTGCGGGGCCCCGCGCTGCGTGCTCTATTTCGTCAAGGAGCACCCGCGCCAGGAGTGGTGCTCACCGGCGTGCGGCAACCGCGCGCGGGCGGCGCGCCACTACCGGGAACACAAGAAATAGCCCTCTCTAACGCCAACGACCCACTTTTGCCGTTATAGTGATTTCTAACGGCCAAGCAGTCGTGCAACCGTTAGACGAGGAGAGTCGTATGTCATTCCGGACCGGGCACGTCGGGCTCAACGTCACCGACCTCGACAGGTCGAAGGAGTTCTACGGCCGCGTCTTCGGCTTCACCGTCGCCCACGAGTCCGCCGAGGACGGCCGCCGCTACGCCCTCCTCGCCCAGGACGGCAAGCTGGTCGTCACGCTCTGGCAGCAGAGCGACGGCCGCTTCCCCACCGCCCTGCCCGGCCTGCACCACCTGTCCTTCCAGGTCGAGGACCTCGACGCGGTGCGCAGGGCCGAGCAGGTCATCAGGGAGATCGGCGCGAAGCTGCACCACGACGGCGTGGTCCCGCACGGCGAGGGCGCCTCCTCCGGCGGCGTGTTCTTCGAGGACCCCGACGGCATCCGGCTGGAGATCTCCGCCCCCGGCGCCGCGGGCGACCGTCCCGCTCCCACGGCCGGCGCTCCCACCTGCGGGTTCTTCTAAATGAGACATCCGGGGGAGATCGCCGTCCAGGCCCGCGCCGGGGTGCGGACGCCGGGCGCGCTCGGCAGCTCGCGCACCCGTCCCGAGATCCCCGAGGTGGCCGCCGCGTTCCTGCGGGCCCAGCATCTGCTGGTCGCGGGCGCGGCCGACGACCTCGGCCAGGTGTGGGCCGACGTGCTGACCGGGCAGCCGGGGTTCGCCGACGCCGACGACGACCGCACGATCACCGTCCGCGCCCTGCCCGCGGCGCCGCTGCGCGGCCTGTTCACGGCGGAACGCGACATCGGGCTGCTGGCCATCGAGCCGCGCACCCGGCGCCGGATGCGCGTGAACGGCACCGCCGTCCAGGCGGGCGGCGGCCTGGTGATCTGGACGGAGCAGGTGTACTCCAACTGCCCCAAGTACATCCAGGTCCGCGAGCCCACCGCCGCGCCCGGCGTCCCGGAGGTCATCGGCGGCGGGACGCGGCTCGCGCCGGGCCACGTCGAATGGATCGAGCGGGCCGACACGTTCTTCATCGCCACCCGCGCCGCGGGGCTGGGGGCCGACGTCTCCCATCGGGGCGGCAACCCGGGGTTCGTCCGGGTGACCGGGCCGGGGTCGCTGGAGTTCCCGGACTACGTCGGCAACTCGATGTACATGACGCTCGGCAACCTGGAGCTCGACCCGGCCGCCGGGCTGCTGTTCGTCGACTGGGACGCCGGCCGGACCCTTCACCTGACCGGCCGGGCGGAGGTGGACTGGGCCGCGGAGCAGCGGTCGGTGCGGTTCGAGCTGACCGCGTACACGGAGGTGGACGGCACGGTCGGGGCGGGCTGGACCCCGCCGGAACTCCACCGCTTCAACCCGCCCGTCACCCGCTGACGACGGGCGGCGGGCTCAGAGGTTCTCGGGCATCGAGGTCATGCCGTTCAGCAGCGGGACGAGCTGTTCCTCCTCGTAGTCCAGGTGGGCCTCCAGCTCGGCGGCCAGCCGGTCGAGCTCGTCGCCCGCGCTCGCGTCCGTGCCGGCCAGGTCGCGGACGCGGGCCACCAGCCGGGCCACCACGCGGTGCTCGGCGCCCAGCCGGGCCAGGACGTCGGCCAGCTCGGGACGCTCGGCGGCCAGGTGCGGGAACAGCACCGCGTCCTCGCCCTCGTGGTGGGCGTGCAGGGCGGCGCAGAAGGCCAGGCAGTGCGTGCGCAGGTCGAACCCCTCGCCGCCGGCCCGCAGGCGTGCCAGCTCCCGCCGGAAGCCGTCGTGCAGCTTGACCAGTTCGTCACCCCACGCGATCAGGCGCTGTTCCGCGCTCATGCCCACGCCACCGCCCTCGCCCGGTGGACGGCCGCGAACACGGCGGCCAGCAGGGCGGCCCCGGCGGCGACGCCGAAGCTCCAGCCCGCTCCTCCGGCGGCCGACACGGCCGCGCCGACGGCTCCGGCCAGGCTGCTGCCCACGACCCTGACCAGCGCGTTCACGCCTCCGGCCGCCGCGGTCTTGGCCGGTTCGACGTGCTCGACGGCCATCGTGCCGAGCGCCGCGTACACCAGGCCGACGCCGAGGCCCAGGACGGCGGCGGCCCCGTACAGGTCGGCTGCGGTGTCGCGGAAGACCACCAGCCACACCGCGGCGGCGGTGACCAGCGCGGAGCCGCCGGAGACCAGCGCCGCGGCCGGGAAGCGCCGCATCAGCGGCCCGGCCAGCATCGAGACGGCGAGCATCAGCACCGTGGTCGGCAGCAGGTACAGCCCCACCTGCAGCACCGAGGCCCCGAGGTTGCCCTGGGCGACCGCCGACAGCGTGGTGATCGCCCCGAACAGCGCGAACCCGATGAGGAACGAGGCCACCGTGGCCCCGACCGTGCCCCGGTGCAGCAGCATGGGGATCTCGATCAGCGGCGCGGCGGTGCGCCGGGCCGTGACCACCCACGCCACCGCGAGCACGACGGCCCCCGCGAGCAGGCCCAACGTCGGCGGCGACGTCCAGCCCCAGGCGCCGCCCTTGCTGATCGCGAGCAGCAGGCAGACCAGCCAGCCGGCGACGAGCACGGCCCCCACCAGGTCGGGACGCCCCGCCCGCCCTGCCGGCACGGCCTCCCGCACCAGCGCCGCCACCAGCACGAAGCTCAGCGCGCCCAGCGCCGCCAGGATCCAGAACATGGCCCGGTGGTCGCCGCCGACCAGCCCGGCCAGGATCATGCCGCCGCCGCTGCCCACGCCGATCGTGGCGCTGAGCACGCCGATCGCCGTGGCCAGCCGGTGCGCGGGGACCGCCTGCCTGGCCAGCCCCATGGCCAGCGGGAGCAGCGCGGCGGACACGCCCTGGAGAACCCGTCCGGCGACGACCGCGCCGAGCGCGCCGGACAGCGCGGCGACCGCCGCACCGGCGACGAGCAGGGCGAGCGCGGACAGGGCGACGGCGCGGCGGCCGTACATGTCGCCGAGCCGGGACAGCAGCGGGATCGCGACCGCGCCGGACAGCAGGCCGGCGGTGAGCGTCCAGGAGACGGAGGTGGGTGAGGCGGCGAACTGCTGCTGGAGCAGCGGGAGCATCGGGACGACGACGGTCATCTGGAGTGACCCGACGGCGACCGCGAACGCCAGGACCACCACCGCCGTCCAGGGAGATGTCTTTTTATACATGTATAGAAAGTAACATGACGGCATGCCCGCACGCACTGGAAGGCCGCCCCGGATCTCGCGGGCGGACATCGTGGCAGCGGCGCACCGGGTCATCGAGGCCGACGGCGTCGGCGGGCTGACCATGCGCAGGCTGGCCAAGGAGGTCGGCAGCACGCCGATGGCGCTCTACCACCACGTCCGCGACAAGGAGGAGCTGCTGCTGCTCCTGCTCGACGAGTACGCGGCCGGCCTGCCGCGCCCCGACCTGCCCGCCGACCCGCGCGAACGGGTGGTCGTGGTGGCCCTGGCCATGCGCGACGCGGTGGCCGGCTGCCCCTGGGCGGTGGACGTGCTGCGCGCCGACGACCTGCTCGCGGTCGGCGCGCTGTGGTATCCGGAGAAGATCATCGACGCGGCCCTCGGCGCGGGCCTGACGGCCGAGCGCGCCGTGCACCTCTACCGGATCATCTGGCACTACACGGCGGGCGAGATCGCCGTCCGCGCGGCGGCCGGGCGCAGGCGCGAGGAGGGCGGGCCGACCTACCGCGACCAGGTCTTCGCCGGCCTCGACCCGGCCGCCCTGCCCCGCCTGGCCGAGCTGGGCGGCCGCTGGGCCGAGCTCACCGCCGAGGACACCTACGAGCTGGGGTTGCGCGCCCTGGTGGACGGCCTGCTCCCCCGCCCCGGCCAGACGGCGACGGGTTGAGTCAGGGGCCGAAGGCGCGGCGGTAGGCGGAGGGCGAGGTGCGCATCGCGCGGGTGAAGTGGTGGCGGAACGTCGCCGGGCTCTCGAACCCGACCGCCGCCCCGATCTCCTCCACCGGCACCGCCGTCGACTCCAGCATCGGCAGGCTCGCCGCCACCCGCTGCGAGATCACCCACCGCAGCGGGCTGGTCCCGGTCTGCCGCTTGAAGTGCCTGATGAACGAGCGTTGCGACATGTGCGCCACCGCGGCCAGGTCCGCCACGCCGATCGGCTCGGCCAGGTGGTCGAGCGCCCACCCCATCGCCCTGGCCACGCCGCCGTCGTCGGCCACGGGCGTGACGGCGGCCTCGATGAACTGGGCCTGACCGCCCTCCCGGTGCGGCGGGACGACCAGGCGGCGGGCGACCGCGTTGGCCACGTTCGGCCCGTGGTCGTTGCGTACCAGGTGGACGAGCAGGTCGAGGCCGGCGGCGCTGCCCGCGCTGGTCAGCACGTCGCAGCCGTCCACGTACAGGACCGAGGGGTTGACGCGGACGGCTGGGAAGCGCCGCTGGAGCAGGTCGGCGTACCTCCAGTGGGTGGTGGCCTCGCGGCCGTCCAGGAGGCCGGCGGCGGCCAGCGCGAACGCGCCGGAGCAGATCGACACCATCCGGGCGCCCCGGCCGTGGGCCAGGCGCAGCGCCTCGACCAGCTCGCCCGAGACCTCGCCCCGGACGTCGGCCACGCCGGGCACGATCACCGTCCCGGCCCCGGCCAGGACGTCGAGCCCGTGCGCGGCCTGCATGGTGAACCCGCCGACCACGCGCAGCGGCTCGGCGGTCTCGGCGCACACCTTGAGGTCGTACCAGGGGACGTCCAGCTCGGGCCGGGGCAGCCCGAAGAACTCCACGACGCACCCCAGCTCGAACGGCGCCATCCCGTCGAAGGCCAGCACGGCGACCGTGGGCAACCGGGCGGGAACCGGCAGCGGAACCGGCGGCGGAACCGGAACCGGCGGCCGGGCGGGGGCCGGAAGCGGGGCGGCGGGGGTCGAGGGCGGTCGGCCGGAGGTCGGAAGCGGCACATACGCATATTAACCGCCCATATCCGGCGCGAGCAGGTTAGCGCTCCGCTCCCTGCGGCAGGAGTGATATATGCATATTTCGGGGGTAGAGACCGTTTTCCCCGATCACCGCTACGAGCAGGCGGAGATCACCGAAGCGTTCTCCCGTCTGACGGACTGCGACGAGGAGTTGCTGCGGCGCTTCCACGCGGCCACCGGCGTCGTGGGCCGCAACCTCGCACTCCCGCTGGAGGGCTACACCAAGCTCGACTCCTTCGCCCGCGCCAACGCCATGTACGTCGAGATCGCCCTCGACCTGGGCGAACAGGCCGTCCGAGGCGCCCTCGAAAAGGCCGACGTGCCGCCGGGGAAGATCGACCACCTGCTGTTCTGCTCGACCACCGGCCTGGCCACGCCCTCGCTGGACGCCAGGCTCGCCCAGCGCCTCGGGCTGCGCGGCGACGTCAAGCGGGTGCCCGTGTTCGGCCTCGGCTGCGCCGCCGGGGCCTCGGGCCTGTCGCGCCTGCACGACTATCTGCGCGGCTGGCCGGACCACGCCGCCGTGCTGGTCTGCGTGGAGCTGTGCTCGCTGACCATCCAGCGCGACGACTCCTCGATCGCCAACATGATCGCCAGCGGCCTGTTCGGGGACGGCGCGGCGGCCGTCGTGGCCACCGGGCGCGGCCGGGGCCCCGAGGTCGTCGCCACCCGCAGCAGGCTCTACCCCGACACCGAGCACCTGATGGGATGGGAGGTGGGTGACCACGGGTTCCACATCGTGCTCGACGCCGACCTCACCCACTTCGTGGACCAGGTGCTGGCCGACGACATCAGGGCCTTCCTGGCCGACTACGGCCTGACCCCCGACCAGGTGCCGACGTGGATCTGCCACCCCGGCGGCCCCAAGGTCATCGACAAGATCGTGCAGAGCCTCGATCTCGACCCCAGGGCCCTGGACGTGACCTGGCGGTCGCTGCGGACGTACGGGAACCTGTCGTCGGTCTCGGTGCTCCACGTGCTCCAGGAGACCCGCGGGCACCCCGGGCGCCCCGCCGTCCTGATGGCCCTGGGGCCCGGCTTCTCCGCCGAACTGCTCCTGCTGCACTGGTGACGCGACCGGCCGACGACCGGCCCGACAACCAGGCGACAACCGGGCGACGGGCGGGCGAAGGCCGACAACGACCGGGCGACGGCCGGTAACGGCGGGGCGACGGCGGCCTCCTCCGGGCCCGCGGGACCGCCCACGCCGCACATCCCCGCCCATCCCATCAATCCTGATCTGTCACAACTGATCACGTGACGATCGCGGTTTGTGCTCGCTTGCGTCTCCGGCCCGGCCGCTGCCACACGGATCTCCGTCAAAGGACGCGGAGGTGGTTGTGATGAGATGTCGCCCCTTAGCCATTCGTCCCCTGGCCATCAGCGTCGGGCTCGCCGCGCTTCTCGGACTCGCCGCGTGCGGCGGCTCCGGCGGATCGTCCAGCGGCAGCGCCGCGCGGGCCCCCCTGTCCGACACACAGCGTCAACCCGCGCCGAGCGCGTCCCCGGCCGGCACCCAGGAATCCGAGCAGGACACGACCAAGGCGCAGATCTCCACCTTCGCCCTGGACGTGGACACCGCCTCGTACGGCTACGCCCGCCGTACGCTCCAGGAAGGGCGCTGGCCCGCGCCCGGCGAGATCCGCCCCGAGGAGTGGGTCAACGCCTTCGGGCAGGACTACGCGCAGCCCTCCGACGACGGCTTCGCCGTGCACGTGGACGGCGCCCGGCTGCCCGGCCGCGACGAGGCCGTGCTCCGCGTGGGCCTGCAGACCCGCGCCTCCGACTCGGCCGCGCGCCGCCCGGCCAACCTCACGTTCGTGGTCGACGTCTCCGGCTCGATGGCCGAGACCGGCCGCCTCGACCTGGTCAAGTCGGCCCTGCACAAGCTGCTCGACCAGCTCGCGCCCGGCGACCAGGTGTCGCTCGTGGCGTTCAGCGACGAGGCGGAGGTGCTGGCCTCCATGACGCCGCTCACCGCCAGGAGCCAGCTCCACGCCGCGGTGGACGAGCTGGACACCGCCGGCGGCACGAACCTGCAGAGCGGCGTCCTGGCCGGGTACCGGGAGGCGTCGCAGGCGTTCCGGGCCGCCGCCACGAACCGGGTCGTCCTGCTCTCCGACGGCCTGGCCAACCAGGGCGCCACCGAGTGGCGGTCCATCGTGGAGCAGGTCAAGGAGTACGCGGGCAAGCAGGTCACGCTGCTCACCGTCGGCGTCGGCCGTGACTACGGCGACGAGCTGATGGAGCAGCTGGCCGACAACGGCGACGGCATGGCCGTCTACGTGGACTCCGAGCAGGAGGCCGAGAAGGTCTTCACCACCCAGCTCCCGGCCACCATCGAGGTACGGGCCCGCGACGCCAAGGCGCAGGTCGTCTTCAACCCCTCGGTCGTGGAGAGCTACCAGCTCATCGGCTACGAGAACCGCGCGATGTCGGCCGAGGAGTTCCGTGACGACAGCCGCGACGGCGGCGAGATCGGCCCCGGCCACTCGGTCACGGCCCTGTACGCCCTGCGCCTCAAGCCGGGCGCGCGGGGACAGCTCGCCCAGGCGACCGTGCGCTGGCAGGACCCCGACACCCGGGCGGCCTCCGAGGCCGGCAAGTCGCTGCGGGCCGACGAGCTGAACGCCTCGATCTGGACCGGTACGCCGGTCCGGCTGCAGGTGGACGTGGTGGTCGCGGCCTTCGCGGTCTACCTGCGCGACAGGAAGGCGTTCGGCCTGGACCTGCCGGCGCTGCGCGAGCACGCCGGACGCCTGGCGCGGACCTCGGAGGACCCGATGGTCGCCGAGCTGGTCACCCTGATCGACAAGGCCCGCTCGGTCGGCTGACCGCCGACCGGGAGTCAGGCGGGGTCGGGGGCCGGCCGGGAGGCGACGAAGCCCTGGTGGGGCGAGCGCGAGACGGGCAGCGTGCCCGCGTAGAGCTCCCCCACCAGCGGCATGGGCTCGGGGTGGCAGAACACCGACGAGCCCGTGCGCAGGATCGCCGGGCTGTTCAGCACCAGCGGCAGCCCGGCCAGCAGGAACGGCAGCGCGTTCGCGGCCTGCTCGGGGGTGAGCTCCTGGCCGCCGACGCTCGGCAGCACCGCCGCCACGCACCGGGCGCGGAACGCTGCGTCCTTGGCGGCCAGCCGCTCCAGCTCCCGCCGGGAGCGCCGGTAGGCGCGGTTGCCGGCCAGCTCGTTCCAGTCGAAGACGGTGACGTTGGCCGCGCCCATGCCTTCGAGCACCCGGATCACCCGGTTGCGCGTGTTGTTGGCCGCCGACCGCGCCTTGATCAGCGCCGCCCCGGACGGGAGCCCGCGCGCGACCAGCGTGCCGGCCAGCTCGACGCCCGGCACGAGCACGTGCACGCCGGTGAACGTGCGGGTCGCCCACTCCAGCAGGCTGCGGATGGCCCGCAGGGTGAAGAACCCGTTGAACGCGCTGACCTCGACGACGGCATGCTCACGAGCAGCGAGGATCTTCGCGCACCGCGGGGTCAACGGGACGGCCTGCACGCTGGACATGGCACGGAGAGTAGCAAGATTTGACTCAGCGTATGCCTGGTACGCGCATGTGTGTGGCGGGTCCCGGAGTCCGATACACTTGTGACCGCAGCAAGGGGCTATGGCGCAGTTGGTAGCGCGCCTCCATGGCATGGAGGAGGTCTGGGGTTCGAATCCCCATAGCTCCACCCCTCATCCACCCGGGCGTTCGCCCGGGTCACTTCCTCTCCCGCAGCTCGTAGTCCAGGGTGTAGGAGTGCGAGCCGTCCGGGGCGATGATGATGTTCATCCGTCCCGCGATGCCGGTCAGCTCGCCGACGCCCGAGTCGGGCACGATCGTGATGGTGAGCGACTGGCCTCCGCGGTCGCTCAGCGCCTGGTGCGCCACGACGAAGCCGCCCTTCCGGCCCTCCAAGGTGCCTTCGATGCGTTCCAGCGCCACGTAGGCGCGCGAGTCCTCCACCGGGGTCGAGGCCACCATCAGATGGACGACGCTCGTCCCGGTCAGGTCGCCGTGGAAGGTCTTGGTCATGCTGACGAGGCCGAGCGCGACGCCGTCGCGGTCGTCGAAGGGCGGCTTGGCGTCCCAGCCGGCGGTGTCGAAGGTTCCCTGTGCGGTCATGGGAGACATCCTGCCGGTCTTACCTGTCAGTTTCCGTCAGGTACCGGCCAGACGTTCCACGACGGGCGCGAAGGCGTCGATGAACTGGGCGTTCACCGTCACGTACGAGATCCCGAGCCGGTCCCTGCGCCGCCGCAGGACGTCGGCCATCTCGTCGGGGGTGCCGGTGAGCAGGCCGGTGGCCTCGGGGCCGAGCGGGCCGAAGCGGCCGGCCAGCCAGGCGGGCGGCTCGCCGCCGGCGGCCACCAGGTTCATGCCGAGCTCCAGGTCGTGGAAGCGGTCGCCGGCCAGCTCGTACAGCTCGTCCAGCTTGGCGGCGATCTGGTCCTCGGTGTGCTGCGGCGGCACGCCGAGCGCCACCGTGTCGGCCTTGCGCGCGGCCAGCCCCAGCACGCGCGCGCCCGTCGCGGCGACCAGGATCGGCACGTCCTTGACCGCGTCGATCGTCGCGTCCAGGCGTGCCACGCGCTCGGCCGGGGTGCCGAACGGCACGCCGAGCGCCGCCGCGTCCTGCTCGGCGCCCGGACGCCCGGCGCCCAGCCCCAGCTCGAAGCGTCCGCCGGTGAGGGTGTGCAGGGTGGCGGTCTCCCAGGCGACGGTCTCGGGCGTGCGGTACGGGGCGCTGATCACGTACGTGCCGACGCGCAACGTCGTGGTGACGGCGGCGGCCGCGGCCGCGGCGGCGAACGGCGACAGCGTCCCGAGCGTGTCGGGGACGAGCAGGGTGGCGAAGCCCAGGCTCTCGACCCTGCGGGCCAGCCCGGTCCAGGCCTGCGCGGTGGGGGCGTAACCGGCGACGGCCCCGAATCTGAACGGGTGATCGGTCATGCGCTCCACGATGCCGCGACGGCCCGGCCGGCACATCGTCCGCCGGACCGGTGGCCCGCTACGACGGCGGGCGCATGCCCGGCGCGGGCCGCTACTCCTCCGGCAGTAGCCGGACGAAGTCGTTGGCGAACTTGCCCGCCGGGTCCAGCCGCCCGGCCAGCTCGCGGAAGCCGGCGGGGCAGCCGGGGCGGCGGGTGAACAGCTTGCCCCAGTGGGGCCGCGGGTCGAAGGGCGCGAGCGTCCGCTCGACCAGGTCGATCGCCGGGAGCACGGTGGCGACGTCCCTGATCCAGGTGAAATGCACGCCGACGCTGTCGCGGTCGCGGAAGGGGCTGAGCCACAGGTCGTCGGCGGCGATCGTGCGCACCTCCGAGATCTGCAGGGCCGGGCGGACGCGGTCGCCGACGGCGTACAGCTCACGCAGCGCGGCGACCGCGTGCGCGCGGGGCAGCAGGAACTCCGACTGGAGCTCGTCACCGGCGCCGCTCGGCGGGGCGTCGGGCCGGAAGTGCGGCAGCCGCTCGTGCCAGGGGCCCGGCACGCCGAGCTGCGTGGTGCAGGCGTCGGCGGGCATCCCGGGCAGCGGGTGGCGGGGTTCCGGGGCGGGGCGGGTGCCGTGCCAGGAGCCGGCGGTGAACTCCTCGTGGCGCTTGAGCCAGATCCGGGTGTCGCGCCAGTCGGTGAACAGGCTGACGCTGTAGCCGTTCGCCATGATGTCGTCGAATCCGTCGAGCGCGTCGGGCGTCAGGCCCTCGCGGACGTACTGCCGCAGCTCGAAGGCCGGTACGAGGTCGAGCGTCAGCGTGTGGACGACGCCAAGGGAGCCCAGCGAGACGACCGCGCCGGCGAAGTCGGCGTCCCCGCGCGACAACGACAGCAGCGAGCCGTCGGCGGTGACCAGCTCCAGCCCGGACACGGCGGCGGCCAGGCAGCGGTTGGCGTCGCCGGAGCCGTGCGTGCCGGTCGCGACCGAGCCTGCGACCGAGATGTGCGGCAGCGAGGCCATGTTCTCCAGCGCGAACCCGGCCGCGTGCACCGCCTCGGCCAGCCGCGCGTACGTGGTGCCGGCCGCGACCCGGACCTTGCGCGCCGCGCTGTCGATCTCGACCGTCGCGGGCATGCGGTCGAGCACGACGAGGTCGCCGGTGGTGTCGGCGACGTCGTTGAAGGAATGACCGCTGCCCAGGGCCCGCACCCGGTCGCTTCCGGCCACCAGGCCGCGCAGCTCGTCGAGCGAGGCGGGACGGTGGACGGCCCGCGCCCGGAAGGCGGTGTTGCCCGCCCAGTTGGTCAACATCACGGCTTCACCCTATTCATCCGGTTTCCCTTGCCGACTCCCCCGCCCGTCACTACGTTCGGCCCCGTGCTGTATCTGTCCGAGGCCATGGGCCTGGCCACCCTCGTGTTGTGGCTCTACTGCCTCTTCGACGTGATCACCACGCCGGACGCGGTCTGCAGGAACCTGCCCAAGATCGTATGGGTGCTGGTGGTCCTGCTGTTCCCGCTGGTCGGCTCGGTCATCTGGCTCGTGGCGGGCCGTCCGGAACGCGCCCCGCAGGCGGCCTCGCGCCCGAGCGCGTTCCCCGAGTACGACCGCCCGGGGCGGTTCGCCGCCACCGACCCCGACGACGACGCCGAGTTCCTGCGCCGCTGCCGCGAACGTGCCGAGGAGCAGCGCAGGAACGCCCCGAAGAAGCCGCCGGAGGACTAGAAGCCCTGGGCGAGCCGGTAGTACGCCTGGTTCCAGCGCAGTTCCTTGGTGAACTGCGCCGTCGTGGTGTCCTTGTCGATCACCAGCAGCTCCACGCCGAGCATGTCGGCCAGGTCGGTCAGCTCCTCGCGCCCGACGGCCGTGGACAGCACGGTGTGGTGCGGCGCCCCGGCGGTCAGCCAGGACTCGGTCGAGGTGCGCAGGTTCGGCCGCGGCGACCAGACGGCGCGGGCCACGGGCAGCTTCGGCAGCGGCTGCGGCGGCGCGACGACGTCGATCTCGTTGGCCACCAGGCGGAACCTGTCGCCCATGTCGGCCAGGCCGACGACGATGCCGGGGCCGGGCGCGGCGTCGAACACCAGCCGCACCGGGTCCTCCCGCCCGCCGATGCTCAGCGGGTGGATCTCGCACGACGGCGTCCCGGCGGCGATGGACGGGCAGACCTCCAGCATGTGGGCGCCGAGGATGAGCTCGTTGCCGGGCGTCAGGTCGTAGGTGTAGTCCTCCATGAACGACGTGCCGCCCGGCTTCATGGCCTTGAGGGTGCGCAGCAGGACCGAGGTCTTCCAGTCGCCCTCGCCGCCGAAGCCGTAGCCGTCGGCCATCAGGCGCTGCACGGCCAGGCCGGGGAGCTGGCGCAGGCCGCCGAGGTCCTCGAAGTTCGTGGTGAAGGCGCGGAAGCCGCCGCGCTCCAGGAAGCCGCGCAGGCCGAGCTCGATCCTGGCGGCGTACCGCAGCGACTCGTGGCGCTCGCCGAGCAGCTCGGGGGCCACCCGGTACAGCTCGGCGTACTCCTTGACCAGTGCCGACACGTCGGCGTCGGAGGCCGCGTCCACGGCCTCGACCAGCTCGTTGACGCCGTAGGTGTTGACCGAGACGCCGAAGCGCAGCTGCGCCTCGACCTTGTCGCCCTCGGTCACGGCCACGTCGCGCATGTTGTCGCCGAAGCGGGCCAGCCGCAACGCCCGCACCTCGGCCACGCCCCTGGCCGCCCGCGCCCACGCCTCGACGCGCGCGCCGACGGCCAGGTCGCTGACGTGCCCGGCGACCGTCTTGCGCGGCACGCCGAGCCGGGTCTGCACGAACCCGAACTCGCGGTCGCCGTGCGCGGCCTGGTTGAGGTTCATGAAGTCCATGTCGATGGAGCTCCACGGCAGCTCGACGTCGGCCTGCGTGTGCAGGTGCAGCAGCGGCTTGCGCAGCGCGTCGAGGCCGGCGATCCACATCTTGGCCGGGGAGAAGGTGTGCATCCAGGCGATGACGCCGGCGCACTCGTCGTCCGCGTTGGCCTCCAGCATGACGCGCCTGATCGCGGCGGCGTCGGTCAGCACGGGCCGCCACTGCACGGGCACGGGAAGCTGCTCGGCGATGCGCCGCGACTGCTCGGCCACCTGGCTCAGCGTGTCCTCGCCGTACAGTCCCTGGCTGCCGGTCAGAAACCAGATGTTCAACGCGGGCTCCTCTGTCCGTAGACGTTCTGATAGCGGTCGTACAGGCGGTCGATGTGGGCCGGGCCGATGGGCAGCGGCGTGCCGAGCTGCCTGGACACGTGGACGGTGCGGGCCACGTCCTCGCACATCACGGCGGCCTTGACGGCGGCCTTGGGGTCCTTGCCGATGGTGAAGACGCCGTGGTTCTGCATGAGGACGGCCGGCGAGCGGTGCCCCTTGAGCGTCTCCACGACGCCCTGGCCGATGGAGTCGTCCCCGATCAGCGCGAACGGGCCGACCGGGATCTCGCCGCCGAACTCGTCGGCCATGGCCGTCAGCACGCACGGGATGGCCTCGCCGCGGGCCGCCCACGCCGAGGCGTAGGTCGAGTGGGTGTGCACGACGCCGCCCACCTCGGGCATCTCGCGGTAGACGTAGGCGTGCGCGGCGGTGTCGCTGGAGGGCGCGTGGGCCCCCTCGACGAGGTTGCCGTCGAGGTCGCAGACGACCATGTTCTCCGGGGTCAGCTCGTCGTAGGAGACCCCGGACGGCTTGATGACGAACAGGTCCTCGCCCGGGACGCGGCCCGAGACGTTGCCCGCGGTCCAGACGACCAGCCCGTAGTGCACCAGTTCGGCGTGCAGCCCGGCGACGGTCGCTCTCATTGCCTCGTGGTTCACTTGGCGGCCTCGTTCCTGATCGCGCGGAGGGTGTGCAGCATGCGCCCGTCCCCGAAGTGGTCGTGCAGCTCGCGGTACTGGGCGTACAGGCGGTCGTAGGCGTCGGCGCGGGCCTCGTCCGGCACGTACGCCGCCCGCGTGCGCTTGCCCATCGCCGCGGCGGCCTCCTCGATGCCCGGGTAGGCCCCGGCGGCGACGGCGGCGTGCACGGCCGAGCCGAGCGCGGGGCCCTGGTCGGAGCCGATGACCGACAGCGGGCGGCGCAGCACGTCGGCGTAGACCTGCATGAGGAAACGGTTCTTGAGCAGCCCGCCGGCGACCACGAACTCCTCGACGGGCACGCCGGACTTCTCGAACGTCTCGACGATCATGCGGGCGCCGTACGCGGTGGACTCGATGAGCGCGCGGTAGACGTCCTCGGGCCTGGTCGCGAGGGTCTGGCCGACGATCACGCCGGACAGGTCGTGGTCCACGAGCACCGAGCGGTTGCCGCCGAACCAGTCGAGCGCGACCAGCCCGTGCGCGCCGACCGCCTGGCGCTCGGCCAGTTCGGTCAGGCGCTCGTGGCCGTCGGTTCCGAAGGCGTCGACGTACCAGGCGAAGATGTCGCCGACGGCGGACTGGCCGGCCTCGTAGCCCCACAGGCCGGGCACGATGCCGTCCCGGACGACACCGCACATCCCGGGCACCTCGGCCAGCCGGTCGCTGGGCATGATGTGGCAGGTGGAGGTGCCCATGATGGCCACCATCTGGCCGGGTCGCACGGCGTCCGCGGCGGCGGCGGTGACGTGGGCGTCCACGTTGCCGACGGCCACGGCGATGCCCTCGGGCAGGCCGGTCCATCCGGCCGCCCGCGCCGTCAGCACGCCGGCCAGGCCGCCGAGGGGAGCCAGGGTGACGCCGCCGACGTCGTCGCCGACCACGCCGGTGGCCAGTTTGCCGACGAAGCCGGAGAAGCCCGGGTCGAGCGCGGCGAGGAAGTCCTCGGAGGGGTAGCTCCTGTCCTGGAAGACGCCCTTGTAGCCGGCGGTGCAGATGTTGCGGCTCTCGACGCCGGACAGCTGCCAGACGATCCAGTCGGCCGCCTCGATCCAGCGCTCGGCCCTGGCGTACACCTCGGGGGCCTCCTCCAGGACCTGCAGGGCCTTGGCGAACTCCCACTCCGAGGAGATCTTGCCGCCGTAGCGCGGCAGCCAGCTCTCGCCCCGCCGCGCGGCCAGCTCGTTGATGCGGTCGGCGTGCGGCTGGGCGGCGTGGTGCTTCCACAACTTCGGCCAGGCGTGCGGCTGCTCGGGCGTCTCGAAGCACAGGGGCGTGCCGTCGGCCGTGGTCGGCAGGACGGTGCAGGCGGTGAAGTCGGTGCCGATGCCGATCACGTCCTCGGCGGCGACCCCGGCGGCGGCCAGGGCGCCGGGCACGGCCACGCGCAGCACGTCCAGCCAGTCGCGCGGCGACTGCAGCGCCCAGTCGGGGCCGAGCCGCACGCCGGTGCCGGGGAGCGTGTGCTCGATGACGCGCTCGGCGTACTCGTGGACGGCGCTGCCCAGCTCCGCGCCGTCGGACATGCGGACGACGACCGCGCGCCCCGACAGCGTGCCGAAGTCCACTCCGACCACGAACTTGTTAGCGTTCACATTGCACTCCAGAGAGTTGTCTGTTCGCCTGCCGGCTATCGGGCCGGCGCGGTGCTGGACCTGACGACGAAGCTGGGACGCACCACCATGCGCTCGTACGCCGCCGGCCCGGCGTCGATCTGCCGCAGCAGCACCTCGATGCAGTGGCGGCCCACCACGTCGAAGTCCTGCCGGACCGTGGTGAGCGGCGGGGAGAAGAACTCGGACTCGGGGATGTCGTCGAAGCCCACGACGCTGATCCGCCCGGGGACGGGCACCCCGGCCTCGCTGAGCGCGCGCAGCACGCCCAGCGCCATCTGGTCGTTGGCGGCGAACACCGCGGTGACCCCCTCCATCCCGGCCAGGCGCCGGCCGGCCGCGTACCCGGCGCGCGGGCTCCAGTCGCCGGGCAGCGGCTCGGGCACCGGGCGGCCGGCCGCCTCCAGCGTGGCCCGCCAGCCCTCGACGCGCCCCTCGGTCTCCAGCCAGTCGGACGGCCCCGCGACGTGCCAGACCGTCTCGTGGCCCAGGTCGAGCAGGTGCCGGGTGGCGAGCCTGGCGCCCTCGACCTGGTCGATGCAGACCGCGGAGACGTCGGCGCCGTGCGCGCCCTCGACCACGACCGCGGGCACCCCGGCCGGCAGGCTCTCCAGCGCGGAGGCGGCCGAGCGCTGCGGCGCGACCACCACCACCCCGTCCACGCTCTGCTCGGCCAGGTAGTCGAGCGCGTCACGGACGCTGGCCGCGTCGATCGACTTCAGGCTCACGATGCTGACGAAGTACCCCGCGGTCCTGGCCGCCTGCTCGATGCCGTAGACCATGCTGGCCGGGCCGTACAGGGTGGTGTCGAAGCTCACCACCCCGAGGGTGCGCGACCGCTTGGTGACCAGCGCGCGGGCGACCAGGTTGCGCCGGTAGCCCAGCCGGACGATCGCCTCCTCCACCCGGGCACGGGTGTCGGCCCGGACGTTCGGGTGGTCGTTGAGCACCCGTGAGACCGTCTGGTGCGACACGCCGGCCTCCTTGGCCACGTCGGCCATGACCGGCGGACGCGGCCTGGGGCTCGGTACCACGGGTTCTCCTTTCGCGGGGCTTGCCGGGGCCTGCGGCGGTCAGCGGGAGGCGCCGGCGCGCCGCTTGGTCCACACGTCGAACGCGACGGCGGCCAGCAGCACGGCGCCCTTGACGAGCATCACGCGCTCACTGGGCGAGCCGATGAGCGACATGCCGTTGTTGATGACAGCCATGATCAGACCGCCGGTGATCGCGCCGACGACCTTGCCCACGCCGCCCTGGACGGCCGCGCCGCCGATGAAGGCGGCCGCGATGGCGTCCAGCTCGAAGCTGTTGCCCGCGGTCGGGCCCGCCTGGTTGAGCCGGCCGGCGAAGATGATGCCGGCCACGGAGGCCAGCACGCCCATGTTGACGAAGATCCAGAAGACCACCGACTTGACCTTGACGCCGGACATGACCGCCGCCTGCAGGTTGCCGCCGATGGCGTAGATCTGCCGGCCGAAGACCGTGCGGTTGGCCATCAGCGAGTACGCCAGCACCAGCGCGGCCAGCAGCACCAGCACCCACGGCAGGTTCTTGAAGCGGGCGAGCTGCACGACCAGGAACAGGATCAGCGCGGCGCCGGCCGCCATCTTCAGCGCGAACACGGCCATCGGCTCGACCGACTGGCCGTAGCCCCTGCGGGCGTTGCGGGTGCGCCACTGGGCGGCGACCATGCCGCCGATCGCGACCAGGCCGATGAGCAGGCTGAACAGGTCGGCGCCGCCCAGCGGGCCGAGGCCCACGTTGCCGAGGTAGCCGTCGGTGAAGCCGTTGGCCAGCGTGCGGACCTGGTCGGGGAACGGGCCGATGCCCTGGTTGCCGAGCACGGTCATGGTGAGCGCGCGGAACAGCAGCATGCCGGCCAGGGTGACGATGAAGGCCGGGATGCCGAAGTAGGCGATCCAGTACCCCTGCCAGGCCCCGATCAGCGCGCCGGCGGCGACCGTGATCAGCAGGGCCAGCGGCCACGGCAGGCCCATGTTCACCATGAGCACGGCGGCCAGCGCCCCGGTGACCGCCACCACCGAGCCGACCGACAGGTCGATGTGCCCGGCGATGATGACCAGGATCATCCCGATCGCCAGGATCAGGACGTAGGAGTTCTGGACGATGATGTTGGAGATGTTCTGCGGCTGGAGCAACGCGCCGTCGGTGAGCACCGAGAACAGCACGATGATCAGCGCGAAGGCGATGTAGATGCCGCTCGAACGCAGGTTCAGCGACAGGCCGCCCAGCGACACCCGGCCGGGCCGCCGCGGCGCTCCCCCGTCGCCTCCCGCGCCGACCTGCACGTCGGCGGGCGTGATGCTGCTCATCGGAGCTACTCCTGTCCCTTGGTCATGAGATGCATGAGGCTTTCCTGGGTGGCCTCCCGGCGGGGGACCTCGCCGGTGACGCGACCTTCGGAGAGCGTGTAGATGCGGTCGCACAGGCCGAGCAGCTCAGGCAACTCACTGGAGATCACCAGCACGGCCTTGCCCTGGTCGGCGAGGCGGTTGATGATCGTGTAGATCTCGTACTTGGCGCCGACGTCGATGCCGCGGGTGGGCTCGTCGAGGATGAGCACGTCAGGTTGCGTCAGGATCCACTTGGAGAGCACGACCTTCTGCTGGTTGCCGCCGCTCAGCTTGCCGACGACGCTGTTGACGCTGGGCGCCTTGATGTTCATGCTCCGGTGGAACTCCTCGGCGACCTTGTACTCCTCGTTCTCGTTCACCCAGCCGCGCCGGGCCAGGCCCTTGAGCCCGGCGGCGCTGATGTTGCGCTTGATGTCCTCGATGAGGTTGAGTCCGTACCGCTTGCGGTCCTCGGTGGCGTAGGCCAGGCCGTGGCGGATCGCGTCCTGCACGTTGCGGATCTCGATCGGCTCGCCGTCCTTGAAGACCTTGCCGGAGATGTGCACGCCGTACGTGCGGCCGAACAGGCTCATCGCCAGCTCGGTGCGCCCGGCGCCCATCAGGCCGGCCAGGCCGACGATCTCGCCCCTGCGCAGGGTGAGTGAGGCGCCGTCCACGACCTTCCGGCCGGGCTGGCTCGGGCTGTGCACCGTCCAGTCCTCGATCCGCAGCACCTCCTCGCCGATCGTCGACTCGTGCGGCGGGAAGCGGTTGTCCAGCGCGCGGCCGACCATGCCGGAGATGATCCGGTCCTCGGTGACGTGGTCGGTGGCCATGTCCAGGGTCTCGATGGTGCGGCCGTCGCGGATGATCGTGACGGAGTCGGCGATCGCGGTCACCTCGTTGAGCTTGTGCGAGATGATCACGCAGGTGATGCCCTCGTCCCGCAGGCCGCGCAGCAGGTCGAGCAGGTGGGCCGAGTCGTCGTCGTTGAGCGCGGCGGTCGGCTCGTCGAGGATGAGCAGCTTCACCTCCTTCGACAGCGCCTTGGCGATCTCGACGAGCTGCTGCTTGCCGACGCCGAGGTCGGAGACCGTGGTGGTGGGGTTCTCCTGGAGGCCGACGCGGCGCATCAGCTCGGCGGCCTCGTAGTTGGTGCGGTTCCAGTCGATGAAGCCGCGCCTGGCGCGCTCGTTGCCGAGGAAGATGTTCTCCGCGATCGACAGCTGCGGGCTGAGCGCCAGCTCCTGGTGGATGATGACGATCCCGGCGTGCTCGCTGTCGCGGATGCCGGCGAACTCGCAGCGCGCGCCCTCGAAGGTGATCTCGCCCTCGTAGTCGCCGTGCGGGTAGACCCCGGACAGCACCTTCATCAGCGTCGACTTGCCGGCGCCGTTCTCGCCGCAGATGGCGTGGATCTCGCCGCGCCGGACGGCCAGGTTGACGTCCTGCAGCGCCTTGACACCGGGGAACGTCTTGGTGATCCCGCTCATCCGCAAGATGTGCTCGGTCATATGCCCCTCGCTCAGGTGTGGGAAGTGCCCCCGGGGGACCGCGGTCCCCCGGGGCGGGCCCTTACTTGAGCTGGTCCTCGGTGTAGTAGTTGCCGCCGACGATGATCTCCTTGTAGTTGCTCTTGTCCACGATCACCGGGTCGAGCAGGTAGGAGGGGACGACCTTGTTGCCGTTGTCGTAGTCCTTGGTGTTGTTCACCTCGGGCTTGCCGCCCTTGAGGACCGCGTCGGCCATCTTCACCGTCTGCTCGGCGAGCTTGCGGGTGTCCTTGAAGATGGTGGAGTACTGCTCGCCGGCGATGATCGACTTGACCGAGGCGAGCTCGGCGTCCTGGCCGGTCACGACGGGGTAGGGCTGGCCGCTGGTGCCGTAGCCGGAGCTCTTGAGCGCCGACAGGATGCCGATGGACAGGCCGTCGTACGGGGACAGCACGCCGTCCACCTTGGTGCCGCCGGTGTAGGTCTTGGTGAGGATGTCCTCCATGCGCTTCTGGGCCGTGGCCGGGTCCCAGCGCAGGATGGCGGCGGTCTTGAAGTCCTTCTGGCCGCTCTTGACCAGCAGGGTGCCGTCGTCGATCTTGGGCTGGAGCACCGACATGGCGCCGTTCCAGAAGAACGTGGCGTTGTTGTCGTCGGGCGAGCCGCCGAACAGCTCGACGTTGAACGGGCCCTTCTTGCCGTCGTCCACGCCGAGGCCCTTGAGCAGCGAGGTCGCCTGCTGCACGCCGACCTTGAAGTTGTCGAAGGTGGCGTAGTAGTCGACGTTGGGGCTGTTGCGGATCAGGCGGTCGTAGGAGATGACCGGGATCTTGGCGTCGGCGGCCTGCTGGAGCTGCGAGGTGATCGCGGTGCCGTCGATCGAGGCGATGATCAGGAGCTTGGCGCCCTTGGTGATCTGGTTCTCGATCTGGTTGGCCTGCGTCGGGATGTCGTTCTCCGCGTACTGGAGGTCGACCTTGTAGCCCAGCTGTTCGAGCTGCTGCTTGACGTTGTCGCCGTCGTGGATCCACCGCTCGGACGACTTGGTGGGCATCGTGACGCCGATCAGGGCGCCCGCGCCGCCGGCGGCGGCCGACGTGGAGGCGTCGGCGTCGACCGTCTTCTGGCTGGAGCCGCAGGCCGTCATGGTCGCGGCGAGCGCGATGGCGGACACCACGCCCCCGATACGTCCCAACCTCATGTGGCACTCCTTGCAATGGGGGTTGCGGCAGCGGAATGTGAGCGTTAACTGCCGATCTTGCAGAGGACTCAGTCACAGAACGTGCCGAATCAGAACAAAGTTCTCGCTTCGTTCCCGCCGATTGTTATCGCTAACAAAGACGATGTCAACGGTTGAGCATAACCTCACGGAAACCTTTAGGTAACTTTCGCGGCAGTCTCCTCGCAGGTCAGCGCCTTGGGCGCGCGCTGAAGATCCGTTGCAGCACGATGAAGACGAAGAGCAGCAGGCCGATGAAGATCTTGGTCCACCAGGAGCTGAGCGTGCCCTCGAAGCTGATGATCGTCTGGATCAGGCCGAGCACCAGCACGCCGAGCACCGTGCCGAGCAGGAAGCCGCTGCCGCCCGTGAGCAGCGTGCCGCCGATCACCACGGCGGCGATGGCGTCCAGCTCCATGCCCACGGCGTGCAGGCCGTAGCCCGAGAGCATGTAGAACGACAGCAGCACGCCGCCGAGCGCCGAGCAGAAGCCGCTCACCGTGTAGACCGTGATCTTCGTCCGGCCCACCGGCAGGCCCATGAGCAGCGCCGACTGCTCGCTGCCGCCCGTCGCGTACACGGCCCGGCCGAGCCGGGTGTAGTGCAGCACGTACGCCGCCACCAGCACGACCCCCACCGCGATGAGCACGCTCGGCGAGATCCACAGCCCGGCGAACAGGTCGATCCTGGTCTGCGCGAACGCCGTGAACGTCGGGTCCTCGATCGGGATCGAGTCCGTGCCGATCGTGTAGCACAGCCCCCTGGCCAGGAACATCCCGGCCAGCGTCACGATGAACGGCTGGATGTCGAAGGCGTGCACGATGTACCCCATCACCAGCCCGAGCCCGGACCCGACGGCCAGCACCACCGGCACCACCACGTACGGCGGCCACCCCGGCCCCGACATCAGCGACGCCGAGATCATCGTGGACAGCGCCACCACCGACCCCACCGACAGGTCGATGCCCCCGGCCAGGATCACGAACGTCGTCCCCACCGCCACCACCAGCAGGAACGCGTTGTCGATGAAGACGTTGAGCACCACCTGCCCGCTGGCGAACCCCTCGTACCGGAGGCCGCCGACGACGAACATCGCCACGAACAGGCACGCCGTCACCAGCACGGGCAGGTGGCGGGCCGGCAACGCGACCCGGCCCACGGTCATGGTCGTCACAGGGTCACCCGCACTTTCTCCTCGGGGGCCGGGCTGGGCGGCGCGCTGCCGCCGCGCCGGCGCAGCGCCTTCGCGCGGAACGACGGCGACTGCACGAGACAGACCGCCGTCACGACCAGCGCCTTGAACAGCAGGGTCGTCTCGGGCGGCACGCCGATGGAGTAAATCGTCGTGGTGAGCGTCTGGATGACGAGCGCGCCGGCCACGGTCCCGCCCAGCGAGAACCGGCCGCCCGACAACGAGGTGCCGCCGATCACCACGGCCAGGATCGCGTCCAGCTCGATCCACAGGCCGGCGTTGTTGCCGTCGGCGCTGGAGACGTTCGAGCTGATCAGGATCCCGGCGATGCCCGCGCACAGGGCGGCGAAGGCGTAGACCATGATGACGATCCCGCGCGACCTGATGCCCGCCAGCCGGCTGGCCTCGGCGTTCCCGCCGACCGACTCGATCAGCAGGCCCAGCGCCAGCCGCCGGGTCAGGAACGCGGTGACCGCCAGCACGACCGGCACCAGCAGCACCCCGAACGGCACCGCCAGCAGATACCCGCCGCCGATCAGCTTGTACGACGGGCTGTTGACCGTGATGATCTGCCCGTCGGTGATGAGCTGGGCCAGGCCGCGCCCGGCCACCATGAGGATCAGCGTGGCGATGATCGGCTGGATGCCCGCCTGCGCGACCAGGAACCCGTTCCAGGCGCCGAGCAGCAGGCACAGTCCGAGCGCGAGCGCCACGGCGGCGAGCACGCCGGCGTCCTCGCTGATCCGCAGGCAGGCCAGCGCGCCCGAGATCGCCACCACCGAGCCCACCGACAGGTCGATGCCGCCGGTCGCGATGACCAGCGTCATGCCCAGCGAGACCAGGATCAGCGGCGCGCCGAAGCGCAGGATGTCGATCAGGCTCCCGTACAGGTGCCCGTCCCTGACCTGGACGGACAGGAAGCTGGGGGTGAAGAACACGTTCAGGGCCAGCAGCAGCGCGAGCACCGCCACGGGCCACAACAGCCGCCGCATCAGGGCCGCCCTCCGCTCGCGATCGTCTCCATCAGCACGTCCGTGGTGAGGGCTTCGTCGTTGGGCAGCTCGGCCACCAGCCGCCGGTCGCGCAGCACCTCGACCTTGTGGCTGAGCCGCAGCACCTCCTCCAGCTCGGCGGAGATGAACAACACCGCCATGCCGCCGTCGGACAGCTCGGCGACCAGGCGCTGGATCTCGGTCTTGGCGCCGACGTCGATGCCGCGGGTGGGCTCGTCGAGGATGAGCAGCCGGGGCTCCAGGATGAGCCAGCGTGCCAGCAGCACCTTCTGCTGGTTGCCGCCGCTCAGGTTCCGCACCAGGTGCTCGGGGTTGGGCGGGCTGATCCGCAGGGCCTTGACGTACCGGGCGACCAGCTCGTCCTGCTGCTCGCGCGGCACCGGCCTGGTCCAGCCCCGGGTGGCCTGGAGCGCCAGGATGATGTTCTCGCGCACGGTGAGGTCGGGGATCAGGCCGTCCTCCTTGCGGTTCTCCGAGCAGAAGGCGATCTTGTGGTTCATCGCCGCGCGGGGCGTGCGCAGCGCGGCGGGCGCGCCGCCGACGGACAGCTCGCCGCCGCTGGCGTGGTCGGCGCCGAACAGCAGCCGCGCGACCTCGGTACGCCCCGAGCCCAGCAGCCCGGCCAGCCCCACGACCTCGCCCTCGTGGATGGTGAGCGAGAACGGCTCGACGGCCCCGGCCCGGCCCAGCCCGCGCGCCTCGACCAGCGGGCGGTCGAAGACCCTGGCCTCGCCGTGCAGGCGGTCGAGCGCGGCCAGCTCCTGGCCGATCATCTTGGCGACCAGGTCGAGCTGGGGCAGCTCGCGGGTGAGGTACTCGCCGACGAGCCGTCCGTTGCGCAGGATCGTCATACGGTCCGAAATTTCGTAGATCTGGTCGAGAAAGTGGGAGACGAAGAGGATGGCGATGCCCTCCTCCTTGAGCCGCCGCATCACCCGGAAGAGCTGCCGCACCTCGTCGGCGTCCAGGCTGGAGGTGGGCTCGTCCAGGATCAGCACCCGGGCCTCGATGTCGACCGCCCGCGCGATGGCCACCATCTGCTGCACCGCCGGCGAGTACGCCGACAGCGGCGCCGAGACGTCGATGCTCAGGTCCAGCCCGCTCAGCAGTTCGCCGGCCCTGGCCCGCACGCGTTTCCAGTCGATGCGCCCGAACCTGCGCGGCTCGCGGCCGATGAAGATGTTCTCGGCCACCGACAGGTTCGCGCAGAGGTTGACCTCCTGGTAGACCGTGCTGATGCCGCCCCGCTGCGCCTCGGCCGGGCCGGCGAAGGCGACGGGCCGCCCGCCCAGCTCGATCGTGCCCGAGTCGGCGGGATGCACGCCGGTGAGCACCTTGATCAGGGTGGACTTGCCGGCGCCGTTCTCGCCCATGAGCGCGTGCACCTCGCCGGGCAGCAGCCGCAGGTCCACGCCGTCCAGGGCCTTGACCCCGGGAAACTGTTTGCCGATCCCGTTCATCGTCAGGACCGGCACGGGTGCGGCCATGCGCCTCCCCTTCCGCCTGAAGGGGCCGGGCCACCGGGCCCGGCCCGCACGATCAGTACTGACGGCTGGACAGGACCTGCTTGGCCTGCTCCTGCGTGAACGTGGTCTCCTCGGTCACCACGCGGGCCGGCACCTGCTCGCCCTTGACGACCTTCTTGGCCAGGTCCATGAGCTGCGGGCCGAGCAGCGGCGAGCACTCGACGATGTAGTTGATCTTGCCGTCGGCCAGGGCCTGCATGCCGTCCTTGACGGCGTCGACCGTGATGATCTTGATGTCCTTGCCGGGCACCTTGCCCGCGCCCTCGATGGCCTCGATCGCGCCCAGGCCCATGTCGTCGTTGTGGGCGTAGAGCACGTCGATGTCCGGGTTGGACTTCAGGAAGGCCTCCATGACCTCCTTGCCCTTGGCCCTGGTGAAGTCGCCGGTCTGCGAGGCGATCACCTTGAACTTCGGGTCGGCGCCGATGACCTGGGCGAACCCGGCCTTGCGGTCGTTGGCGGGGGCCGAGCCGGTGGTGCCCTGGAGCTCGACGATGTTCACCGGGTCCTTGGCGTCCTTGTACTCCTGCACCAGCCACTGACCGGCCTTCTTGCCCTCCTCGACGAAATCGGAGCCGAGGAAGGTCTTGTACAGGGAGGTGTCCTTGGAGTCGACGGCGCGGTCGGTCAGGATGACCGGGATCTTCGCGTCCTTGGCCTCCTTGAGCACCGTGTCCCAGCCGGACTCCACCACCGGCGAGAAGGCGATGACGTCCACCTTCTGCTGGATGTAGGAGCGGATGGCCTTGATCTGGTTCTCCTGCTTCTGCTGGGCGTCGGAGAACTTGAGCGTCACGCCCGCGTTCTTGGCCGAGTCCTGCACGGACTTGGTGTTCGCGGTGCGCCAGCCGCTCTCCGCGCCGACCTGGGCGAAGCCCATGGTGATCGAGCCGTCGCCGCCGCCGCTGCCGCCACTGCCTCCGCCGCAGCTCGCCACCGACATCGCGGTGAGCCCGGCGAGCACCAGCGCCGAGATCCTTCTGAACACGTGGGGGGTTCCCTTCTCATGTGAGCGCTAACAACCGAACCCGGCTGCCGGCGCCTTCCTGCCTCGGGGGCCTGCGCGGTCCCGTCGGGCCGTGCCCGTCTCGCGTACCGGCGACCGCGGGGCGCCAGGAGGCGGGCCGCCACCTCGCCTCCTCGGCCGCGACCGAGGGGAGACGACCCCGGACCGATCCCGCGATCGCTCCTTTCCTGGCTTGGCCACGACTGTGAACGTTAACAAGCACATCCGTCAAGAGTCCTCCGCATCACGGTCACGTCACGCCGGACACCCCTTGACTCCAGGGGTGTTCCCTCCCTAACGTGACGCCGATCATCTTTGTTAGCGGTCACTCCGACTGGTAGCGCTAACAGTCCCTCGTCCGAGGAGCCCCCCATGAAGCGAACCGTCCCGGCGCCGGGAGGCCCGCGGCCTCCCGGCCCGCCGCCGCCCGTCCTCAGACCGGCACGACGCGGTGGTGGGTGGTGATCCGGCCGTCGTCGTCCAGCACGTGGAAGACGAGCCCCGGCGGGAGTTCGTAGTCGGCGCAGTCGGCCAGCGTGGTCGCGCCCTCCCACGGCAGCCGCAGCGTGGACACCACGCCGGGGGCGGCGAGCAGCGGGCGGCCGGCGAAGGTGGTGGCCGCCGCGGTGTGGGCGTGACCGACCAGCACGGCCGTCACGTGCGGGTGTCCGGCCAGCAGGCCGGCGAGGCGTTCCGGGGCCTGGAGCATGATCGTGTCGACCGGCGAGTGCAGCGTCGCGGGCGGGTGGTGGAAGGCCACGAACACCGGCAGGCCGCGTTCCGTGCCGAGCACGCCGTCGAGCCAGGCCAGCGTCTCGTCGTCCAGGTGGCCCTCGGGCCGGCCCGGGACGGAGGAGTCGCACAACACGTAGACGGCCCCGCCGGTGCGGTGGACCCGGTTGACCGGCCCGGACGCGGCCGGCTCGCCGAGCAGCACCCGCCGGAACTCCTCGCGGACGTCGTGGTTGCCAGGGCACACGAGGACCGGGTGGCGCGAGGTCAGCAGCTTGCGCGCCTGCTCGTACTCCTCGGGCAGACCGTGGTCGGCGATGTCGCCGGTGACGAGCACCGCGTCGAGGTCGTACGGGAGGGCGTCCAGATAGCGCATGACGGCGTCGGCGCGCTCGACCGACCGGTCCGAGCCGCCGAGGTGGATGTCGCTGAGATGGGCGATCACGAGCATGGGCAGAACTTCCTTTCGAGGTACGCCCTCGACGGTAGCCGCCCACCGGCCCACCCGTAAGATCCGGTTTTGTGGCTAAATATTGGGCCAGTTCCGGAGTTGACCTGCATCTGGAGCTCGATCCCGCACTCGGGCGGCGACGGGCCGTCGAGGACGCGCTGCGCGCCGCCGTCCGCGACGGGCGGCTGCCGCCCGGCACCCGTCTGCCCTCGACCAGGGTGCTCGCGGCCGGGCTCGGCCTCGCCCGCGGCACGGTGAGCGCCGCCTACGACCAGCTCACCGAGGAGGGCTACCTCACCACCCGTCCGGGTTCGGGCACCGAGGTCGCCGACACCCTGCCACCCGCCCCCGCGCTGCTCGGCTCCCCTTCCGTCGCCGGGCCGACGCAGCCGGTGCACGACCTTCGTCCCGGGCAGCCGGACGTGTCGGCCTTCCCCGCGCGCGCCTGGCTGCGGGCCACCCGCCACGTGCTCGCCGCGGCCCCCGCCGACGTCTTCGGCCCCTGCGACCCCCGGGGCCGGATCGAACTGCGCACCGCGCTGGCCGGCTACCTCGGCAGGACCCGCGGCGTGCGCACCACCCCCGACCGGATCGTCGTCACCACGGGCTTCGTCCAGTCGCTCAACCTGCTGGCGGGCGTGCTCGGCGCGGGCCCGATCGCCATGGAGGACCCGGGCCACGACTTCTACCGCGAGGTCCTGCGCCGCGCCGGCCGCACGGTCGTCCCCCTCGCGGTGGACGGGCAGGGCGCCCGTACCGGCGACCTCACGTCCGGGGTGGCGGCCGCCGTGCTGACCCCGGCGCACCAGTACCCGACCGGCGTCCCGCTGGCCCCGGCGCGCCGCCGCCTGCTGCGCGAGTGGGGCGGCCCGGTCATCGAGGACGACTACGACGGCGAGTTCCGCTACGACCGCCGTCCCGTGGGCGCCCTCCAGGGCACGGCCCCCGACCAGGTCGTCTACTGCGGCACCACCTCAGAGTCGCTCTCCCCGGCGCTGCGCCTGGGCTGGATGGCGCTCCCGCCCGCCCTGGTGGGCCCGGTCGCCGAGGCCAAGCTGCACGCCGACGCCCACACCGGGGTGCTGGGCCAGCTCGTCCTGGCCCGGCTGATCGACGACCACGACTACGACCGGCACGTCCGCGCCGCGCGGCTGCGCTACCGCCGCCGCCGCGACTTGCTGCTGTCGCGGCTCGGCCCGGGACCGGACGCCCCGCTGCCCGGCGCGCGCCTGCCCGGCGTGGCCGCCGGCCTGCGCGCCCTGCTGCTGCTCCCGCCGTCCGGGCCGGCCGAGTCCGCCGTGCTGGCGGCCTGCGAACGGCGCGGCATCGCCCTGCGCGGCCTGAGCCCGCTGCGCCAGACGCCCGGCCCCGGCGGCCTGCTGATCGGGTACGCCGCCCCCTCCGAACGCGCCTTCCCCGCCGCCCTGGACGCCCTGGCCGACGCTCTGACCTGGGCATCCGCCGAAGGAGGCGCCTCCAGCGCCGAAAACCCCGATATTTTCGGCCTTTCGGGGTAGTTGACCGGCTCTCACCGACCTCGACGGAGGAGTCCGATGAGCTGGAGCTACCGCAAGACGATCAAGCTGGGCCCGGTCCGGCTGAACCTGTCCCGCGGCGGCGTTGGACACAGCTGGGGCAACCGGCTGTTCAGGGTGACGCGTACCGCCGACGGCCGCCGTACGCTGTCGGTCAACCTGCCCGGCGGCTTCCACTGGCGCAAGACGCTCAGCGGGCGCTGACCCCCCGCCGGAACGACGGGCCGGAGGCGCGCGGCCTCCGGCCCGTTCCCGTCTTCCCCGGACGCCGCCCGGATGATGATCTGTAGGCATGAACGCCCACATGACCCCCGAGGAGTTCCGCCGCCACGGCAGGCAGGTCGTCGACTGGATCGCGGACTACATGGCGGGCATCGAGTCCCGTCCGGTGATGTCACGGGCCGAGCCGGGGGACGTCCGCCGCGCGTTGCCCGCCGAGCCGCCCGAGCACGGCGAGCCGTTCGAGGCCGTCCTGGACGACCTGAACACCATCCTGCTGCCCGGCATCACCCACTGGCAGCACCCCTCCTTCTTCGCCTACTACCCCTCCAACGCCAGCGGCCCCGCCATCCTCGGCGACCTGCTCTCCAGCGGCCTCGGCGTGCAGGGCATGTTGTGGGTCACCAGCCCCGCCTGCACCGAGCTGGAGACCGTGGTGGTGGACTGGCTGGCGAGCCTGCTCGGCCTGCCCGCGCACTTCAGGACCGACGCGCGCGGCGGCGGCGTGATCCAGGACTCGGCGTCGAGCGCCTGCCTGGTGGCGCTGCTCGCCGCCCTGCACCGGGCGAGCGGCGGCCGGGTCACGCGCACGGGCGTCGCCGAGCGGTACACGATCTACGTCTCGTCGCAGACGCACTCCTCGCTGGAGAAGGCCGCCCGCGTCGCGGGCCTCGGCTCCGACGGCGTACGGGTGGTGGACGTGCACCCCCGTACGCTGGCCATGGACCCGGGACGGCTGCGCGAGCTGGTCGCGGCCGACAAGGCCGCCGGCGCGGTCCCCGCGATGGTCTGCGCCACCGTCGGCACCACCTCCTCGGCCGCCGTCGACCCGGTGCCGGAGATCGGCGAGGTGTGCCGCGAGCACGACGTGTGGCTGCACGTGGACGCCGCCTACGCCGGGGTCGCCGCCGTCTGCCCCGAGTTCCGCGGGCTCAACGACGGCGTGGCGGAGTACGCCGACACCTACTCCACCAACCCGCACAAATGGCTGCTGACCAACTTCGACTGCACCGTCCTGTGGACGGCCGACCGCGCCCCCTTGCTCGGCGCGCTGTCGATCCTGCCGGAGTACCTGCGCAACGCCGCGACCACGGCCGGCTCGGTGGTCGACTACCGCGACTGGCAGATCCCGCTGGGCCGCCGGTTCAGAGCGCTGAAACTGTGGTCGGTGATCCGCTGGTACGGCGCCGAGGGCCTGCGCGCCCACATCCGCAAGGGCGTCTCCCTGGCCCAGCACCTGGCCGCCCTGATCGCCGCCGACCCCGCCTTCGAACTGCACGAGCCGCACCCGCTCGGCCTGGTCTGCTTCCGCCCCCGCTGGCCCGGCCTGCCGCCCGCCGACGCCGACGCCGCCACGCTGCGCCTGATGGAGACCCTGAACGCCGGCGGCTCCCTCTACCTGACGCACACCGCGATCGGCGGCCGGATCGTGCTCCGCATGGCCGTCGGCGGCCCCGCCACCGAACTCCGCCACGTCGAGCGGGCCTGGGCCGACATCCGCCGGGGCCACGCCGCCCTGGCCGGGGAGACCGCCGGGGAGAACGCCCGGGAGACCGCCCGGGAGACCGCCCGCGACGACTAGATCGGCAGCCCCGCCTGGGCGGCCAGCGTGCCGAGGACCCTGGCGAGCACGGCCCGGTCCCGCGGGCCGAGCCCGCCGGTCAGCTCGGCGTCGAGCTCCAGCGTCACCTCCAGGCACCGGCCGAGCAGGGCGCGTCCCTCGGCGGTGAGGTCGAGGAGCTGACGCCGCCGGTCGCCGGGGTCGCGCACCCGGGAGATCGCGCCGAGCCGTTCGAGGTGGTCGGCCAGCGTCACCACCAGGCTCGGCGCGACGCCCATGGTCTTGGCGACGTCGAGCTGCGAGGCCGCGCCGCGCGCCTCCAGCAGGGTCATCAGCCCGACGTGCTTGGGCTTGAGGTCGAGCGGGACGAGCGCGGCCGTGAACCGCTCGGTCAGGATCGCCCCGAGCGTCCCGATCCTGAAGGCCATCGTCCCCGCCACCGACACCGGCTTGACTTCGTCCACGTGCACGATGGTAGCGTCGATACATCATTCAGAGCATGAATGATTCGACGGCCCGTCGCGTCCGGTGCACGACCGCTCAGGGACGGCGGTTCAGGCCGTGCTCGTAGGCCCAGATGACCGCCTGGACCCGGTCGCGCAGCCCGAGTTTGGCCAGGATGCGGCCGACGTGGGTCTTGACGGTGCCCTCGGACAGGAACAGCGCGCCGGCGATCTCGGCGTTCGTCTCGCCCCAGGCGATGTGCCGCAGCACCTCCCGCTCCCGTTCGGTCAGCGGGTCGGGCCCGGCGTCCGGCAGGTGCGGCGCGACGTGGTCGAGCAGGCGGCGGGTGGTCGAGGGGGCGATCACCGCGTCCCCCCGGTGGACGGTCCGCACCGCGGCCAGCAGCTCCTCGGCGGGGGCGTCCTTGAGCAGGAAGCCCGACGCGCCGGCCCGCAGCGCAGCGAAGGCGTACTCGTCCAGGTCGAAGGTGGTCAGGACGATCACCTTGGGCGCGCCGGGGGTCGTCAGCAGCCGCCGGGTCGCCTCCACGCCGTCCATGCGCGGCATGCGGACGTCCATGAGCACCACGTCCGCCGTCACCGCGCGCAGCCCGGCCAGCGCCTCCACCCCGTCGCCGGCCTCCCCCACCACGCGCATGTCGTCCTGGGCGTCGATCACCATCACCGTGCCGGTACGCACCAGCCGCTGGTCGTCGACGACGTACACGCCGATGGTCATGCCGGGTACGGAAGGCGGGCCTCGACGACGAACCCGCCTTCCTCCTCCGTCCGGACGTCCAGGGTCCCGCCCAGCGCGGTCACCCGCTCGCGCATGCCCGCCAGCCCGTTCCCCGGCCCGTCACCGCACGTCGTGGCGGAGGCGATGCCGCCCGCGTCGCCGCCCGTGTCGCCGCCCGTGTCGCCGGCGGTGATGCGCAGGGCGTCGTCCGTCCACTCCAACCGGAGGGTGCTGCGCGCCCCCGCGCCCGCGTGCTTGAGCGTGTTCGTCAGCGCCTCCTGCACCACGCGGTAGGCGACCAGATCGGCCCCCGGCCCGAGGGGACGCGGCGTGCCGCGGACGATCTCCTCGACGGGCAGCCCGGCGTCCCGGGTCCGCGCCACCAGGTCCGGCAGGCCGGTCAGTCCGGGCGGCGGCCCGTCCCCGGGCGTGGCGCGCAGCGCGCCGACGGCGGCCCGCATGTCGGTGAGGGCCGCGCGGCCCGTCTCCTCGATCGTGGCCAGGATCTCGGCCGCCCGCGCGGGCGCGAACCGGCCGCCCCTGGCCTGGGCGACGATGACGGCCAGCGCGTGGGCGACCACGTCGTGCATCTCCCTGGCGATCCTGGCCCGTTCCTCGGCGGTGGCCCGCGCCGCGGCCTCGCCGGCCCGCTCCCGCAGCAGGTCGAGGTGGGCGAGCTGGGTCCGCCGGTACAGCCCGAGCCCCCACGCCGCGACCACCACCGCGGCCAGCAACGCCAGCAGCAGCCACGGGTCCGGCCCGAGCCCGGCCGCCGCGACGCTGGAGTCGGTCGCGAACCTGGCCGCCGCCGCCCCCGCCCCCGCCAGGCCGACCACCAGCGGCGGGTGCCGCCGGGCGTGGGCGGCGCAGGAGTAGACCGCGAGCGGGAACAGCGCCGACGACGGCAGCACGAGGAACAACCCGGTCACCGCGACCTGGACGGCGAAGGCCGCGGCGACCACGAGGAACGCCCACGTCCGCCGCCGGTAGGCCACGGCCGCGTGCGCCGCCAGGCAGGCCCCCGCCAGCAGGACCGCCCGCACGCCGGGCGCCGACAACACCGCCACCGTCAGCGAGAGCGGGAACAGCGTCACCCCGGCGACCAGGGCCAGGACCACGTCGGCGCGGCGGGGCGTCATCGTGCCGTCGTGCGCTGGTAGGAGAGGGTGGCCCCGGCGACCGCGAGTCCGAACAGCAGCCAGCTCCCGTACACGACCGCGACCGCCGCCACCGTGGCCGGCTCGGACAGCGGCACGGGCCCCTGGGTGAGGCCGAGAAGCTGGGAGAACGTGCCTAGAACGGACATGGCTCCCATAGTGGTCAACATGGCGGCGCCCGTCCAACCGCCGGCCAGCACCAGCCGCCGCGGCAGCGACCGTCCCCACCTCTGCACGAGGGCCAGCGAGCCGACCGCGCCGATGACCAGCATGATCGTCTCACCGTACGGGAAGCCCTCGCCGTAGTCCGCGGGGCGCAGCAGGGTGCCGCCCGCCGACCAGTAGAGCTTGGCGAGGGGGTAGACGAACCCGAGGGCGAACGCGGCGTACCCGAGCCAGGGCCCGCTGGGCACCCTGACGCGCGGCAGCAGCAGCGCGCCCAGCAGCGCGCAGCCCGCCAGGCTGAGCCCGCGCAGCGCCATCCCGGGCCAGTCGACCTGCGCGAACTCCCCGGCGGGGATGCCGGTGAGCGCGAAGAAGGCGCGGAAGACGTCGAGCACGAGCCCACCCGCCGACCACAGCAGCAGCAGGGCGGGCAGCAGCCCCGCCGGATGCGGCCGCACCACGAAGACCGCCCCCACCCCGGCGGCCAGCACGGTCACCCAGTGCGGCGCGAACCCCATGGTGTACGGCAGCCCCGGCAGCGGCGCGAGTGCGAGCGCCACGACGAGCGCGAGGACGGAGAGCGCCGAGATCTGCAGTCGTTGAAGTCGCATGCCCTCGACGATCGCGGCTCCGGCCCGCCGCCCGCGTCTCCCCCAGGTCCGGACAAGAGGTGACCTGAGAGGTATTGACACGGCCTGGCGGAGACACGAAAAAAGGTGACGCCCTCACGGACGCCACCTTTTCTTCTGTGGAGCTATGGGGATTCGAACCCCAGACCTCCTCCATGCCATGGAGGCGCGCTACCAACTGCGCCATAGCCCCTTGCGATCACCAAGTGTATCGGACTTCCGGACCCCTCGCGTCACGCCGGATCCCGCGCCCCGGCGGGCCGGAGGAGCTCTCCGGCCCGCCCCGAACGGCGTGGCGTCAGGCGGCACGGCGGGACGGGATGCCCGCCTCCCTGACCAGCACGGCCACGTCGACCCCGGCCTCGCGGAGCAGGCGGCCGGCGCCGTTCGCGCCGTCGGCGAGCAGGCCCCACAGCAGCCGTTCGCCGGTGACCGGCCCCGGCTTCCACATCGCCACCTCGATCACCTTCCTGGCGTGCATGGCCAGCGGGATCGTGCCCAGCGGCCCGTCCAGGGCGACGCGCAGCGGGCGCAGCCGGGACCGGCGCAGGGCCCACTGGCCGGGCGCGTCCGTTCCGGCCCTGGTGCGGCGATGCACCTCGTCGAGGTCGATGCCGAGGGTGGCCAGAAGCGCACGCGCGTCGCCCAGGTCGACGCGGGCGCGCAAGCCGGCATCGGAGGCGGTGAACGACAACAACGAGAACGGCCGCACCTCGGCCACGCCCAGCAGCAGGAGGTCGGCGTCGAGCGTGGCGCGGTGGGCGTCGAGCGCGTGGATCCCGGCCCGGACCACCGCCCGGCGGGCGCCTTCCGTGAACCTGTCGAACACCTGCTACCTCCCCGTTCTGCGGGCGTGCTTGCGATGGGCGGACTGCCGCCGGACCCCGAGCGCGCCGGCGATCTGCTCCCACGACCACCCCGCCGCGCGGGCGTTGCTGACGTGGACCGCCTCCAGCTCCTCCAGCAGGGCCCTGAGCGCGGCCACCGCCGCGAGGCCCGTTCCGGGGTCGCGGTCGGCTGCCGCCCCGGCCAGTTCGGTGACGTCCATGGTGTCAGCATGTGCTGACAGAGCGCCGCTTGTCAACACATGCTGACGCCTCATAGCCGTTCGGCCAGGTCGGCGAGGACGGGCAGGGCCGCGGCGAGGCGTTCGCGCTCGTCGGGAGTGAGGGAGTCGACGGCCGCGGCCAGGCGTTCGGTGATCACCTCTTCGCGGCTGACGAGCGCGGCGCGGCCGGAGCCGGTGATGGCGGTGATCACCCGCCGCCGGTCGGCCGGGTCGGGCTCGCGGGCCACCATGCCGCGCTGGTGGAGGCCGCCCAGGACGGTGCCGATCGCCTGGGCGGTGATGCGTTCCAGGTGCGCGAGCTGGGCCGAGGTGTGCGGCCCGTCCCGGTCGAGGCGGGAGAGCACGGCGAGCTCGGTGAACGACACGTCGTCGCCCGAGGCGTTGGTGTAAAGCTGCCGGATGCGGCGGGCGAGCCGCCCGACCGAGATTCGCAGTTCCTTGGCGAGCACAAAACCAAGTCTAGCTTTATCAATCCAGCTTTGGTAGTTTCCCGGCACTATGTGCTACGACAACGACGCCGCACCACCGCGCCCGCAACCGCCGATCACCGGCACCCGCTCCGCCGACCTCCGCCTGACCTCCGCCGACGGCACGTCGTTCGCCGCCTACGAGTCCCGTCCCGACCGGGTGAGCGGCCCCGGCGTCGTGATCCTCCCCGACGTCCGCGGCCTGCACGGCTTCTACAAGGAGCTCACCGTACGGCTGGCCGAGCAGGGCCATCCGGCGCTCGCCCTCGACTACTACGGCAGGACCGCCACCGACGACGACCGGGGCGAGTCGTTCCAGGTCATGGCGCACATCCCCAAGCTGACCAGGGAGAACATCCAGGCCGACCTCCAGGCCGCGACCGAGCGCCTGGGACGTCCGGCCGTGGCGCTCGGCTTCTGCATGGGCGGCAGGAACGCGTTCTTCGCCTCGGCGCCCAGGTTCGGGTTCGCCGGCGTGATCGGGTTCTACGGCGCGCCGGGGATCGCCGGCCCGTACGGCCCCGGCCCCACCCAGCACGCCGCCGAGCTGGGCGCGCCGATCCTCGGTCTGTTCGGCGGGGCCGACGAGGGCATCCCGGCCGAGCAGGTGGCCGAGTTCGGGGCCGCGCTGACCGGGGCCGGGGTGGAGCACGAGATCGTCGTCTACCCGGACGCCCCGCACGGCTTCTTCGACGAGGCCCACGGCGAGCACGAGGCGATCTGCGCGGACGCCTGGCGCCGGGTCCTCGCCTTCCTGGCAGCGAGAGCCTGACACGGGCCCCTGCGTTAAGGGCCCGCTAGCCGCAGGTGGTGCGCATCGTGAGGGCGGCTTCCTCCAGGGTGAACGCGACCTCGACCGTGCCGAGCTCGGCCGTGTCGCGCACGTGCGTGCCGCCGCACGGGATCGACGCCTCGCCCTCGGGCAGCGAGCAGTGCCAGGTGCGCAACGCGGTCAGACCGGGCCCCGGCACGTCGAGCCGGACCGGCGCCCGGGCCGCCACCCATGTGCCGAGCTGCTCGTTCACCCGCCTGGCCAGCTCGGTCAGGTCCAGGTCGTCGGCGGAGAAGCCCTTCTTGCGCAGCGACTTGCCGAGGCGGTATTCGTCCACGCTGCCGTGCGGCACGATGCGCGAGGAGGTGATCGCCGTCTGGTCGAAGTCGGGGTGGCCGAGCCGGTCCAGCCGCACCTCCTTGCGCCACCTGTCCGCCAGCGCCGCGTTGAGCGCCAGCGCGGCCAGGTGGCAGGCGGTGTGGCCGGCCGAGAGCGCCGCCCGGTGTCCGGCGTCCACCTCCAGGTCCACCTCGGCGCCGACGGGCAGCGGGGTGTCGGTGACGTGGACGACCAGCCACTCCCAGCCCTCGGCGCCCCGCCGGACCGGGATGGACTCGCCGACGAAGATCTCACCGTCGTTCGACTGGGCCCCTGTCACGCAGTCGAGGACCGGCAGCTCGCCGATCGTCCCCCGGTCTGCGGGCTGGTCGGGCCAGGTGTGGTCGAGGGGATGGAACGGCGTCTCGGCGGTGACGAGGCCGTGCCGGTCCCCCACCGGCACGGCCCCGACAATCGGGGAACGGCCGCTGACCCGGCCGTTGGGGAAGGTGACGACAGTGGATCTCACCTGGTCATTGTGGCAGGGCGGCGCTCGTCCTCCAGATAGCGGTCACGGCCGGCGTACAGGCCGGTGAGGAGCTGGACGGCGATCACGCCGAAGATCAGCACGTACGTCAGCGACCAGCCGCCGGTCATCTGGTAGATCACCCCGACCAGCAGCGGGCCGGCGCCGGCGATGAGATATCCGGCGCTCTGCCCGAAGGCCGACAGCGCGGCCGTGCTCTCCGGCGTACGGGTGCGCAGCCCCAGCATCACCAGCGCCAGCGGGAACGACCCCATGCCGACCGCCACGAACACCACCCAGACCATGGCGGTCGAGGAGGGCGCGAACCACAGCCCGAGGAAGCCGATCGTGTAGAACACGACCAGCCCCACGACGACCGGCCGCTGGTCGCGGAAGCGCGCGGCGATCGTCGGCACGAGGATCGAGACCGGGATGTTCAGGGCGGTGAACACGCCGAGCATGATCCCGGCCTGCGAGGAGGTGTATCCCCCGTCGGTCAGGATCGTGGCCAGCCATCCGAACATGATGTAGGCGATCATCGACTGGGTGCCGAAGTAGATCGCCACCATCCAGGCGAGTCTGCTCCTGAGCAGGGTCGAGATGCCCGCGTCCCGGCTGCCCGTGTCCCGCTCCGGCTCACTGCGCAGCAGCGCAAGCCACGGAATGGCGGCCACGGCGGCCAGGGCCGCCCACACGCCGAGCGCGATGTGCCAGTCCCCCGACGCGCGCTCGATCGGCACGGTCGCGGCGGCGGCCAGCATGGTGCCCGCCGCCAGGGCCGTGGTGTAGACGGTGGTCATGATCCCGGTACGCGCGGGGAAGTGACGCTTGATCAGCGTCGGGATGAGCACGTTGCCGACGGCGCCGCCGGACAGCGCGACCGCGCTGCTCAGCAGGAACACCGGGGCCGACCCGACCAGCGACCTGACCAGCATGCCCGAGCCGAGGGTGACCAGCGCGAGCAGCAGCAGCCGGTGCTCGCCGATCCGGCGGGCCAGGGTGGGGGTGACCGCGCCGACGCCGGCGAAGGCCAGCACGGGCAGCGTGGTGAGCAGGCCGGTGCCGACGCTGCTCATGCCGAGCGCCCCGGCGAGCTGGTCGAGCAGCGGCCCGACGCTGGTGACGGCCGTACGCAGGTTCAGCGCCGCCAGAACGATGCCCAGCACGAGAAGCCAGGCCAAGGGGGCGGTTCTGCCTGTTCTGCCACGGGCCTCTTGGGCTAGCACGCTCATGCTGGTCAGGTCCTCCACTCATCAAATCATGGGACGAATCACCACCTTAACAGGACCGAAATGTCCCTTTATTCCTGGACATGAGAAAGCCCCCGGGGCGGGGGCTGAGATTCTCGGGGGAGATCCCGTCCTACAGGACCGGGCTCGGGCCCTCCGGGGGCTGGTTGCGCGGGGGAACGGGGCCGGGGGGCGGCAGGGTGCCGCTCGGCGGGTAGTCGCCGCCGCCGACGGTGCCGGGCGGGACCGGCGCGCCGCTGTCGCCGTAGGTGGAGCCGTGCTCGTGCTGGTGCTGGTGGGCGCCGGGGACGTCGCCGCGCCAGCCGCCCGTCTCGCCGCCGCGCGACTCGATGAACGACTTGAACCGCTCCATGTCGTTCCTGATGCGCAGCCGGACGATCTGCAGCGCGTCGCCGACGGTCTCGACGACGCCCTCCGGGTCGTACTCCATCTGGAGGGTGACCTTGGTGGTGTCGGCGTCGATGCGGTGGAAGGTGACGACGCCCGCGTGGTGCGGCGAGTCCGTGCCGCGCCAGGCGACGCGCTCGTCGGGGTGCTGCTCGGTGATCTCGGCCTGGAACTCGCGGCGGACCCCGGCGATCTCGACCACCCACTCGGTGAGCGTGTCGGAGATCTGCTTGACGGACTCCACGCCCTCCATGAACTCGGGGAAGCTCTCGAACTGGGTCCACTGGTTGTAGGCCACGCGGATCGGGACGTTGACGTCTACTGAGTGCTCGATCGTGCTCATGGGGTCTGTCCCTGCCCGCGCACGCCCGGCGTTAACGCCTGCGCAGCAGCCAGTAGAGCCCCATGAAGGGCAGCACGAGCGGGATGAACAGGTAACCCTTGCCGTACGACGACCACACCGTGGCGTCGGGGAAGGCCGCCGGGTCGGCCACGCTCGCGGTGCCGATCAGCAGCACCCCGGCCAGCTCGATGACGAGCGCGCCGAGCGCGAGACGACGGGCGCCGCGCACGAGGGCGACGGTGAGCACGACGTAGACCAGCGCGGCGAACGCCGACAGCGCGTAGGCCAGCGGCGCCTCGCCGAACCTGGTGGCGATCTGCACCGCCGCCCGCGCCCCGGCCGCCAGCGAGAACAGCCCGTAGACGGCGACCAGCGCGCGCCCGGGGCCGGTGCCGATCGGGGCGCTCACGCCACGCCCTGCCAGATCTGCAGCAGCCGCGCGTTCATCACCGCGATCGCGAACCCGGCCACGACCAGGATCGCCGTGCCCCACCGGCTGCGCTCGGCCAGCGCGAGGAACACCCCGGCAGGCGGGATGAGCACCTGACCGCCGATGTACCCGAACAGCGTGGCCTTCTCCGGCGGCCCCTCGCCGCCGCTCACCGCCGCGATCACGAACCCGGCCTGCACCAGGATCGCCACCTCCAGCACGGCGAAGCCGACCAGCAGGACCATGCCCATGGGCCGGTCGCGGACGGCGACGACCAGGCTCGCCAGCATGAGCAGCAGTGAGCCGACGATGACGATCGTGGCGACGGTGGTGTTCATCGCGACACAGGTTAGCGCCCGTGCGGGTCGCCCTCGCCGCCGTCCCGCTGGTGCCGATCGCGCTCATAGGATCGGGGACGTGCAGAGAATCCTCGTCAGCGCCTGCCTGATGGGCCGCCGGGTCCGCTACGACGGCGGCGCGAAGACCAGCGCCGACGCCCTGCTCGCGGGCTGGCGGGCGGAGGGGCGGCTGGTGGTCTTCTGCCCCGAGGTGGCGGGCGGGCTGCCCGTTCCGCGCCCGGCGGCCGAGATCGAGGGCGGCGCGGGCGGGGCGGCGGTGCTCTCCGGCGACGCCCGCGTGCTGGCGAGCGACGGCTCCGACGTGACGGCCGAGTTCGTGGCGGGGGCGCGGGCCGCGCTTGAGGCCGCCCGTTCGGCCGGGGTCCGGCTGGCCGTGCTCAAGGAGGGCAGCCCCTCGTGCGGCGCGCTGGCGATCCATGACGGAACGTTCGGCGGCCGGCGGGTGCCCGGCCAGGGGGTGACCACCGCCCTGCTCGAAGCGCACGGCGTCCGCGTGTTCACCGAGGACCAGCTGCCCGAGGCGGCCGATCACCTGCGCGATCTGGAGGCGTAGAAGGCCCCGGCCAGCCCGGCGGCCAGCAGCACCGCCATCGTGTCGTGGAACCAGGTGCTCAGCGCCGTGGCCGCCGACGGGTGCAGGGCCAGCGCCAGGATGCCGATCAGCACGCCGCCCAGCGCCCCCGCGTGGGTGTGGACCAGGCCGTCCCAGGCCCATCGGCGGCGGGTCAGCGCGCCGTGGCCGCCGGCGAGCAGGCCGAGGGCGCACAACGTCTCCACGACCACCGCGGGCGGCACGACCGGCTGGGACAGCGGGCCGACCGTGACGCCCGAGTGCAGCAGCGCGGCCCCGGCGAAGATCAGCGCGTAGGCCAGGGAGAGCACGCCGAGGGCTTTGCGCAGTGCGTCCATGGGCTACACGCTCGCATCGCGGGGGCCCGGCGGAATCGTCCTCAGGGAGAAGGCCGCGGTACGCCGCCCGTCGTAGCCAGCATGCGGCGGACGATCCGGATCACCTCGTCGATGGTCACCTGGGCGTCCCCGTCGGACTCGCAGGCCGCCACCTCGCGCCCGGCCTCGCCCATCACCGTGGTCAGCAGCACCACCAGCACGTTGCCCTCCGGCGTGTCCGCCAGGCCGAGCAGCCGCTTGTTGCCGCCGATCCACTCCCAGCCGCGCTGCCTGCGCAGGGTCGTGAACTCGGCCGGGCCGTCGTTCTCCAGGAACAGCCTGGCCACGTCGCGCTGCTCCCACGAGCCCTCCAGATAGGCGCGGGCGCCGGCCAGGAACCGTTCCTCGCCGGCGCCGGCGGTGGCCTTGGCCGCGCGGGAGGTGCGTTCCTCCTGTTCGCGCATGAACTGCTCCCACAGGGCGAGGAACAGACCCGGCTTGCCGCCGAAATGGTGGTACAGGCTGCCGACGCTGATGCCCGACGTCTCGACGATGTCGGCGACGGTGGCCTCGGCGTATCCCTTGGCCAGGAAGACCTCGCGGGCCGCGCGCAGCAGCGTGTCGCGGGTGCCGCTGGAACGTCCCCAGCCCCGGTTCTTCATCCGGTCATTATGTACGGTCCGCCGGGTTTGATCAGGAAATCGAACTGACCTGATCAAGTGGAAACTTTCTCGCATTCCCGGGAGTCGTACAGATGCAGGGGGCCCGATTCATTTCGAAACGGGGAAAGGATTCGGCGACAATGGCTGTCGACCTGAACAACGCACAACCCCTGGCCTGGGATTCGGCCAAGCTCGACGCGGACACCAAGGAGATGCTGGACAATCTCCAGCCCAACATTCTCCGCGCGCACGTGCGCGAGCACCTGTCCGTGCTGTTCGTCAGGTTCAACGACGTCGCCGCGGGAAAGGCGTTCCTGCGGCACATCGCCGTCACGAAGATGAAGTCGGCGCGCCGGCACCTTGAGGAGGTGCGCGAGTTCGGCGCGAACGGCCGGCGCGGCACGCCGTACGTCGGCATCGGCATCAGCAAGGCCGGCTACCGCGACCTCGGCCACTCGGTCGAGGACGTGCGCAGGTTCGGCGACAAGGCGTTCCGCGACGGCATGAAGCGGCGCGGCGCCGAGCTGGACGACCCGCCGGTGACGGAGTGGGAGCCCGCCTACCAGCGGGAGATCCACGCCGTCATCCTCATCGGCGACGCCCGCCAGGACCGGGTCGAGGAGCTGCGCGAGGAGATCCTGGGCGAGCTGCCCGCAAGCGCGCGGCTGCTCGGCGAGGAGACCGGCCACGGCATGCGCAACCCCGCCGGCGACGGCATCGAGCACTTCGGGTACGTGGACGGCCGCAGCCAGCCGCTGTTCGTGCGGGACGAGGTGGACAAGGAGCCGAAGGAGCACTGGGACCCCGCCTTCCCGCTCTCCAACATCCTGGTCGCCGACCCCTTCGCACCGCACCCGGAGCGGCATTTCGGCAGCTACCTGGTCTTCAGGAAGCTGGAGCAGAACGTACGGGCGTTCAAGGAGATCGAGCAGGACCTGGCCGACGCCCTCGGCCTGCTCGGCGCCGACCGGGACCGCGCGGGCGCCCTGCTCGTCGGCCGCTTCAAGGACGGCACGCCCGTCACGCTCAAGCAGAAGCCGGGCGGGGGCCCGGTGGCCAACGACTTCACCTTCGACGACGACCCGGGCTCGAAGTGCCCCTTCAGCGGGCACATCAGGAAGACGAACCCGCGATCGTTCGGCCGTGAGGTCCTCATGGCCCGCCGGGGCCAGACCTACGGCGACCGCACCGACGACCCCTGGGACGACTCCCCGCCCGGCGCCCGCCCGAGCGGCGAGGTCGGCCTGCTGTTCATGGCGTTCAACAGCAGCCTGCTCGCCCAGTTCGAGTTCACCCAGCAGAGCTGGGCGAACAACGAGGACTTCCAGAACCCGGCGACCGGCCACGACCCGCTCATCGGGCAGGGAGCCCGCGAGGCCAAGGTGAGCTGGCCGAAGGTGTGGGGCCGGGCCGAGCCGTCGGCCCCGCAGGCGCAGGTCGCCCAGACGATCACGATGAAGGGCGGCGAGTACTTCTTCGCGCCGTCCCTGGCCTATCTCCGCAACCTGTGACATCCGGGCCCGGCGGGGAACACCCCCGCCGGGCCCGGCCGCCTTCGGGGCGGGTTCTAAGATCGGATCTCCGGGGGGAGATCTGACGATGTTGCGGGCGTTCTTCAAGACCGAGGCGGGCAGCACGAGCGTGCTGCTCGTGGCCACCGCCCTGGCCATGGTCTGGGCCAACTCGCCGTGGGCCGGGACCTACGAGTCGTTCTGGCACCTGCCCATGGGCATCTCGTTCGGCGACGCGGTGTTCTCCCTCGACCTGCGTCACTGGGTCAACGACGGCCTCATGAGCGTGTTCTTCTTCCTGATCGGCCTGGAGGTCTCCTACGAGGTGCGGCTCGGGCAGCTCAGGGACCGGCGGCTGATCGCCGTCCCGGCCGTGGCCGCGCTCGGCGGGATGCTGGTGCCCGCCGCCGTCTACCTCGCGCTCAACCTCGGCGGCCCCGGCGCGGGCGGGTGGGGTGTGCCGATCGCCACGGACACCGCGTTCGTGCTGGGCGTGCTGGCCGTCGTCGGCGCGCGCTGTCCCGACCCGCTGCGGGCGTTCCTGCTGACGCTGGCCATCGTGGACGACGTGCTGGCCATCATGATCATCGCGATCTTCTACACGGCCAGCCTCCAGCTCACCGCGCTCGTCGTGGCCGTCGTGCTGCTGGCGGCGATCGTGCTGCTGCGCTGGCTGAAGATCTGGCGGGCGCCGGCCTACATCGCCCTCGGGTTCGGCTTGTGGGTCGCGACGCTGGAGAGCGGCATCCACCCGACGCTCGTGGGCATCGCGCTCGGCGTCCTGGTGTTCGTCTACGCCCCCAGCGACCAGAAGCTGCTGCTGGCGGGCGAGGCCGTCCAGGAGTTCACCACCGAGCCGAGCGCGCGGGCGGCCAGGGAGGCCTCGCGGCGCGTGCAGCGCGCCGTCTCGGTCAACGAACGGCTCCAGCTCCGCCTGCACCCCTGGAGCAGCTACGTGATCGTGCCGGTGTTCGCCCTGGCCAACGCCGGGGTGCGGCTCGACGGCGAGACCCTGCGGGCGGCGCTGACCTCGCCGATCTCCCTCGGCATCGCGCTGGGGCTGCTGCTCGGGAAGTTCGCCGGGATCTCGCTCGGCACGTGGCTGCCGCTGCGGTTCGGCTGGGGCATCCTGCCGGGGAACCTGGTGTGGGGGCAGCTGCTGGGCGGCGCGGCGGTGTCCGGCATCGGGTTCACGGTGGCGCTGTTCATCGTCGACCTGGCCTTCGACGACCCGGCGATCCAGAGCCAGGCCAAGATCGGCATCCTGGCCGGGTCGTTGTTGTCCGCCGCGCTGGGCTGGGTGGTCTTCCGGCTGGCCTGGGACCGGGGCGGCGTCTGCGCGCCGCCCGAGGCCGAGCCCGACGAGGAGCTGCCCGACGTGCTGTCGGTGCCGGTCGGCCCCGACGACCACGTACGGGGTCCGTCGACCGCCAAGGTGACCATCGTCGAGTACGGCGACTTCGAGTGCCCCTACTGCGGCCGTCTCCACCCCGTCCTGGACGAGATCCTGCGCCGGAACCCCGACGTCCGGCTGGTCTTCCGGCACTTCCCGATCCGGACGCTGCACCCCCGGGCCGCGTCCGCCGCCATCGTCTCCGAGGCCGCCGCCGACCGCGGCCGGTTCTGGGAGATGCACGACATCCTCTACGACAACCAGCGTTTCCTCACCGACGCCGACCTCGAACACTACGCCGCCGAGCTCGACGTCGACCCCTGGGCGGACGTGGCCGGGCACGCCTCCCGCATCGCGCTCGACGAGGCGTCGGGCAAGGAGAGCGGCGTACGCGGCACCCCCACCCTGTTCCTGAACGGCCGCCGGCACAAGGGCGGTCTCGACCTGCAGTCGATCAGCCGTGCGGTGGAAGAACTGCGCGGATCCCCGTAACGTCGCCCGAGTCCCCCTTCTGGCTGGAGTCGCCCCATGAGTTTCCTCAACATGCTCACGAACCTGCTCCCCACTCTCATCACCGCCCTGCTGCTGGTGGTGGGCATCGTCCTGATCGGGATGAACAGACGGCACGTGGGCCGCGCGGCCACCCTCGGCATGTCGGGCTGCGGCCTGCTGCTGATCGGCACGCTGATCAACCTCGTGCTGAGCATCCTGACCCAGACGCTGATCGAGTCGTACGGCTCCAGCATGATGGCCGTCCTGCCGTTCGCCTACCTCATCTCCTCGCTGTTCCACCTGGCCGGCATCGGGCTGCTGATCTGGGCCGTCGTCGCGCGCCGCGCCGCCCCCCAGCAGGAGCGGCCGCAGGGCCCCGGCTGGCAGCAGCCCCCGCAGCCGTACCACCAGCCCTACCAGCAGCAGCCCTACCAGCAGCCCGGCCCCCAGGGCGGCCCCCAGGGTGGTCCCCAGGGTGGTCCCCAGGGTGGCTGGCAGCCGCCGCAGCCGCCGCACGGCGGCGATCAGAGCGGTTACTGAGCCTTCCGACGTCTGGACCGCGTTTCACCGGCAAGTATGACAATGTCGATGAAACCCACCTCCAGAGCCGCGTCTGAGGGGATCATGAAGCGAGAGCCGCAGGAGCCGGACCCGAACCAGACCGTCCGACATCGCGTCCCGCACCCGGAGCACCCTCCCCAGGGCCCCCCGGAAGCGCCGTACACGCAGAGCCTGCCCTACACCCCCGACATGCTCCCCGACGTCCCCCTGTACGAGCCCCCGCCGCCGCCGAAGTCGGCCTGGCGGTGGGTGGTCCTGGTGGGCGGGCTCCTGCTGCTGGTCGCGGTGGTGGCCGTGGCCACGGTCCTGTGGGTGCGCGGCCAGGCGTCCTGAGGCCCGGACGAAGCCCCTCGGTCAGGACGCCCGGGTGAAGTCCATCGTCCAGTTGGTCTCCCAGGTCTGGCCGTCGTCCGCCGAGAAGGCCTGCTCCCACCTGGCCCGGTGCTCGTCGACGACGGTCCAGACGAACCGGCAGCGCACCGGCCGGCCCTCGTGGGTCTCCTCGCCGTAGAACTCGCCCCGGTTCCCGGTGAACGCGCCCACCATGGGCCGGGTGTCCAGCGTGCCGGTCGCGCTGCTGGCCCAGTAGATCGACCACTGCCGGGTGGCGGGGTTGTAGACGCGCACGGTCATCCCGTGCCGGCCCTTGGTGGGGAAGGCGATCTCGTCGAAGCTGGCCGCGCCGTCGAAGTGCCGGGTCGCGACCGAGCGGCCGGGAAACTCGTCCCATTCGTCGCTGCCGGCCAGCGGCTTGAGGAGCCTGCGGTTCACCACGTCCCAGGTGCCGGCGAGGAAGTCGAAGTCGTCCATGCGGGCGAACGTACGGCCGGGTCACTGACATGTAGTGTCAGTGTCCGTGCGCGCCTCCCGCCTGGTCTCGATCCTGCTGCTGTTGCAGACGCGCGGCCGCATGACGGCCCACGACCTCGCCGAGCGCCTGGAGGTCTCCGTCCGCACCATCTACCGCGACATGGAGTCCCTGCACGCCGCCGGCATCCCGCTCTACGGCGACGCCGGGCCCAACGGCGGCTACCAGCTCCTGGCCGGCTACCGCACCCGCCTCACCGGGCTGACCACCGACGAGGCCGAGTCGTTGTTCCTGGCCGGGCTGCCGGGGCCGGCGGCCGAGCTGGGCCTCGGCGCGGTGGTGACCGCCGCCCAGCTCAAGCTGATGGCCGCGCTGCCTGTCGAGCTGCGCGACCGCGCGGGCCGCATCCAGGAGCGGTTCCATCTCGACGCGCCCTCCTGGTACCGGGACGCCGAGCCGGTCACGTACCTGCCGGCCGTGGCCGACGCCGTGTGGAACGAGCGGGCCGTCCAGGTCACCTACCGGCGGTGGAAGGCGCCGCAGGAGGTGGAACGGCGGCTGGAGCCGTACGGGCTGGTGGTCAAGGCGGGCCGCTGGTACCTGGTGGCGCGCTGCGGCGAGCATGTGCGCACCTACCGCGTCTCCCAGATCCTCGACCTGCACGCCCTCCCCGAGACGTTCGCCAGGCCGGAGGACTTCTCCCTGGCGGCGTACTGGCAGGACTACCTGGCCGAGTTCGAGGCCAGGCTGCGGCGCGGCGAGGCGGTGGTGCGGCTGTCGCCGCGCGGCCTGGAACGCCTGCCCGACCTCATGACGCCCGGCGTCGCGGCGGCCGCCCGGGAGACCGCCGAGCCGCCGGACGCCGAGGGCTGGACGCGGGTCACCCTGCCGATCGAGTCGCACGACCACGCGCTCGGCGAGTTCCTGCGGCTCGGGACCGACGTCGAGGTGCTGTCCCCGCCCGCGCTGCGCGAGGCCCTGGGCGCGGCGGCGGCGGAGCTGGCCCGGCGCTACGCCTGACCGAAAGGTTGCCGCGTCTCCTACACCGCCAACGCCTGGAACACGCACCCCGTTCCAGGGCCGGGCCTCTTCGGGGCTCGGCCCGCCGAGTTGATTCGCCGCGAAAAGCATGATCTGATCCCAGATCAGCGTCGCAGTGCACCCGGCCAGGAGACCGCCGCGGGCATGGAGGCGCCGTGACATCGGACACGACCATGAACGACTTCCCCGAGCCGGCCCGCCGTCTGGCGGCCTTCGGCAACCAACTGATCGACGTGCATCTCCGGCTCCGCGAAGAGCTGGCCAGGCTGCGCGACACCGCCGGCCGCGGCGGTTCCCTGCGCGACCTGCGCACGCACTGCCTGACCTTCTGCTCGGCGATCATCACCCACCACACCGGCGAGGACGCCACGGCCTTCCCGGTGCTCGCCGCCGAGTTCCCCGAACTGCGCCCCGTCCTTGAGGAACTGCGCCGGGACCACGAGCAGGTGGCCGCCATCCTGCGCGACCTGGAAACCCTGCTGACCGCCGACGCGCCCGCCACCCGTGACGTGCGCACCGAGCTGGACGGCCTGTCGGCCCTGCTGGAATCGCACTTCGTCTACGAGGAGAAGCGGATCGTCGCGGCCCTCAACGCCCTGCCCGCCACGACGTGGAGCGCTCCGGCGTTCCTGGACTGACGCGCGGCCGAGCCTGACTGCCCGGACCAGGGAAACAATCTGTGTGGAGCTATGGGGATTCGAACCCCAGACCTCCTCCATGCCATGGAGGCGCGCTACCAACTGCGCCATAGCCCCTGGTCACCGCTGCGGGATCACCCGTTGCGGCGCTCCGAGAGCATATAGCCATCCGCGCCCTTTCGCCTAATCGCCCGGCCGCCGTCCCCGCTGCGCCCGTGCCACCAGCACGGCGAGCCCGTCGAGCTGCCCGCGGAGCCCGAACTCGAAGACGGAGTCCAGGTCCAGATCCACCCCGGGATCCGTGACCACCTTCGCCAGAGTCGGGAAGGCGCCGGAGGCGAGCAACTCCGCCATCTCCCCTTCGTGCTCACTCAGCCAGTCGTCCTCGGTCACCCCGGTCTCGGTACGCGCCTGCAGCTCCGCCTCCAGGGCCACGGCGGCGCCCCGGACGAAGTTCACCAGGGACACGACGGCGTGCAGCATGGTGCCGGCGTCGAGGCCGAGCCCGTCCAGGGCCCGCAGCAGCCGTTCGGTGGACGCCATGCCGTTGGGCACGAGCTGCGGCCGGGTCAGCGAGACCGCCTGCGCCAGCCACGGATGCCGCAGGTGCACCCGCCACAGCTGCCGGAGCTCCAGCTCCAGCCGGGCCCGCCAGTCGCGCGGCGGCTGCCCGGCGGGCGGCTCCTCGCCGTAGACCGCGTCGATCATGAGCCGGACCAGCTCGTCCTTGCCCGCGACGTGCCGGTACAGGGACATGGCCGAGGCGTCGACCTCGGCGGCCAGGCGGCGCATCGACACGGCGGCCAGCCCCTCCCGGTCGGCGACCCTGATCGCCTCGCGCACGACGCGCCGAGCGGTGAGGTCCTGCGCCGGTCGCCGCACGGGCCCGGCGACGACGGTCCCGACCCCCGGCACGGCCCGCGTGAGCCCCTCCTCGCGCAACCTGCCGAGGGCCCTGGTCGCGGTGGCCATCGCCACGCCCCACTCGCGGATGATCTGGCGGGTCGAGGGCACCTTGTCCCCCGGCGCCAGCTCGCCGGCGGCGATGCGGTCGCGCAACTCCGCCACGATCCGCAGATACACGGGCCGATCCACGGCCACCCCTTCCGCAGCACTAGTGCACCAGGCTCGGCGCACCCGGCGGCACCTTCTCACCGCACTAGTGCGCCGGGCGACCCTCTTGCCTGCTGGAAAACCCGAACCTACGGTACGCGTACAACGTACATGGCGCACTACCCAGGGAGGCATCCGTGCAGACCGTCCTCATCTCCGGCGGCGGCGTCGCCGGGCCCACGCTCGCCCACTGGCTGGCCCGCCTCGGGTTCCGGCCGACCGTCGTCGAACGCGCCCCCGCCCTGCGCACCGGCGGCCAGGCCGTCGACTTCCGCGGCGCCCCGCAGCTGGAGGTCCTGCAGCGCATGGAAGTGCTGGACGCCATCAGGGCGGCCCAGACCGGCATGGGCGACATCGCCATCGTCGACGGCGACGGCAGACGGCTGGCCAGGCTGCCGTCGGAGGTGTTCAGCGGCGACGTGGAGATCCTGCGCGGCGACCTGACCCGCATCCTGAACGAGGCCGCCCCCGCCGAACGGCTCCTCGGCGACTCGATCACCTCCCTGACCGAGCGCCCCGACGGCGTGCACGTGACCTTCGAACAGGCCGCGCCCCGCACGTTCGACCTGGTCGTCGGCGCGGACGGCATCCGCAGCAAGGTACGCGAGCTGGCCTTCCCGGCCACTCCCCTGCGCCATCTCGGCTTCTACGGGGCCGTCTTCTCCATCCCCGGCACGTACGGGCTGGACCACGACGGCCTCATGCACAACGTACCGGGCCGCTGCGCCACCATCGTCAGGACGAACGGCCGGACCAGGGCGTCGCTCGACTTCGCCACGCCCCCGCTCGACGTCGGCCACCGCGATCAGGCGGCGCAGCGGGCCCTGGTGGCGCGGGCGTTCCGGGGAGTGGGCTGGCAGGTCCCGTCCCTGCTGGCGGCCATGGACAGGGCCGAGGACTTCTACTTCTGGCAGGCCGCCCAGGTCGTCCTGCCCCGGTGGTCCTCCGGCCGGGTGGCGCTGGTCGGCGACGCCGGGTACGCCCCCGGCCCCGGCGGCATGGGCACGGGGCTCGGCATGATCGGCGCGTACGTGCTGGCCGCCGAGCTGGCCGCGGCCCCCGGCGACCACAGTGCCGCCTTCGACGCCTACGAGCGGCGGATGAGGCCGTACGTCGAGGTGTGCCAGAAGCAGGCCGAGGGGGCCGACAAATACCTCGTGCCGGGCACGCGGGCGCGGATCCGCATGCGGAACCAGATGATGCGCATGCTGCCGTACCTGCCGGGCAAGGGCATGGTCAAGCGGATGACGGACAAGGCCGCGAGCGCCGTCACGCTGCCGGACCATCCCCGGCAGGGCGCTCGCCGCCCCGCGCAGCCGGCCTGAGCCGGTCGGCTACGCCTCCGCGTCAGGGCGGTCGTCGCTGCTGATGGGCTCGGGCAGGGTGCCCGCGTTGTGTTCGAGCAGCCGCCAGCCCTGACGGCCCTCCTGCAGCACCGACCAGGAGCAGTTGCCCAGCCCGCCCAGCGCCGGCCACAGCTCCTCGGGCAGGCCGAGCAGCTCGCAGATGCCGAGCCGCAGCGCGGCGCCGTGCGAGGCGACGACCAGGAGCCCGTCGTCGTCGAGCTTGGCCGCCCACTTGCGCATGGAGGCGGCCACCCGGGTCGCGACCTCCGAGACGGGCTCGCCGTCGGGGGCCTCCCAGGCGATGTACTCCTCGGGCCAGCGCGCGGCGATCTCGTCGCGCGTCAGCCCCTCCCACTGGCCGCCGCCGCGTTCGCGGAAGTCCTTGTCGACGGTCACGTCGAGCCCCACGAGCCTGCCGAGCGCCAGGGCCGTGTCATGGGCGCGCTGGAGGTCGGAGGAGACGATGAGGGTGGGCCGCAGCGAGGCCAGCAGCGAGGCGGCCCTGGCCGCCTGCGCGACGCCGGTCTCGTCGAGCGGGATGTCGGAGTGGCCCTGGAAGCGGTGCTCCACGTTCCACAGGGTCTGTCCGTGGCGGAGGCAGACGATCCGCCTGCTCAACTGCGGGCCCGCTGCATGTTGGCGAGCATGACGCTCTCCGGCAGGCCGATGGCCGGGCAGTCCTTCCACAGGCGCTCAAGGGCGTAGAACGTGCGGTCTTCCTCATGCTGGACGTGCACGACGATGTCGATGTAGTCGAGCAGCACCCAGCGGCCCTCGCGCTCGCCCTCGCGGCGCACGGGCTTGGCGTCGGCCTCGGTGCGCAGCCGGTCTTCGATCTCGTCGACGATGGCGCGGACCTGGCGGTCGTTCGTGGCGGAGCAGAGCAGGAAGGCGTCGGTGATGACGAGCTGCTCGCTCACGTCGTAGGCGAGGATGTCATCGGCCAGCTTGTCGGCCGCGGCCTCGGCGGCGATCTGGACGAGCTGAACGGATCTGTCGGATGCGGTCACGATGCGGGTCTGTCCTCCTGTGTCGGCAGCATGCCCATATACCGAGGGTACCCTTCCAGGCCGAAACCCCTCACCCACGGCGCGGAGAGCTTCAGCCTTCCCCGTGATACAACCCTCGTTTGTTGATGTACTGCACGATTCCGTCCGGCACCAGATACCAGATCGGCTCCCCCTTGGCCACCCGCTGACGGCACTCCGACGACGAGATGGCCAGCGCGGGGATCTCCAGCAGGGTCACCCTGCCCTCGGGCAGCCCGGGGTCGTGCAACGTGTGCCCGGGACGGGTGCAGCCCACGAAGTGCGCCAGCTCGAACAGCTCGTCGGCGTCCTGCCAGCCCAGGATCGCGCCGAGCGCGTCGGCGCCGGTGATGAAGTACAGGTCCACCTGCGGGCCGTAGACGTTGGAGATGTCCCGCAGCGTGTCGATGGTGAAGGTGGGGCCGGGGCGGTCGATGTCCACCCTGCTCACGGAGAAGCGGGGGTTGGAGGCCGTGGCGATGACCGTCATCAGATAGCGGTCCTCGGGCGCCGACACCTCGCGTCCGGACTTCTGGTACGGCCGCCCGGTCGGCACGAACACGACCTCGTCGAGGTCGAAGTGATGGGCGACCTCGCTTGCTGCGACCAGGTGGCCGTGGTGGATGGGATCGAAGGTCCCGCCCATCACACCCACCCGCCGCTTCCCCTGGATCCCAGGCGCGTTCATCATGAGTCGGACCCTACGCGGACGCGGTACCCGAACATGACGGCACCCCCCTTGGTGATGTTCGCGCATCACATCCGTTGCGGACGTAGCATGCCGGGCATGACGACCACCCCGGACCGCAACCGCGTCCAACTGCCCGGCATCTCGTCCCGAGCCTACGAACACCCCGCAGACCGGTCCGCCCTGGTCGCTCTGCGTAAGTTGAGTGGGTTCGACACGGTTCTCAAGCAGATGTCCGGTCTTGTGAGTGAGCGCCGCCTTCGCCTGATGTACCTGGCGTCGTCCGTGCGCGTCAGCGAGACCCAGTTCCGCTCCCTGTACGACATGGGGCGCGACGCGGCCTACATCCTCGACCTGCACCGCATCCCGGAGATCTACGTCCAGCAGGACCCGCACGTCCAGGCCAAGGCCATCGGCTTCGACGACCCGTTCATCGTCGTCACCACCGGCCTGCTCAACCTCATGGACGAGGAGGAGCAGCGCTTCGTCATCGGCCACGAGACCTCGCACATCCTGTCGGGTCACGCGGTCTACCGGACGATGCTCGACATCCTCACCCGCCTCGCCACGCGCGTCGCCTGGATCCCGCTCGGCTACATCGGGTTGCGCGCGATCGTCGCGGGCCTGGAGGAGTGGTACCGCAAGTCGGAGCTCTCCTCCGACCGCGGCGGCCTGCTGACCGCCCAGAACCCCGAGTCGGCCAAGCGCGCGCTGATGAAGCTCGCCGGCGGCGCCTACACCCACGAGATGAACATCGAGGCGTTCCTGGAGCAGTACCAGGAGTACGACACCGCGGGCGACCTGCGCGACGGCTTCCTCAAGGTGCTCAACCTGCTCGGCACCACCCACCCGTTCGCCGTGGTGCGCGTCGCCGAGCTCGACAAGTGGCAGCGCAGCGGCGAGTACGACCGCATCATCGGCGGCGACTACCCCCGCAGGGAGGACGACGCCAACGCCCGCGTCACCGACGAGATCAAGGCGGCGGCCGAGTCCTACCGCGCCTCCTGGTCCCAGTCGCAGGACCCCTTCATCGGCGTGCTGCGCGACGTGGCCGAAGGGGCGGTGAACGCGGGCGAGCGCATCTTCAACCGCTTCTCGCGCCGCGACGGCGGCCAGGGCTGACCGGCCGGCCGTCCTCGCCGCCTACAGCAGGAGGGCGATCGCGCGCACGGCGGCCGCGCACAGGGCGACGAACCCGCCCAGCACGGCCAGTGCGCGCAGCCCTTCCCTGCGCAACTCCGGCAGCTTGCCGCCGATCCGCTCGATCTCGCGCCCGGTGATACCGCCGCACAACATGCCGAACACCACCGCCGCGACCGTCACGGGCGCCGGCTGCTGCCACCAGTCGGAGTCGATCTGACCGCCACCGGTCACCCAGAGCGCACCGCCCGACGCCACCGCGACGGGCACTCCCGGCCACACCACGGCGGTCGCCGCCGCCCCGGTCAGCGCGAACGGGAACAGCAACACGCGCAGCGCGATCCGCATGCGACGCGCGCTGCGCTTCCTGACCAGCCAATGACTCATCCAGAGCGTCCTGGTCAGCACCACGAACGCCGTCGTGATGGCGATCGAGGCGATCGGCCAGATCACCGACGTCACCACGCACGGCACCGCCAGCACCGCGAGCAGCAGCAGAGCCGTGTTGCCCGCGGGCAGCGTGGTCGGCGCCTCGCCCCTGAGCCTGGTCCGCCGGCCGTCCTGTGACCTGCTCCGCACGGCCGCCGTCGCCCGCGCGCGCGGGCCCGTCTTGGGGTCGGCGCCGGTCCTGGTGCGAGGCGTGGCGGCCTTGCCGTCGGTGTTCGTCCTGCCCCGCGGCGGCGGAACCGCGCCGTCGGCCCTGACCCGGGTCCCGTCGGCGCCGGTCCTGGCCCGCGTGCCGTCCGTGCCGGTGCGGGTGCGCGTGCCCTCCGTGCCGGTGCGGGGACGTGTCCCCTCCGTGCCGGCCCTGGGGCGGGTGCCCTCCGTGCCGGTCCTGGCGCGGGTGCTCTCCGTTCCCGGCCGGGGGCGGGGGGCGGAGGCCGGTCCGTCCGTGCCCGGCCTGGGGCGCGCGGCCGAGGCCGCGCCGTCGGCCCGGCTCCGCGCGGCGGGCGGTTCCGTCCGGTTGCGCGCCGTGGGCGGTTCCGTCCGGTTCCTGGGTACGGGCGTCTTCCCGTCCCCGCCGGTACGCGTGCGCGGCACCGGCGTCTTCCCGTCGGTGCCCGTACGGCCGCGCGGCACGGGCGTCTTGCCCTCCGTGCCGGCCCGGCCGCGGGGCACGGGCGTCTTGCCCTCCGTGCCGGCCCGGCCGCGGGGCGCGGGCACCTCGGCCGTCGTGCCGTTCGCCCGGCTTCGTGCGCTCTCGCCCCTGGACGCCTCCTCGGCGGCCGCGGGCGCGTCGCCGTCGGGCCCGTTGGTGGCCTTGGCCAGCCGGGAGAGCCGGTCGGCCAGCAACGCCGCGGTGGGGCGCTTGCCGGGCTCCCGGTTGAGCGCCGCCCGCACCAGCGGCAGCAGCGCCACCGGCACGCCCTTGAGGTCGGCCTGCCCGTTCAGCACCGCGTACATCTGCGCCTCGGCCGTGCCGCGCCCGAACGTGGGCCGCCCGGTCGCCGCGAACGCCACCGTCGCGGCCCAGGCGTGCACGTCGGCGGGCGAGTCGACCTGCTCGTCGGCGAAGATCTCCGGCGCGGTGTAGCCGGGCGTGCCGAGGAACGTGCCCGTCATGGTGAGCCGGGTCGCGTCGAGCACCTGCGCGATGCCGAAGTCGATGAGGACCGGCCCCTCGGTGCCCATGATGATGTTGCCCGGCTTCAGGTCGCGGTGCACGACCCCGGCCGCGTGGATGATGGCCAGCGCCGCGGCGATGCCCTGCGCCATGTGCACGAGCTGGCCCAGGTCGAGCGGCCCGCTCTGGCGTACGCGCTCCAGCAGCGTGACGCCCTCGATGTGCTCCATGACCAGGTAGGGCCGGGCACAGCTCAGGTCGGCGTCGAGCACCTTGGCCACGTAGGGGCTCTCGACCCTGCGCAGCGCGCGCACCTCGCGCTCCAGCCTGACCCGGGACATCTCGTCCTCGGCCAGGTCGTGGAGGACCTTGAGTGCGACCTGCTCGCCACGGCGGGTGGTGGCGAGGTAGACCTCGCCCATGCCGCCTCGGCCGAGCCGCTCGACCAGGCTGTACGGCCCGACCTTGCCGAGCTTGCTCACCGTCCCTCCCCGCCCGGCGCGCCCATAAGGGACACAACCCTAGCGCTGGGACGACAGTTGACGCCCGCGGCGCGCCGGAGCCGTTGAACCTTTATCGGGGTGAACGGTCGGAGAGCATGCTGTCGAGCTCGGCCGTGGGTTCCTCGGCCAGGGGCTTGCGGCCCTTCCTGCGCCAGTTGACGTGACCGCGGCTCTCCAGCCAGAGCAGCAGACGGTCGGCGCCGAACAGCACCGCGGCCGAGAAGACAAGGGCGACGACAATTTCCATGACACCCAGTCAACCGAGGCCGCGGGCCGCCGGTCAGCCCGACACGCCGACTAACCGCAAGCCGGTCCGGGCACCACAGTGCCTTCTGACGTGCGCAGATGCCCTTCTCCCGTGTAGATCCACTTGGTGGAGGTCAGCTCCGGCAGGCCCATCGGGCCACGCGCGTGCAGCTTCTGCGTGGAGATGCCGATCTCCGCGCCGAACCCGAACTCGCCGCCGTCGGTGAACCTGGTCGAGGCGTTCACCGCCACGGCCGCGGAGTCCACGAGCGAGACGAAGCGGCGGGCGGCCGGCTGCGACCGGGTGACGATCGCGTCGGTGTGCCCGGAGCCGTAGCGCCGGATGTGGGCCACGGCCTCCTCCAGCGAGCCGACGACCGCGGCGGCGATGTCGAGCGACAGGTATTCGGTGGCGAAGTCGTCGTCGGTGACCGGCACGACCTCGCCGTAACCGGCGATGCGCTCGTCGCCGTGGACGGTCACCCCCGCCTCGGCCAGCGCCCGCAGCGCCCTCGGCACGAACGCGTCGGCGACCCCCTCGTGGACGAGGAACGTCTCGGCCGCGTTGCACACCGACGGACGCTGCGCCTTGGAGTTGACCAGGATCTGCACGGCCAGGTCGAGATCGGCCTCCGCGTCGACGTAGACGTGGCAGTTGCCGACGCCGGTCTCGATCACCGGGACCGTGGACTCCTCGACCACCGAGTTGATCAGCGCCGCCCCGCCGCGCGGGATCAGCACGTCGACCAGCCCGCGGGCGCGCATCAGCTCCTTGACCGACTCCCGCGTCGTACCGGGCACCAGCTGCACCGCCCCGGCGGGCACCTGCGTGCCCGCGAGCGCCTCCTGCATGATCCGCACCAGCGCCGTGTTGGACGAGTAGGCGCTCGACGAGCCTCTGAGCAGCACCGCGTTGCCGCTCTTGAGGCAGAGCGCGGCGGCGTCGACCGTGACGTTGGGACGCCCCTCGTAGATGATGCCGATCACGCCCAGCGGCACCCTGAGCTGCCGCAGCTCCAGCCCGTTGGGCAGTGTGCTGCCCCGGACGACCTCGCCGACCGGGTCGGGCAGGTCGGCCACCTGCCGCACGGCCTCGGCGATGGCCTCGATCCTGGCCTCGTCGAGCCGCAACCGGTCGATCATCGCCTCGGACGTGCCCTGGGACCGCGCCCGCTCGACGTCTTCGGCGTTGGCCTCGACGATCTCGGCCGCGTGCGCGACCAGGGCGTCGGCGATCACCCGCAACGCCCGGTCCTTGGGCGCCCGCGGCAGCGGGGCCAGCTCGGCGGCGGCCTCTCGTGCCGCGCGGGCGACCTTCAGGAACTCCTCGGACATCGCGTGCTCCTCACTGGTGACGGGTTTCCAGTATGACGATGTCGTCGCGGTGGATCAGCTCGCGTTCATATTCCGGACCGAGCGCGCTGGCCAGCTCCTTCGTGGAGCGGCCGAGCAGCCCCGGGATCTCCACCGCGTCGAAGTTGACCAGGCCGCGCGCCACCACGCCGCCCTGCGGCCCGCACAGGTCGACCGGGTCGCCCGCGGCGAACTCACCCTCCACGGATGTCACGCCGGCGGGCAGCAGCGACTTGCGCCGGCCCACGATCGCCTCGACCGCCCCCTGGTCGAGGTGCAGCCGGCCGCGTCCGGTGGTGGCGTGGGCGAGCCACAGGAGCCGCGTGCCTGGGTGGCGGCCGCCGGGGTGGAAGTAGGTGCCGATGTCGGCGCCGGTGAGCGCCTGGGCGGCGTGGGCGGCGGCGGTGAGCACGACCGGCACGCCCGCGCCCGTGGCGATCCTGGCCGCCTGGACCTTGGTCACCATGCCGCCGGTGCCGACCGCCGCGCCGTTCCTGCCCAGCTCGACGCCGACCAGGTCCTCGGGGCCGCGCACCTCGGCCAGCCGGCGCGAGCCGGGCCGGCTCGGCGGGCCGTCGTAGAGGGCGTCGACGTCGGACAGCAGCACCAGCGCGTCGGCGTGGATCAGGTGGGAGACCAGCGCGGCGAGCCGGTCGTTGTCGCCGAACCTGATCTCGTCGGTCGCGACCGTGTCGTTCTCGTTGACGATCGGCACGATGCCCAGCTCCAGCAGCCGGGCCAGGGTGCGCTGGGCGTTGGCGTGGTGGGCGCGGCGCATCATGTCGTCGGCGGTCAGCAGCACCTGGCCGACGCGCAGGCCGTAGCGGGCGAAGGAGGAGGTGTAGCGCGCGACCAGCACCCCCTGGCCGACGGAGGCCGCCGCCTGCTGGGTGGCCAGGTCGCGTGGCCGCGCCGACAACCCCAGCGGGCCGAGACCCGCCGCGATCGCTCCCGACGACACCAGCACGATCTGCGCCCCGGCACGCCGCCGCGCCGCCAGGACGTCGACCAGGGCGTCGACCCGGTCCACGTCGATCATGCCCTGGGGGGTGGTGAGCGAGGAGGAGCCGACCTTGACGACGACCCTCGACGCTGAGCTGATCTGTTCCCGCACGCCTGACAGCCTATCCGCGCCCCACCCCCACCCCCGTCCCGCTTTCACCCCCCGCAGAACCGCAACCGCCGCGCGCCACACCGGCGGCCCCCCGTACGCCCCCCGCCCCCGGGGGCCGTCACCCCCAAGAGACCTCAGCGACCCCCCGCTGGGCCACCGCCTCCAGCCACTTGCCCCCGTGGACTCACAGCGGTCCCCCCGCACGGCCACCGCCGCCAGAGCCGCCCGCACAGAAGGGCGGCGATCCACCGACGACCACCACCCCCGGCCGCTTCACCCCCGTGGAACCCGCAGCGATCCCGCCACGAGAACCACCGACAGGCACGTTCGCGACACACCCGCCGCCTGGAGTCACCCATACAAGGGCCCCAGCCGACGGTCACCCCAAACGACGGCCACCAGTCGGCGACCACACACACGGCATCACCAGCCGACGGCCACACCGTACGACGGTCACCTCAAACAGCGGTCACCGGCCGGCGACCACCCCATACGACGGTTACCAGCCGGCGACCACCCCATACGACGGTTACCAGCCGGCGGCCACGCCAGGCGGCAGTCACGCCAAGACGACCGTCACCCCCCGGCAGCGGTCAGACCAGGCGGTTGTCCGAGCCGCGCGGCCCCTGCCGCACCGACTCGGCGCTGAGCGTCGGCTGCCAGTCGAAGACGTATCCGCCCTCCATCGGCCCGATGACCACCTCGGCCCCCGCCTTGGCGCCCGCCTTGACCAGCTCATCCTCCACGCCGAGCCGTTCGAGCCGGTCGGCCAGGTACCCGACGGCCTCGTCGTTGCTGAAGTCGGTCTGCCGGATCCACCGCTCGGGCTTCTCCCCGGTGACCTGGAACATGTTCTCGTTGACCCGCCGCACCTTGAACCCGGCCTCGCCGAGCTGCTTGGGCCTGATCACCAGTCGGGTCGGCTCCTCGACCGGCTTGTTGGCCCTGGCCGCCGCCACCCACTCGCCCATCGCGTACGTGAGCTCCCGCAACCCGTCGTGCGTGGCCGCCGAGATGACGAAGACCTGCAGCCCCCGCTCCTCGAACTCGGCCCTGACCAGGTCGGCCAGCTCCCGCGCGTCGGGCACGTCGGCCTTGTTGAGCACGATCATCCGCGGCCGGTCCTCAAGCTTCCCGTACGCCCGCAGCTCGGCCTCGATCACCTCGTAGTCGGTGACCGGGTCGCGCCCCGGCTCCATGGTCGCGCAGTCGATGACGTGCACGAGCATGTCGCAGCGCTCGACATGGCGCAGGAACTCGTGCCCGAGCCCCTTGCCCTGCGAGGCCCCCGGGATCAGGCCGGGCACGTCGGCGACCGTGAACACGTTCTCGCCGGCCGTCACGACCCCCAGGTTGGGGATGAGGGTGGTGAACGGATAGTCCGCGATCTTCGGCTTGGCCGCGCTCAGCGCCGCGATCAGCGACGACTTGCCGGCGCTGGGGAACCCGACCAGCGCCACGTCGGCGACGCTCTTGAGCTCCAGCATGACGTCGAGCCCGTCGCCGGGCTCGCCCAGCAGCGCGAACCCGGGCGCCTTCCGCCGGGACGTGGCCAGCGCGGCGTTCCCGAGCCCGCCGTGACCGCCCTGCGCGATCACGTACCGGGTGCCGGCCCCCACGAGGTCCACCAGGACCTCACCGGTGTTGGCGTCCTTCACCACGGTCCCGTTCGGGACGGCGAGGATCACGTCGTCGCCCTTGGCGCCGTCGCGGTTGGAGCCCTGCCCCTGCTTGCCGTTGTCGGCCTTGCGATGGGGACGGCGGTGGTAGTCCAGCAAGGTCGCGGTATTGGGATCGACCTCAAGGATCACGTCGCCGCCACGGCCGCCGTTCCCCCCGTCGGGGCCGCCGAGCGGCTTGAACTTCTCCCGGTGGATGGAGGCGCACCCGTTCCCTCCGTCACCGGCCTTGACGTGCAGGACCACCTGGTCCACGAAGTCCGGCATCCAGCTCTCCTCCATCAAGCCCACCAGGGCAATACAAGATCAATCACAACATGGCGCCCCCGCAGGGCCCCCAGAAAACGCCTAAGGGGTGGATCGACAGGCGATCCACCCCTTGAAGCAACACCGAAGCGAAGCTGATTACTCCGCGACGGGAACGATGCTGACGGCGCGACGACCGCGCTTGACGCCGAACTGCACGTGGCCGGCGGCCAGCGCGAACAGCGTGTCATCGCCACCACGGCCGACGTTGTCGCCGGGGTGGAAGTGGGTGCCGCGCTGACGAACGATGATCTCGCCCGCGTTCACCAGCTGGCCGCCGAAGCGCTTGACGCCCAGGCGCTGAGCGTTGGAGTCACGGCCGTTCCGGGTGGACGACGCGCCCTTCTTGTGTGCCATCTCTCAAACTCCCGATCAGGCCTGGTCGATACCGGTGATCTTCACCTGGGTGTACCGCTGACGGTGACCCTGGCGCTTCTTGTAACCGGTCTTGTTCTTGTACTTGAGAATGCGGATCTTCGGGCCCTTGGTCTCGCCGAGGATCTCGGCGCTGACCGTGAACTTGCCCGCCTCGGTGGTCACATCGCCGTCGTTGACGACGAGCACCGTCGGCAGCGAAACCGAAGAGCCGACCTCGCCGGCGACCTTGTCCACCTCGAGGACGTCACCGACGGAGACCTTCTGCTGCCTGCCGCCGCAACGAACGATCGCGTACACCGCGGAACCCTTCTACTGACTCGCTGTTGACCTCAGCCGCCCCGCATCGAGGCGGCCGCCGAATGCTGCGCCTATCATTCGGCCTGTCTCAAACCGACGAACCGAGTAAGCGCGCCAACAGGGCACGTCACCTGACGCACCGATTCACCAGGGTACCGCTTAACGGTGCCCTAGGCGAACCGGACGGATCGTCGGAAGCCTGCCGAGGCTACTCGGCGGACTTGGCTCGGCGGGAGCGTCGCCGCCCTCTGCCGGAAGTCTGGCTGGCCTGGTCGTCCTCAGCCGGGACGTCATCAAGCGCACCGGTCACGGTATCACGGCTGGCGGAGTCCTTGGCCGCGGAAACCTTGTCCGAGACCGCCTTCTCGATCGCCATCTTGCCCTGCGTGCCGCGCGGCTCCGGCTTGGTCTCGACCGGCTCGGTCGAGACGATCAGCCCGCGCCCGTTGCAGCACTCACAGGCCGTCGAGAACGCCTCCAGCAGCCCCTGACCGACCCGCTTACGCGTCATCTGCACCAGGCCCAGGGAGGTCACCTCGGCGACCTGGTGCTTGGTCCTGTCGCGCGCCAGGCACTCCAGCAGCCGCCGCAGCACCAGGTCGCGGTTGGACTCCAGCACCATGTCGATGAAGTCGATCACGATGATGCCGCCGATGTCCCGCAGCCGCAGCTGGCGCACGATCTCCTCGGCCGCCTCCAGGTTGTTCCTGGTGACGGTCTCCTCGAGGTTGCCGCCCTGGCCGGTGAACTTGCCGGTGTTGACGTCGACGACGGTCATCGCCTCGGTACGGTCGATCACCAGCGAGCCGCCGCTCGGCAGCCACACCTTGCGCTCCAGCGCCTTGCCCAGCTGCTCGTCGATCCGGTACGACTCGAACACGTCGCCCTGCCCGGTGTCCCAGCGCGACAGGCGCTCGCCCAGGTGCGGCGCGACGTACTTGACGTAGTCGTCGACGGTGTCCCAGGCGTCGTCGCCCTGCACGACCAGCGAGGTGAAGTCCTCGTTGAACACGTCGCGCACGACCCGGATGGTCAGGTCGGGCTCGGCCGACAGCAGCTCGGGCGGGCTGGCCGACTTGGCCTTCTTCTGGATGTTCTCCCACTGGGCCGACAGCCGGGCCACGTCGCGGGCCAGCTCGTCCTCGGAGGCGCCCTCGGCCGCGGTGCGGACGATCACACCGGCGTTCTCCGGCATGACCTTCTTCAGGATGCTCTTGAGCCGGGTGCGTTCCTTGTCGGGCAGCTTGCGGCTGATGCCGGTCATTGACCCGTCCGGCACGTACACCAGGTAGCGGCCGGGCAGGCTGATCTGCGAGGTGAGCCGGGCGCCCTTGTGGCCGATCGGGTCCTTGGTGACCTGCACCAGCACCGACTGGCCGGACTTCAGCGCCGCCTCGATGCGCTTGGGCTGGCCCTCCAGCCCGGCTGTGTCGAAGTTCACCTCACCGGCGTACAGGACGGCGTTGCGCCCCTTGCCGATGTCCACGAACGCGGCCTCCATCGACGGCAGCACGTTCTGGACCTTGCCCAGGTAGACGTTGCCGACGTAGGACTGGCTGGCCTCGCGGTTGACGTAGTGCTCGACGAGCACGCCGTCCTCCAGGACCGCGATCTGCGTACGGTCGCCCTGACGGCGCACCACCATCATGCGGTCGACGGACTCACGGCGGGCCAGGAACTCCGACTCCGTGATGATCGGCGGACGCCTGCGGCCGAGCTCGCGCCCCTCGCGGCGGCGCTGCTTCTTGGCCTCCAGGCGGGTCGAGCCGCGCACGCTCTGCACGCCGTCGGTGGCGGTCTCCAGGGAGGCGGCACGGCCGGAGCGCGGCGCGCGGATGCGCACCACCGTGTTCGGCGGGTCGTCGCTGGAGGGCTCCAGGGTCTCCTCGGTGCCGCGGCGACGACGACGGCGACGGCGGCGCGAGCCGGCGGCCTCTTCCTCCTGGGCCTCCTCGCCCTGGTCCTCGCCTTCCTCCTCGTCGCCTTCCTCGCCGTCCTCGGCCTCGTCACGCTCGCGCGACTTGCCGCGGCCCCGGCCGCCGCGACGGCGCCGGCGACGACGGCCGCCGCCCTCCTCCTCCTGCTCGTCGGAGGTGTCGAGGTCGCCCTCGTCCTCGACGACGGTCTCGTCGACCAGCTCCTCGATCTCCTCGGGCTCCGGCTCCGGCTCGGGCCGCCGGATCACGGCGGGCTTGCCCTGGCTGGGGTCGGGGGCCTGGAACAGCGGCGCGAAGATGGCCGCGGGACGCTGGAACGCCGTGCCCGGCTCGTCGTGCCTGCGCGCGCTCAGCCCGAAGGGGTCGGCGAGCAGGCTCGGCCGGTCGACGTCCTCGTCGAGGTCCTCGCCGGCGGGCTCGTCGTCGAGCGGCTCGTCCTCGGGCAGGATCTCCAGGATGTCCTCGTCGGCCGCCTCGGCGGCCTCGGGCACGGTGACGGCCACCTCGACGTCGGAGGGCGTCGCGACGACCTCGACGTCGGCGCCCGCCGGCGCCTCCACGACGACCTCTTCGGCCTTCTTCCGCGTACGCCGCCGCTTCGGCGCCTCGGCCTCCTCCTCCGGGAGCGCTCCCGCGTCCTCCGGCTCGGCCTTCTTGGTCGTACGGCGGCGCGTCGTGGTCGCGGTGGACCGCGTGCGCGTGGCCCTCTTGGGCTTCTCCTCGGGAACGTCGGCGGCTTCCACCACGGCCTCGGCCATGGCGGCCTCGACCACACTGGCCACCTCGTCGGCCTCGGCCGGGCCACCCGCGTACGCGGGGCTCTCGGCCTCCGGCGCGCCCGGACTCTGCACCACGGGCGCCGCGACCGGCTCGGCCGCGCCGGCCACCTGCCCGGCGGCCTCCCGCCGCTCGACGACCGGCGCCACGACGGGCTCCACGGCGGGTTCTGCCGACGTGCCGGCCTGCGAGGCGGCAGGGCTCTCGGCCTGCTGCGGCGCCGGCCCCTCGGGCACGACGGCCCCGGCCACGGCACCTTCAGAAACACCGGCCCGGGCAGCGGCGCCACCAGGCGCGCCGACGCCAGTCACGGCACCTTCAGGCGCGCCAGCACCGATCGCGGCACCTTCAGGCGCACCGGCACCGGTCGCGGCGCCTTCAGGCGCACCGGCCACAGCGGAGGCACCCTGCGGCGCACCGGCTCCAGCCACGGCGCTCTCGGGCGCGCCGGCCTGTGCCTGAACGCCCTCCGGGCCGCCGTCGGCGGCTCCGGCCGGGCCTGCCGGCGTTTCGGGCGCCGCCGCGCGGGCCCGGGTTCTCCGGCCGCGCCCGGCGTCGGGCGCGGGTTCGCCGGCAGCGCGCTGCACGGCGTTGGTCTGCACCGGTTGCACGTCGGCAACCGACGGCGCGGCCTGGGCGGCCGCGACGGTGATCGGGGCGGTGGCGGCCGGCTCCTCCGGCAGCTCCGGCGGAGGACCCGCCGGGCGGCTCGCGGAACGGCGGCGCCTGGTCACCTTGGGCTGTTCAGTTGTCTCCCCGTCAGGGCCAGTGGCCCCGGCGTTGGGCTCGTTGTCGAGCATGCGGGCGCTCTCCCGTCAGCTCCCGGGCGCGTCGCCGCGCCGCGCAGGAGCCCTCGTGTCTCGTTGTCCGCCCCCGCCTCCGGAAAGGAGGCGCGGGCGCCAAGTCCTGTCAGCGGTGGCGCCCCGCTCGCGCAGGGCACCTCCTTAGCCGACGACGTGCTCACCCGCCGGTCCCGCCTCGCCGCCGCGCGTCGTATCGCGGTCAAGGCCGAGCGGGTCGGCAAGCGCACCGGTACCGGCGTCGAGCGGCCCCTGCGCCAGCCTGGTCACCTCGGGGGGGACCGGCGGCGCGAAGTCGGCCACAAGGCGCAGCCCTGTGAGCACATCATCGGGTCGAACGGCAGGCGTCATGTGCCGAACAACCATGCGCAGTATGACACACGTCTGTCCTGGCACCTGAGCTGCGGTTCTGTCTGTTCCCTCGGACACCACGAGCCCCAGGACGGCCTCCCGCGCGTCGAAGCGCCGGGGGCCCTTCTTGGTGAGGCGCTCGACCTCCACGGTGCCCGCCGCGAGGAACTTCTCCACCGCCGTCTCGGCGAGCTCGCGATCGGCCCCGGGCAGGCGTACCTCCCAGTCGGAGACCTCCAGGCGGTCGGCCAGCCCCCCCGGGCCCGCCTGCACGACGTCGAGCACGTCGAGACCGGGCGGCAGTGACGCGTCCAGGCTCGACTTGACCTGCTCGGGGTCGCACAGCCTGGTGACACCGATCTCGAGGTATTCGGCCTCGCTGGCGACACCGGTCGGCGCTGCGCCCGCGTAGGAGATCTTCGGATGGGGCGAGAAGCCCGCGCTGAAGGCCACCGGAATGCCGGCACGGCGGACCGCCCTCTCGACGGCCCGCGAGATGTCGCGGTGACTGGTGAAGCGCAGACGTCCGCGCTTGGCGTAACGCACACGAAGGCGCTGCACCGTAGGCGCGGGCGGAGGCCCGTCGGGAACAGGTTTCAGAGCTTTGCGTCCTTCCCTTGTCAGAGTTCCTTCTCCCAGGATAAGCCGCCGCGACACGTGTATGTGTACGCCGTGACACGGCTCGCCCACTGAGCGCGCTAGACCACGGTGAGAGGAAGGAGCTTGCGCCCTGTCGGGCCTATCTGGATCTCGGTGCCCATGGTCGGGCAGACCCCGCAGTCGTAGCACGGGGTCCAGCGGCAGTCTTCGACCTCGCCACCGGACACGGCCTCCTGCCAGTCCTGCCAGAGCCATTCGCGGTCGAGCCCGGCGTCGAGGTGGTCCCACGGAAGGACCTCGTTCTCGGCCCGCTCACGCGTGGTGTACCAGTCGACGTCGACGCCCGCCTTCTCGGCGGCCTGCATCCATCTGTCGTAGGAGAAGTGCTCGCTCCACCCGTCGAACCTGCCGCCGGCCTCCCACACGGCCCTGATCACCGCGCCGACCCTGCGGTCGCCGCGCGAGAGCAGGCCCTCCACGATGGACGGTTTGCCGTCGTGGTAGCGGAAGCCGATGGCCCGGCCGTACTGCTTGTCGCCGCGCAGCGAGTCGCGCAGCGCCTTGAGCCGCCGGTCGACGGTCTCGTGGTCGGCCTGCCCGGCCCACTGGAACGGGGTGTGCGGCTTGGGCACGAATCCGCCGATGGAGACGGTGCAGCGGATGTCGCGGCTGCCGGTCGCCTCGCGGCCCGCCTGGATGACCTTCTTGGCCAGGTCGGCGATGCCGAGCACGTCTTCGTCCTGCTCGGTGGGCAGCCCGCACATGAAGTAGAGCTTCACCTGCCGCCAGCCCTGCGAGTAGGCGGTGGTGACCGTGCGGATGAGGTCTTCCTCGGTGACCATCTTGTTGATCACCTTGCGCATGCGCTCGGAGCCACCCTCGGGGGCGAACGTGAGACCCGAGCGCCTGCCGTTCCTGGAGAACTCGTTGGCCAGGTCGATGTTGAACGCGTCGACCCGGGTCGAGGGCAGGGACAGCGAGGTGTTGGTGCCCTCGTAGCGGTCGGCCAGGCCCTTGGCGACCTCGCCGATCTCGGAGTGATCGGCCGAGGACAACGACAGCAGGCCGACCTCGTTGAAGCCGGACTCCTTGATGCCGTTGTCGACCATGGCGCCGATCGTGGTGATCGAACGCTCCCGCACCGGACGGGTGATCATGCCCGCCTGGCAGAAGCGGCAGCCGCGCGTGCAGCCGCGGAAGATCTCCACGCTGAACCGCTCGTGCACCGTCTCGGCCAGCGGCACCAGCGGCTTCTTCGGATAGGGCCACTCGTCGAGGTCCATCACGGTGTGCTTGTGCACCCGCCACGGCACGTCGGACCTGTTGGGCGCGACCCGCTTGATGCGCCCGTCGGGGTGGTAGTCGACGTCGTAGAACTTGGGCACGTAGACGCCGCCGGACTCGGCGAGCCGCATCAGCAGCTCGTCGCGCCCGCCGGGACGCCCCTCGGCCTTCCACTCACGGATGACCTCGGAGATGGCGATCGAGATCTGCTCGCCGTCGCCGAGCACGGCCGCGTCGAGGAAGTCGGCGATCGGCTCGGGGTTGAAGGCCGCGTGACCGCCGGCGAGCACGATCGGGTCGTCCTCGCCCCGGTCGACCGCGTTGAGCGGGATCCCGGCCAGATCGAGCGCGGTCAGCATGTTGGTGTAGCCCAGCTCCGTCGAGAACGACAGGCCGAGCACGTCGAAGGCGCGCACCGGCCGGTGCGCGTCGACGGTGAACTGCGGCACGCCCTCGGCCCGCATGAGGGCCTCCAGGTCGGGCCAGACCGCGTAGGTGCGCTCGGCCAGGGTGCGGGGCAGCTCGTTGAGGATCTCGTAGAGGATCGCCACGCCCTGGTTGGGCAGCCCGACCTCGTAGGCGTCCGGGTACATCAGCGCCCACCGTACGTCGGCGGAGTCCCAGTCCTTGACGGTCGAGTTGAGCTCACCCCCGACGTACTGGATGGGCTTCTGCACCTTGGGCAGCAGCGCTTCCAGGCGGTGGAATATCGACTCGACAGGCATACCGTCCAGGGTAGCGGCGCGCGGACGGTGACAAATCCGGCCCGCCGGCGGACGGCCCCCGTTACGCGCTCAGTTGAACGACTGCCGCCGCACCCTGATGGCCAGAAGCAGCCCTACCGCCATGAGGTTCGCGAACGTGGCAGTGCCGCCATAGGACACGAAAGGCAGCGGCAGACCGGTGATCGGCATGATCCCGATCGTCATCCCGACATTGATGAACGTCTGGAACGCGAACCAGCACACGATCATGCCCGCGACCAGCGTGCCGAACCGGTCGTCGCAGTGCCTGGCGACCTTCAGCCCGCGCAGCAGCACCACGCCGAGCAGCAGCACCACGGTGACCGACCCGATGAACCCGAACTCCTCCCCCGCCACCGTGAAGATGAAGTCGGTGTGCTGCTCGGGCACGAACCGGCCGGTCGTCTGCCCGCCGCCGAAGAGCCCCTTGCCCAGCAGTTGCCCGGAACCGATCGCGATCAGCGACTGCGTGCTGTTGTAGCCCACCCCGCGCGGATCGACCTTCGGATCGACGAACGCGGTGAACCGCGCCACCTGGTACGGCTCCAGCAGGTTGAACCAGAACACGCAGAACACCCCGGCCGCCGCCACGAGCACCAGCCCGACGATCCACCGCTTGCGCACGCCCCCGATCACCAGCCCCGCGGCCGTGATCACGGCGAGCACGAGCGCCGTGCCGAGGTCGGGCTGCAGCATCACCAGCCCCATCGTGATACCCGCCGCGACCAGGGCCAGCGTGATGTCCAGGGCGCGCGGCCGGTCGCTGCCCTCGGCGGGCTGGGCCAGCAGCATCGCGATGATCAGCAGCAGCCCGACCTTGGCGAACTCCGACGGCTGCACCGCGAACCCGCCTCCGAGCAGGATCCACGAGTGCGACCCGTTGATCGTCGCGCCCAGCGGCGTGATCACCAGCGCCAGCCCCACCAGCGACACCAGGAACACCAGCGGCGCGTACGCCCGCATCGCCCGATGGTCGACCATCGCCACCACGGCGCACAGGGTGACGCCGATGACCTCGTTGAGCAGGTGTTTCTTGACCAGCCCGGTGGCGCCGGGCGCCCACGTGCGGGTCGAGGACCACACCAGCAGCGTGCCGATCAGGCACAGCCCGGCCACCGCGACCAGCATCAGCCCGTCCATGCGGCGCACCACCGAGTGCTCGCCGATCGCCCGCTGGATGAGCGAGGGCCGCCGCGCGGCCACGGCGCGGTTCATTGGTGGATCACCGTCCCGTCGGGCGCGAACTTTGGCAGCTTGGTCGGGAGTCTTCCGCCGGGCACGGCGGCCGGCTGCCCCTTGAAGCCGTAGATGCCCTCGTAGATCTCGCGTGCGGCCGGCGCCGCGGTCGAGGCGCCCATGCCGCCCTGCGACACCATGACGACCACCACGAACTGCGGATTGTTGGTGGGCGCGAACGACGCGAACCACGAGGTGTCCTTCTTGCCCCACACCTCCGCGGTACCGGTCTTGCCGCCGATGCGCACCTTGTCCATCGGGAAGCCGGTGAACGCCCCCGCCGCGGTGCCGTCGGAGGGCACCTGGCTCAGCGCGTTCTTGATGTAGTTACGCTCCTTGTCGCTGATCGGCAGCTTGCCGACCACCGGCACGTCGATGGTCTTGACCACCTTGCCGTCGGGCCTCACCTGCGCCCACCCGATGCGCGGGCTGCGGACCTTGCCGTCGCTCACCAGCGCCATGTACGCCCGCGCGAGCTGCATCGGCGTCACCAGGACGTCGCCCTGGCCGATGGCGAAGTTGGCCGAGTCACCGGGCCGCAGCAGGAAGCCCTCGGTGCAGTTCTCCAGGGCCAGGCGTTTGAGGAAGTCGGCCCGCGCCCGGTCCTTCTCCTCCGGATATCCCTTGCGCGACCGCTCGCAGCTCGTGGCGCTGGTGCGGTTCCACAGGTCCTTCTTCCAGGCCCGGTCGGGGATGCGCCCGGAGGACTCGCCCGGCAGGTCGACCCCGGTCGGCCGGCCGAAGCCGAAGGCCCTGGCCGTGTTGGCGAACACCTCCTTCGTGCGCTTCTTCGGGTTGCGCCCGCCGTCCTTCAGGTACTGCTCGTACGCCGCCCGGTAGAAGATGGTGTCGCACGACTTGACCAGCGCCGTGTGCAGGTTCATCTGCCCGAGGCCGATCCCCCGGAAGTTGCTGAAGGACCGGTCGCCCACCATGTACGCCCCGGGGCAGTCGTACGTGCCGTTGAGCGGATACCCGGCCCGCAACATCGCCGACACCGACGACACCTTGAACGTCGAACCGGGCGCGAACTGCCCGTTGATCGCCCGCGACACCAGCGGCTTACCCGACTTGTCCGACAACAGCCACTGGTAACCCTTGGCCGAGATGCCACCGGCCCAGATCTCCGGGTCGTACCCCGGCGCGCTGGCCACCGACACCACCCGCCCGGAACGCGCGTCGAGCACCACCGCGGCGCCGCCGTCGGCCCCGGGCGCGTTCTTCATCGCGTTGGCGAGCGCCTTCTCCGTCACCGCCTGCACCCGCGCGTCGATGCTGGTCACCAGGTGGTCGCCGGCGACCGGCGGCACCTGCTCCTCGACCCCGAGTGCCTTGCCCATCCGGTCGACCTGCACCCTGCGCAGCCCCGACTTGCCACGCAGCGCGTCGTCGTAGACGTACTCGATGCCGTCGCGCCCGGCCAGGTCGACACCGGAGAAGCTGGCCTTGAGCCCCTCGCGCTTCTCCAGCTCCGCCTCGGTCACCGGCTGCAGGTATCCCAGCATCTGCGCCCCGGCCCGTCCGCCCGGGTACTGCCGGACGGAGTGGATCTCCGCGGTCACCCCCGGGAACTCCTCCTGCCGCTCCAGGATCTGCAACGCCTCACGCGTGTCCACCTTCTCGTCCAGCGGAACCGGCTGGTACGGCGACCCCGTCCAGCACGGCTTGCCCACCCCCGGCCCGCAGGGCGTGATGCGCTGCCGCAGGTCCTTGACCGGCCGGTCGAGCACCGAGGAGAGTCTGCGCAGCACGCTCATCCCCCCGCCCGGCATCCTGTTCAGCTTCGTCCGGTCGACGGACACGACCAGCGCCGTCCTGTTGCGCACCAGCGGACGCCCCGACGAGTCGAGGATCTGCCCCCGCACCGCGGGCACGATCACCGTGCGCGTCCTGGTCTCCATCGCCCTGGTCACGAACTCCTGGCCGCGCACGACCTGCACCTGCCACAGCCGTACGGCCAGCACGACGAGCAGCAGCACCACCAGGACGTGCAGCACCAGCAACCTGGTACGCATGCGGATCATGTCGAGTACCTCGGCTGTCTCCCCCGGGTGGCCAGCCAGATCACCACCGGCGCCACGATGAGCGTGTAGAGAACGGTGACGGGCACCTGCTGGGTCAGCGTCGCCAGCGACACCCGCGGATCGGACAGCAGCCCGGCCACCCCCACGGCCACCAGCGGCGCGATCAGCACGCACAGCACGACGGTCGTCGCCGGCCCGCCCGCGCCGCGCCCCGCCACATAACCGACCACGGCCAGCACGAACGCGTACTGGCCCATCAGATGCGCCGTCGGCGGCACCAGGTCCACCAGCAGCCCCGAGAAGAAGCCGACCATCGCCCCCGCCACCGGCCCGCGCTCCAGCGCCATGCCCACCACCGCCAGCAGCACCAGGTCAGGCGCGCCGCCCGCCGGCAACGGCAGCCGGTTGACCAGCATGACCTGTGCCAGCAACGCCAGCACCACGACCATCGCCCCGATCACCGCGCCTCCGTCCCCGCCGAAAGCAGCACGCTTCTCATCCCCCGATCACCACACCAGCAGCGGCCTCGCCGGAGGGCGTGCCGTCGCCGATCACCGCGCCCCCTCCTTGACCGGCAGGACCGCGTCACGCGGATCCCGCTTGGGCCCTTCGACCACCACGCCGACCACGTCGAGCGCCGTCAGGTCGGCGAACGGCCTGGCGTAGGCGATGCGGGTCAGCTCCCCCGGCGTGGACTCCACCCGCTCGATCACTCCGATCGGCACCCCCGGCACGTACGGCCGCCCGTTCTTGGAGCCGAAGCTGACGATGCGCCCGCCCCGCTCCATCGGCGCCGTCGAGTCGAGCAGCCGGAACTGCACGAGCCGCCCGTTCTCGCCCACCCCGTGCACCACGCCGATCTCCTGGCCGCCCTCCAGCCGCCCCCCGGCGGCCGAGGCGGGGTCGCTGAGCAGCACCACCGTGGAGGTGGCCGACGAGGCGTGGATGACCCGGCCGACCAGCCCGTCACCGTTGAGCACCGTCATGTCGGGACGCACCCCGTCACCGGTGCCCACGTCGATCTGCACGCTGTCCTCGAACCCCGGCTGCCCGCGCCTGGCCACCACGTTGGCCGTGACCACCTTGTAGCCGCCGGTGCCGGAGAGGCCGAGCAGCTTCTTCAGCTCCGCCGAGCGGGTGGCGTCGAGCGTGCTGGAGGACAGCCCGGCCCGCAGCCTGGCGTTCTCCTCCTGGAGCTGCTCGATGTGCCGCTGCGCGCTGGGCGCGCTGGCCAGGGCGTGCAGGAAGCCGCCGACGGGACGCACCACGCCCCCGCCGAACCGCTCGGCCGCGCCGAACACCCAGGCCCCCGCCGAGCGCAGCGGACGCAGCGGTGAGCTGTCGCCCGCACGATGGTCGATGGTCAGGACGACCAGCGCCGCCATCAGCAGCACTCCCAGGATCAGCCGGGCCCGGCGCGAATCTCTCATCAGTGCCGCGACTCCGGAACGAGCACCTGCTGCAGGGCCTCGAACTCCTCGGCGCACTTGCCCGAGCCGATGGCGACCGAGTCGAGGGCGTTCTCCACCAGGTGGACGGGCATGCCGGTCTCGGCCTTGACCCGCTCGTCGAGCCCCTTGAGCAGGGCACCGCCGCCGGTCAGGGCGATGCCGCGGTCCATGATGTCGCCCGACAGCTCGGGCGGGCACTTGTCGAGGGTGGTCTTCACCGCGTCGACGATCGCGTTGACCGGCTCCTCGGTGGCCTTGCGGATCTCCTCGCTCGACACGATGATCGTCTTGGGCAGTCCGCTGATCAGGTCGCGCCCCCGCACCTCCGCGTGGGTCTCCTCGCCGTTGGGGCAGGCCGACCCGATCGCCATCTTGATCTCCTCGGCGGTGCGCTCGCCGAGCATCAGCGAGAACTCCTTCTTGGCGAACGTGATCACCGCCTGGTCGAGCTCGTCGCCGCCGATCCTGATCGACTGGCTGGTGACCACGCCGCCCATCGAGATGATGGCCACCTCAGTGGTGCCGCCGCCGATGTCGACCACCATGTTCCCGGTGGGCTCGTGCACCGGCAGGCCGGCCCCGATGGCGGCGGCCATCGGCTCCTCGACGATGTAGACCTTCCTTGCGCCGGCCTGGTATCCGGCTTCCTTCACCGCGCGCTGCTCGACGCTGGTGATGCCGCTCGGTACGGCGATGATGATGCGCGGCTTGGCGAAATGGCGTCGTCTGTGCACTCGTTGGATGAAGTAGCGCAACATCCGTTCGGTGACGTCGAAGTCGGCGATCACGCCGTCCTTCAGCGGGCGGACCGCGACGATGTTGCCGGGCGTACGACCGATCATTCGCTTTGCCTCGATGCCCACCGCCACGATCTTGCCTGTGGTGGTGTTGATCGCTACGACTGACGGCTCATTGAGCACGATGCCCCGGCCACGCACGTATACCAACGTGTTGGCGGTGCCCAGATCGACCGCCATGTCACGGCCGAGAAACGCGAGCTTGCTGCCCATGGGGAACGGAGCCCTCCGTATCGTCGTTCGCGAATGACTACGGATCGAATTCGAATCGTAACGTGACGTACCCACCAGTGAGCGCAATGAGCCCTCGCGCTCCACAAAAATCTCCAGCCCCTACCTCAACCTGGATTTTGCCCGAATTGCACCCACACGACCGGATCAACTGCGCCCGCGCCTGCCAGACTCGGTGAACGCTACAACCCGCCGCCGACAAAAAGACGCGCCCGCACGGCGTGAAGCCGGCGGGCGCGCGGGTGAAGCTGACTGCTAGAAGCGGTCGGGGAAGAAGATCTTGATCTCCCTGGCCGCGGACTCGGGCGAGTCGGAGCCGTGGACGACGTTCTCGCCGATCTCCAGGGCGTGGTCGCCGCGGATGGTGCCGGGGGCGGACTTGACCGGGTCGGTGGCGCCGGCCAGCGCGCGGAAGGCCTCGATGGCGCGCGGGCCCTCAAGGACCAGGGCCACGAGCGGCGCCGAGGTGATGAAGTCGACCAGCTCGCCGAAGAACGGCTTCTCGGCGTGCTCGGCGTAGTGCGCCTTGGCGGTGTCGGCGTCGAGGGTGCGCAGGTCCATCGCCACGACCTTGAGGCCCTTGCGCTCCACGCGGGCGATCACGTCACCGATGAGGCCACGCTTCACCCCGTCGGGCTTGATCAGGACAAGAGTGCGCTCGGACACGTGTGGTTCTCCTTTGAACAGATTCGGGTCGCGGCTACGGGCGCCTGGCCTGACCACGAGGGCGCTCCGCGGGGCACGGGCCCTCGCGTCGCCATAGCCGTCGCTCAGCTTACCGTCCGCACCCACACCCTCGGCGCCACAGGCATGACGCGCGCGGGCGAGGACTTCAGGACCGCTCGCCGTCCTCCGGGGAGGGCGCCTGCGGCGGCACCGCGGGCACGGGCTCGGCGGGCTCGTCCTCCTCGGGCGCGGGAGAGCCCTCGGGTACGACCGAGCCCCACGTCGTGACCGGCTCCTGCGCCGCGGCCCCGCGCTCACGACCGGCCCCGACCGCGACCGCGACCTCCGCCGGCTCCGCACCGGACGACGGCTCCTCCTCCCGGGACGGCCGCCGCCCCATCACCGCCGCCAGCACGATCACGCCCACCAGCAGGAACCCGCCGATCAACGCCCACCAGTGCAACGCGCCCACGAAGCTGTCGACCAGCTCCTGGCGCGACCCGACCCCCTCCAGCATCCACATCTGCACGCCGGTGCCCAGCAGATAGCCCGCCAGCACCCCCGCGACGCCCAGCGACAGCCCGAACGCCGCCGCCCCGATCCCGACCTCGCCGAGCGTGGCCGTGACCGCCACGGTGGCGCCCACCGCGAGCAGCGTGAACGGCACCGCCAGCACCAGCCCGTCGGCCGACGGGACGACCAGTCGCACCGAGCACAGGCCGACCACCATCGCCAGCAGCCCGAGCGGCGCCGCCAGCCGCCCCACGCCCTTGGCGAACATGCGCACGCCCACCCCGGCGACGACCGCGAGCACCGCCGCCACCCCGAACGGCGTCCACAGCCCGCGCAGCCCCGGCCCGCCCAGACCACCCATCTCCACCAGCGTGACCTGCGCCGTGCTCGGCAGCAGCACCACCCCGACGGCCACCATCGTGTACGCGTGCGTGCGGCCCTCCGCCCGGCCGATCGAGCCGAGCGCCAGCAGCCCGGCGATCGCCACCCCCGCCAGCAGGATCACCGGGACGACGCCCCATCCCGCGCTCGCCGTGCTGACCGCCACGACCGCGATGGCCGCCGCGGGCACGGCCGCGAGCAGCAGCCGGCTGCGCTCCCTGGCGTCCGGCGCGGGCGCGGGCGCCCGTCCGGCGAACCTCCAGACCAGCAGGTACGCCGCCGCCAGCGCCAGCGCGACCCCGGTGGCCATCGGGTACGGCTGCAACGTGACCTTCCAGCTCGTCACGTCGACCAGCGGCCAGAGCGCGAGCGCCTGAGCCTCCAGCAGGCTGACGCACAACACCCCGGCCCACAGGCCACGCAATGCGGGCGTACGGTCCCAGACCGCCACCAGCGTGGCCGGCACGATCAGGCCGCCACCGACGCCGCGCAGCACGCGTACGACGCCGACGACCAGCTCTGAGGCCGCGTATCCGCCCGCCGCGTCGGCCACCGCCACCAGCGCGAGCCCCGCGACCAGCACGTGAGCCACCTTCATCCGCCGCAACGCGACCGCCGCGAGCGGCACCGTCAGCATCAGGGCGGGCAGCGCCAGCCCGTGCGTACGGCTCAGCCCGATCTGGTCGAAGTCGCCCGGCAACAGGTCGGCGACCACGGACAGCGTGTTGGGTATCGTGACGATCGCCAGCGGCAACGCCACGAGGACGAGCAGCCCGAGCACCACGTCGAGCAGCCAGGAATGTCTGAGGCCAGCCGGAAGCGGCGACCGTTGAATCGGGGGGACGGCCATGTAGGCCGACTTTAGCGGGAAGTCACGCCCTCGACACGGCGAGCTACGATAATCGCGGTGATCCACAGCGCCGCGAAGATCGCGCCGAGGAAGAACATGGTCGGCACGAGGAAGCCCGTGGCGATGGCCAGCACCTGGATGACGCTGCCCATGACGTACCCGAAGGGCCGTTTGAGCAGGCCCGCGGCGACCACGCACAACACCAGCAGCCCGATGCCCACCGCGACGGCGAGTGCAGGGGCCACGCCGCCCACGGTGATCGCCACCGGCGTGATGAGCCCGGCCACGATGGCCTCCATGCCGAGCACGCTCGCGCCGAGCCTGCGCATGCCCGGTGTGACCTCGAAATTCATCTCACACCATCCGCCTTGAGCAAATGCCGGGCATCTCCGGCAGTCACCACCGAACCGGTGATGAACACCCCCGTCCCGCTGAACTCGCCCTCCGCGTCGGCGATGCCGATACCCCTGTCGATGGCCTCGTCGAGCCGCTCGACGACGTGCACACGGTCCTCGCCGAACAGCGGCACGGCCAGCGCGGCGAGCTCCTGCGCCGACAACGACCTGGGCGAGGAGTTACGCGTCACCACGATCTCGTCGAGCATCGGCTCCAGCAGCTCCAGCAGGGTCTCGACGTCCTTGTCGCGCATGACGGCGACCACGCCGATCACCTTGGCGAAGTCGAACGCCTCGTGCAGCGCCTCCAGGCTCGCCTCCAGCCCGCCGGGGTTGTGCGCCGCGTCGATCACCACCGTGGGTGTATGCCGTACGACCTCCATCCGGCCGGGCGAGGCCGCCTGGGCGAACGCCTGGCGCACCAGATCCGCGTCGAGCGGATCGTCGCCACCGGTCAGCGCCTCGACGGCGGCCAGCGCGCACACCGCGTTGCTGGCCTGGTAGCTGCCGTAGAGCGGCAGGTAGATCTCGTCATAGACGCCCTTGAGCCCGCGCAGGGTGAGCAATTGCCCGCCCATCGCCATCTCCCGGCCGAGCACGCCGAACTCCAGCCCCTCGCGGGCCACCACGGCGCCGACCTCGGCCGCGCGGCGCATCAGCACCTCGGCCGCGGCCAGCTCCTGCTGAGCGAGCACGGTCGTGGCGCCCGGCTTGATGATCCCGGCCTTCTCCCCGGCGATGCTCGGGATGTCAGGCCCCAGACGATCCATGTGATCGAGGGAGATGGGCGTGATGACCGACACCAGGCCGTCGGCGACGTTCGTCGCGTCCCACGAACCGCCCATGCCGGCTTCGATGACCGCGACGTCGACCGGCGTGTCGGCGAACGCCGCGAACGCCATGGCTGTCAGCAGCTCGAAGAACTGGATGCGCCGGTGCCCCTGCGCGTCAGCCAGCTCGACGTAGGGCGCGATCTCCTCGTAGACCTCGGCGAAGCGCTCCTCGCTCAGCGGCTCGCCGTCGACCGTGATGCGCTCGCGCACGGTGACCAGGTGCGGGCTGGTGAACCGGCCCACCCTGAGGTTGCGCTCGCGAAGCAGCGCCTCCGTCAGCCGCGCCGTGGTCGTCTTGCCGTTGGTGCCGGCGATGTGTATGACCGGGTACGCCCGCTGAGGCGAGCCGAGCAAATCCATGAGCGCAGCGATCCTGTCGAGCGTCGGCTCGAAATCCCACTCGACGCCCCGCTCCAGGATGGCACGTTCAACCGCACGATAATCCACCCCTCAACCCTACTGACCACGCGTAGCGGTCTGGACGCGGGGCAAACATATCGTGAATCGTATAGAAAATTAGAGGGTACTCACCTCCGCCGCAGGGTGCCACCTTGGAGAACAGCCTGCTCTACCCCCCAGCAGGCGCTTTCAAGGAGGCCATCGTGGAAGGCGAGAACACTCGCGAGGAAAGGCAGCGCGGCATCACCAGAAAGGCGCTGTTCAAGGCGGCTCTCATAGCGACACCGGTCCCGTTCCTGATCGGCGAGGTGCCGGCCCTGGCCCGCACCATGGCCGGGACCGGCCAGCAGCTGGAGCCCACCCCGTTCTGCGACGACGGTGACGATCTCACGATCTCGCAGACCGAGGGCCCCTACTTCAAGCCCAACTCCCCCCAGCGCTCGACCCTCCCCGGCTCGGGCACCCCGCTGACGGTGAGCGGATACGTGTTCGGACTGTCCTGTCAGCCACTGGCGAACGTCCTGCTCGACTTCTGGCAGGCCGACGCCAACGGCAACTACGACAACGTCACGTACAACTTCCGGGGGCACCAGTACACGAACGCCCAGGGGGCCTTCAAGCTCACCACCATCGTGCCCGGCCTCTACCCCGGCCGTACCCGGCACATCCACGTCAAGGCGCAGGCTCCGGGCCGTGGCATCCTCACCACGCAGCTCTACTTCCCGGGCGAGCCGCGCAACAACACCGACAGCATCTACGACCCGAGACTGCTCATGAACGTCCGCCCCGTCGGCTCGGGGAAAGAGGCGACGTTCGACTTCGTGCTCAACGTGCAGGGCGTGCCACCCACACAGACGCCCACTCCCACGCCCACGACTAGCCCGTCTCCGGGCGGCGGAACCTGGAAGGTTGGGGTGACCTACCAGGCGGGTGACCAGGTAACCTACGGCGGGTCGACGTACCGGTGCCTGCAAGGGCACACGTCAATGGCCGGTTGGGAGCCACCCAACGTGCCGGCTTTGTGGCAGCGCGTCTGACCCACTGGTCCCCGAACGCAAAAAAGGGCCACCCCGGCTGCTGGGGGTGGCCCTGTTCGTGTTGTCATGCCGGTGAATGCGAAAGGGCCCCACACAAGCGTGTGGGGCCCTTTCGAAAGATTGTCCGGCGGTGACCTACTCTCCCACACCCTCCCGAGTGCAGTACCATCGGCGCAGAGAAGCTTAACTTCCGGGTTCGGAATGTAACCGGGTG